>DASRYK010000034.1:0-22760 GCA_035687205.1 Methylocella sp. | reverse complement strand
TTCCACCCAAATAGTTGATGCCGCCGCTCCTCCCCGCCCAATAACTGAACATCTCCTACACAGGCCTCCGGTGCCCCAACAATCCATTCAAGAATACTCACATAATGACTAACTAGCCGGGAGACGCTGTCCGGAGTGAACCTGCCGCAATCATAGCTGATGTTGAAGGAAAGCTGCGGGCCAGGAAATGCAACTATGGTCAAAGGGTAGTGGGTTTGCTCGCCGAAGCGAACGTCGTGCACGCCTATCGGGCCTGATTCTTCTCGCAGGGCGGCATCCAAGGGATAATTTTCGAATGCGAGCAGGCTTTCAAACAAAGGCTCGCCCGCCGGTATTTCACTCCAGCGCTGAATATCCACGAGCGCTGCATGCTCATGCTCACGCAACGCCATATTGTGCCTAAGCAAGTTCCGCAGCCATCCTGCCAGTTTTGCATGGGGCTCAGCCTGAACACGCAGCGGCAGCGTGTTGATGAAGAGCCCTGCCATTGCCTCGACGCCATCGAGCTCCGCAGGCCGCCCCGAAACAGTGACCCCGAACAAAACATCACGCTCGCCGCTAAGCCGGCTCAGAAGAATTGCCCAGGCCCCTTGCACCAGCGTGTTCAGAGTGATTTTTTCGCGCCGCGCGAAATCCTCCATGGCTCGAGTCAGCCAGGCAGGCAGTGTCAAGGCCAACTCAGCGTGTTTCATTCGAGATTCCGGCGAAACTTTCTCCGGCCTCGCCTGGAATGGCAAGGGTGTGAGACGGACAAAGCCAGCTAACGTGCGGCGCCAGAAGTCCTCGGCGCGCTTGGAATCCTGCGTTGAAAGCCAGGCAAGGTAGTTGCGGAACGGCCTCCGCGCTGAGAGCCGGACCGGCTCGCCGGCGGAAAGAGCGCGGTATGCCGTAAACACATCCTTAAGGACCAGAGGGCCGCTCCAGCCATCGAGCAGCACATGATGATGGCTCCATAGGAAAAACCAGCGATCCTCGCCGCAGCGCATGAGCGCAAGGCGCATTAGAGGCGGATGTGCAAAATCGAAACCTTCCTCCCGGTCGGAGTCGAGAAAGGCCTTCCAGCGCTTCTCCTGGTCTCCGGCCGGAACGTCCCGCCAGTCCTGTTCTTCAATTGGCAGCGCCACTTCGCCATGCACAACCTGCAGCGGCCGGCCGGCACCTTCCCAAACAAACGCGGTCCGCAGGATGGGATGGGCAGAAACAACGAGCCGCCACGCATCCATGAACGCCGTTTTATCGAGCTTTCCCTCGAGGATGCAGCTGAGCTGCTCCACATAGATGCCGGAGCGCGGAGCACAAAGCGAATGAAACAAAATACCCTGCTGCAGCGGCGTCATCGGATAGACATCGGAAATGCCGCGCATGGATCCAAGCAGCTGGTCGAGCTGTGCTTGATCGAGCCCGCAGAGCGGAAAATCGGAGGGCGTATAGCCGCCAGCGCCGGGCGACAGGCAATGCTGAATCAGGGCCTTCAATGTGGCAAGGCACGACTGAGCCAGCTTCTCGATGGTTTCGCGGCTGTAGCGCGCACTGCTGTAATCCCAAGTCATGCGCAGCCGGCCGCTGAAAACATCGGCGTTTATGGAAAGTTCATACGGACGCTGCCAATCGGGGTCGCGGCCTCCATAGGCCTCGCCATCAAGCAGCGAAAAGGCTGACCCAGAAAAAGAAATATCGAGCTGCCCCATATAGTTGAAAAGAACTTGCGCTTGCGGGAGATCTTTCAAGGCAGTTGCAGTTCTGCCCTCCTCGTCAAGATAACGCAGCAAGCCATAATGCAGCCCGCCATGCGGTGCCTTCCGCATCTGCTCCTTTATGGATTTCAAGCTGGCAGCAGGCGGTGCGCTGGGATTGGCGGAGAGCCTGTGAGGTGAAACGCTCGTAAACCACCCAACTGTCCGCGTGAGGTCCACATTCTCGAACAGAGGCTCACGGCCATGGCTGTCGATGTCGATCAGCACACTCCCGCTGCCGATCCACCGGCCAAGAGTCAGTGTTAAGGCCGTGAGCAAGAAATCCTCGGCTCCAGCGCGGTACGCAACGGAGGCACGATGCAGCAGAGCCTCTGTCTCTGCTTCGTCGAGCTGAACCTGATGCGATATACTCGCTCTTTCGAGCCGGTCACCAGCTATGTTATCAGCTGGAATTGACGTTTCAGCCCCTTGAAGCCAAGCGATCCATTGATTCGCTTCGGCTTGGACGGTATCCGTTTGCGCGTAGTGACGCAAATTCTGCGGCCATTCCGCGTAGGACGATGTGGGCGGCGGCAAAGAAATCTCTTCACCCGCCCGCGCCTGGGTGTAAGCACGCTCCAAATCTTCGAGCAGAATGCGCCACGATACCCCATCGGCCACGAGATGGCTCATCGTCACGATCAAATAATCTGGCCCGCCGCCTGGAGCATTGGCAAAAGCGGCTCTCAGCATCTCACCAGAGCCAAGATCGATCTCTTGTCCTTGGCTTGCTATGCGTTTAATTTCCGCAATGCGCTCCGCTGCGGACATAGCTGTTAATTCTATCCTCTCCAAAGACGCCTTTGGCAGCTGTGGCGCCGCAAATTGGTGCCACCCGCTCTCGTCCCTCACGAAGCACATGCGCAGCGCGTCATGGTGACGAAGCACAGCGGTTAAGGCCGCTTCCATGGCCGGGATGGCGAGAGGCTCGCGCAGCGTGAGGATAATGCTATGGCACCAGCGGCCTGGGCGCGCATAGCCGAGATCGAAAAACCAGCGCTGGATAGGAGTGAGAGGAATGCTCCCTTCTGCTGCTGCTTCATGAGCTTGCGGCAGCAAAGGTGTGACAACAGTTGCAAGCGCCGCGATGGTCTGATGGTCAAAGAGCTGACGGGCAGTCACCTTGAGACCGCGCTGCCGCGCACGTCCAACCATCTGAATGCTCAGGATCGAGTCACCTCCCAGCTCGAAGAAATTATCCTCAATTCCAATAACGTCGGCTTTGAGGAGCTCCTTCCAAATCCCGGCCAAGGCCGCTTCCGTTTCATTTCGCGGGCCTAATCGCGATTGAGGTTTTTGAACAGGCGCGGGAAGCCGGGCCCGGTCAAGCTTGCCATTGGAATTTTTTGGCAGATCTTCAAGCGTAACCCAGACAGATGGCACCATGTAATCGGGCAGCGATTGGCGCAGCCTGCCCCTCAGCGTCTCGATGTCAGTCTCTTTGCCTGCCGGCACAATGTAAGCGGTGAGCCGTCTATCTCCTGGCTGGTCTTCCCGGATGATTACGGCACACGCATTGATCCCCGGCAGCACGGAGAGTCTTGCCTCGATTTCTCCAAGCTCAATTCTGTAGCCGCGGATCTTGACTTGCTGGTCTGCTCTGCCGAGGAATTCGATCTCCCCATTGATTCGCCAACGCGCAAGGTCTCCCGTGCGGTAAAGACGGCTGCCAGGCGGGCCGAAGGGATTGGGGAGAAAACGCCCGCCGGTCACACCCGGCGCACGGAAATAACCCCGTGCGAGTCCATTGCCGCCAATATAAATCTCTCCTGCAACTCCGCGCGGCACCGGCTCCAGCTGCTCATCAAGGAGATAGACTCTCACTCCCTCAATAGGCCGGCCGATAGAGACTGGGTCGTGCATAAACTCAGGAGCAACATTGAGAACGGTGCTCCACACAGCCGCTTCGGTTGGGCCATATTCGTTGTAAAGCCTTGCCCAAGGAAGCCGCTCGTAATGCATAGCAGGCAGGCCCGGCAGGCAGCTTTCGCCCGCAACAATGGCCGCTCTAAGGCTGCGCAGGCTTTCGCGGTCTTGTTCGAGAAGCACTGCATAGAGCGAAGGAAGGCAAAGAAGGTGTGAGAGCTCATACTGCTTGACCAGCCGCGCCAAGGCTGCGGGGTCTTGCATTTCCCCGGCGGTTGGCAGGCAAAGACACCCCCCCTGGCTAAGGGTCCAGAACAGGCCAGCAACTGAGCTATCGAAGCTGAATGAGGAAAGAAGCAGAAACCCCTGGACCGGCGCCTCATAGGCGCTATGGCGGCTCAGCGTTGAGCACAATGCCGCGCGGTGACTGATCGCGACCCCCTTCGGGCGCCCTGTGGAACCCGAAGTGTAAATGAGATAGGCGAGCTGATCCGGCAGGATGCGGATGGCCGGGCGGGCGGTTTCCTTGTCGGCCTCTTCTCTGCCGGTCTCGCCTTCGAGATAGATCGCTCGCGCGGGGGAGGACTCGGCAATGCTGGCATGGCCGGGTTCGGCAATAATGAAAGCAAGCGCGGCATCTTGCATCATCCATATCAGCCTCTCGCGCGGATAGGATGGATCTAATGGGACATAAGCGGCACCTGCCTTCAACGCTGCAAAGATCCCCAAAACCATCTGAAGCGGATTTTGGATAAGCAGACCCACGCGGTCCTCGGCCTTCAGTCCGAGGGAAAGCAGCCGGGCTGCCAGCAGATTGGCGCGGCAATTAAGCTCCCCATAAGTCCAGCTTGCATCACCGTGGCGCAACGCAATCGCGCCGGGGGCAAGGACTGCCTGCCTCTCCATCAATTCATGCAAGCCCGCAGCTTGAGGAGAAGCCGAGGCCGGCACAGCAAAGCCTCCCGCAAAGCTCACCACTTGCTTCCGCTCAGGAGCGCTCGTTAGCGAAATCTGCGCTATCTGCGCCTCAGGCCTAAGGAGAGCGCCCTGAATGAGGAATTGCAACTGACCGGCGATGCACTTCACTGCAGCTTGGGAAAACCTCGCCGTGTCGTAATGGAATTCGGCTATCATGCCGTCTTCGTGAGCTAGACACTGCAGATTAAGCCGGTAGGTTCCTGAAGGCGCCGGGAACTCCTCGATCTTCAGAAGAACGCGGCCTGCTTGCAGCCATGTCAACGCGTGGCAATAGCCAAATCCCGGAGAAAGATTTGGGCGTGCCCCGTCACCGGCTTGGTCAGACCCATCCTCTAAATAGTCCTGCCAGTCCCGGTGATCTTCCAATATCTCATTCAGCCGCCTGGCGAGAGCAATAAGGCTGTCCTTCGCATTGATCGCGCAACGCAGTGGGAGCGGCCTTTCATATGCGCCAACTGCCGTGGCCGATGGTTCGCTCCGGCCATCGCTGAGATACGTCAGTTGCATCTGCGGAATGTTCGCATGCCTGTGCAAGAGGGTCACCCAGGCGGCAAGCATGAGGCTTTCAAGGGTGCAGTGATGCTTCTCCGTGAGGATCCTCGCCGAAGCCAAAGTGTCACGAGCAATAAGAAGGCTCACCTTACCGGGCAGAAAGACCTTTGAGCCCCCATCAGGCATTTCCAAAGGCAGCCTGGGCACTGGTCCGCTGGCGTCTTGATGGGCTGCCCAATAAGTCTTCGCTTCCTCGAAGCCGCCCGAAAGAATGTCCTCCTGCCAGGCTGCGTAATCAGCATACTGCAAAGGGTCTTCTCCACCAGCAGGCTCGAACCCGTTGCAATATGAAGCTGCTATTTCAGCAATGAAATTCTGGGCGCTAAGCTGGTCACAGCAAAGCGGCGACAAAGCGGTGATCAGGTAATGCAGCTCTCCAGAAAAACGCACAAGCTGAGCGTAAAGAGGGCTGCCCTCCAAATCTGAGAAATGCGCTTCCTTCTCGATTGAGTCGATGACTTGGGCGCACTCCCCCGGATCCTTGAGGCTTAATTGACTCAAATCGCGCAACTCCCCGATGCGGGAACCTTCGCCGATCACCTGGACGGGAAGAAGCATTCCAGCCAATTGCTCAAACCGCGTCCGCAGTGACTCGTGGCGCTCGACAACACGGAGCCACGCATGCTGCAACCGCGCAACTTCAAGATCTCCTTCAATTCTGATCGTAAACCGCAGAGGGCGCAGCTGACTGTGCTGACCATCAAAGATACGCCATAGCCGCCGCTGCTGCTGCGACAAAGGAAATCCAACAGCCTCACTCTTCAGCATCATGGCGCGGCCCCAGCTTCAGAAGCAAAATCGGCTGGCCGGAAGGCTTGCCCCATAGCGACAAGGATACGGCGCACGCCGCGATAGGCGTTGCGCCCGTGAACTGTGAGAATATTGTCCACCATAAGAACATCATTTGCCCGCCAGCGGAACTGGCACAGCGCCCTAAGGTATATGCCGCGCAAATGCTCAAGCACATCGTCCTCGATTGGCGAGCCATTTCCGTAATAAGTCTGGGCCGGAAGGTCATCCTCGGCGAACTCAGAAAGCAGCGTGTCCCTTATCGCGGCGGGCAAGGTCGTCACATGGAAAAAAGTCGCATGATTGAACCAAATCTCCTCGCCTGTGCGGGGATGACGGATCAAGGCCGGGCCAGTTTGCCGCGTGCATAGACGGCCGTTCGATTTCCATTCATAGGCTATACCGAGGCCCGAGCAATAACGCTCAACCTCCAAACGGTCCTCTGTCTGAAACACAACCGGCCACGGCAGGCCGAATCCCGCGCCGTAATTGCGCACATAGAGGACGCCGAGGCGCCGGAACTTTTCTTTCACCTCAGGATCGATGAGCCGGGTAATTTCCCGGTTATCACCAATTGGCGTCTCACCCCCTTCAGCTGCGGGGATATCGCTGAAAAAAACCAGATAAGTTGGGCAGACTGGCGAATAGGAATGCTCATTGTGAGGGAAGATAAATTGATCGGCGGGATAATCTGTCGCTGTATAGACATGGCGCCCGACCTCAGTGCGGGGAGACGCCCGGAACTGATACTTCAAAGCGCCGCCGCACAGATGAACGACGCATTCCTCGAAATCGGGAACGCCCGTGACCGCAAAGCCTCGCATCAAGACGGCGCCATGCTGTGTCACAAGCTCTTCGATATATCCCGGCTGCTCTTTTGCCCAAACGGATAAGCTGAGACCGTCAACCTTCGGTTCAACAACGAGCGGCAGCTTTCCGCAGCCATCGATTTTGCCGTACACTGCCATTTCTTCTGGCCGGAGGGTAACCGGACGGCGGCGCACCGATCCGAGCGGCGGCGTATATCTTGCTGTATTCATGGCCTGCCTCTCCTGCGAAGGAGCCTTAGGGTATAGCGGCCGCATTGCCTCACTGTCTTAGCTCTATGCCTTTACGCCTGGCAGCATGCAGCTTACTGAGACGGCTTGCGCGCTGCTCCGCGCGCCCAGCGGTGCGGATTGCCCGGTCGTGCTCCGCAAGGAGCTCGATGAGCGCTTGAAAGGTGATTAGGGGGGCAGAGATAGCCCGTTCGAGAATCAGCCTGAAAAGCCCTGCGAACCTCGCAATTGCCGGTGCGTCGAAGAGGCTGGCCCTATATTCAAAAACCGCTCTCAGCCCCCGGCCGGATTCATAGACATGAAGAACCAGATCAAGCTCAGTGCGGCCCGTCTCAAAAGGAATCGCTTCGAATTTCAACCCTGGCAAGTCAAGCTCGGAAAGGGGAACATTGTGATACACGAGCTTGACTTGGAACAGAGGGCTATGCGCCCGGCTGCGCTCCGGCCTTATCGCCTCTACAAGCTTATCGAATGGCAGATCCTGGTTGTCATACGCCGCTAGAGTGACCTCGCGCACTTGCTCGATGATATCTGCAAAACGCGGGTTGCCATTAAGCCTGATACGCAAGGCAACGAGGTTGATAAAAAAGCCGATCAAAGGCTCAAACTCGCTGCGCTGGCGGTTGGCGATATCGGCTCCCACAACGATATCACGGGCGCCGCTTAGATAGCTTAGCAGAATAGCGAAAGCGGAGAGCATCGTCATGAAAGGCGTGACAGCATGCTCGTGCCCGAAATCATTGAGCGCAGCCTGAAGCGGGCTCAAATCGAGCGCATGGTTCGCTGCTGCGCCGCCAGTCTCCGCGTTTCTGGCCCGGTGAGGAGCAAGATCAAGCACCGCTGGCGCATCCCGCAACTGGCCAATCCAGTAATCAAGCTGATGGGAAATGACGCTGCTCCGCATTTGCTCGTGCTGCCAGGAAGCATAATCTGCATATTGCACCGGAAGCAGCGGAAGAGAGCTCGCGCCGCCGGCGTCGCCCTTCGACGCATAAAGCGCTGCAAACTCTCTTAGGAAGACGCCGAATGACCAGCCGTCGAAAATGATATGGTGGAAGCAGATAAGGACAGCGCAGATTTGAGCTCCGCCGTCCCGGGACGGGGGGCTGTAAATGATGGCCCGGAGCAGCGGACCATTGGAAAGGTCAAAAGGCACCGCGACGGCCTCGCGCATGCGGCGGAGGAGGTCATCCTGGCCGCTGCCGCCGTCAATCGCCTCTCTATCCGCCGCCTCATGCCGCAGTTTCACGGTCAGCTCTGAAAGGATTTCCTGGCGGGGCGCTCCTTCCTCCCCTTTGAAGACAGTGCGAAGCGCCTCATGACGCTGGATGATCGCATTGAGGCTCGCTTCGAACATGGAAGGATCGAAAGGCCCCCTAATCCGGACTGCCACAGGAAAATGGTAAAGGGGATTTGCGGGATCTATTTGATGCATGAGCCAGAGACGCCATTGAGCATGCGAAAGCGGCAAGGCTTGATCCCGCGGCGCCCTTGAGACGGGCAGATCGCAAGCTTGACTCGCTGTACGGCGTGCAGCATCGGCCTGGCGCGCAAAAGCGGCGAGAGTTGGCGCATCGAAAATCGCGCGCAACGGAAGTTTCAGCCCGAAGCGGCTGTTCGCCCGTGCAACGGCCTGGGTTGCCAGAAGGGAATGCCCGCCAAGCTCGAAGAAATTGCTATGTCTGCCAACGCGGCCGCAATTGAGAAGCCCTGCCCATATGCCTGCAAGAATGTCTTCCGTTGGTGTTGCCGGAGGCTCGTACCCCTGCTGTTGAAATGCCTGATTTGGAGGCGGAAGGGACTTGCGGTCGAGCTTGCCATTGGCATTCAGCGGCAGGGCCTCAAGCTCCATCCAAATTTCTGGCACCATGTAGTCTGGCAAAAAATTGCGCAGATATCTGCGCAAGCCCTCTGGCCTTACCGTCTCGCCAGGCCGTAGAACGAAATACCCTGCTAGCCGCTGACCGGTCTTTTCATCCTCCCAAACCTTTACTGCAGCTTCCTTGAGCGTAGGATGACGGGCAAGCTGTGCTTCGATCTCGCCCGTCTCGACCCGATGGCCCCGGATCTTCACCTGCTGATCGATCCGGCCGAGAAATTCAATCGTTCCATCTGGCTGGAAACGTGCCAGATCGCCCGTCCGGTAAAGACGCTCGCCTTGCCCGCCAAAGGGGTTTGGAAGAAATGAAGATGCCGTGAGGCCCGGATTTTTGACGTAGCCGCGGCCAACTCCCATGCCTGCCACGCATAATTCGCCGGGAACTCCAACCGGCAGAGGATCGAGGCTGCGGTCCAAAATATAAAGCTGCAAGTTGGATACGGGGCGGCCGATGGGCGTCACGAGCTGATCAGGGGAGGGCGCGGAATCGATCCGGTGATAAGCGACATCGTCCGCGCACTCCGCCGGCCCATAAGCGTTCAGCATTGGAATTTTGGGATAATGCGCAAACCACCGGCGGCAAAGATCAGGCTGCAGCGCCTCGCCGGTCGGCAATAGCCACCGAAGCCGGAGAAGCGGCGGCACTTCACCGGCAGCATCAAGCAGCTGGCGAATCACCGATGGAACGCTTTCGAGAACCGTGATGCCCCGGTCACGCAAAGCGCCGAGCAGAGAGCCAGGATCCTGCGCCACATCGTCTGGCAGGATATCGATGCAGGCTCCGCAGAGAAGCGCGGTCATAAATTGCCAGACCGAGATATCAAAAGCCTGCGATGCGGTCTGGGCGATGATATCGCCTGGCCCAAGGTCAAGCGCTGGTATCTTCGTCATGAGATTGTTGAACATCCCAAGACGGTCAACCATCGCCCCTTTGGGGGTGCCCGTCGATCCCGACGTGAAAATGATGTAGGCAAGATTTTGCGGCTTGACGCGAAGCGGCGGATTCGATTCCCCGCCTGCGTCCTCGATTTCGCTGGGCGAAGCGGCGGCGGTGCCGGTGCTCTCGCAAAGCGTCTGCAGTTCGGGAAGCCAAGCTTCATCCGCTAAAGCGGCGGCCGCCCCGCTATCCTTGATGATTGTAAGGCGGCGAAGCCGCGGGTGGCGCGGGTCGATAGGCAGATACACGCCTCCCGCCTTCAGCACCCCAAGCAACATCACGAGAAACGTCAGGCTGCGCTCGCCAGTAATTGCAACAACGGTCTCGGGCCCAACACCGCGGGCGATCAGGCCATGGGCCAATTTATTCGCGCGGATATTCAGCTCGCGATAGCTCAGGATCTCCTGGCCGCATCGCGCCGCGGGCGCATCCGGGCACAGCAAGACCTGCATCTCAAAACTGCTGATGACATCGGCAGGCGGCGCATAGGGATGCGCCGTCGCGTTCCAACGCATAAGTTGCTGCCGCTCCTCTGGAAGAAGCAAGGAAAGGCCGACGAGCTTGTCTTCAGGCTGAGCGATCATCGATCGCAGAAGCCCCAGGAAATGCGCGAGCAAGCGCTGCACGGACTCTTCGGAAAAGAGATCCGCCTGATATGTGATTCTGACTTTCAGCTCCTCTCTGGGAATGACTGTCACCGTGACCGGGTAATTGGTATGCACCCGGTTGCGAATGAACCGCATGTCGAGAACAGAGCGGTCCGTCAAAAGGCTCGGATCGACCGGGGCATTCTCATAGACGAGCAGATGCTGGAAAAGAGGGGCGCCGCCGGGCACCTCGCTCCAGGCTTGGCACTGGACAAGAGGGGTATATTCATGCTGACGCAACTCAAGATTGAGGGCCTGGATTTCCTGCCACCAGGCCGAAATGCGCTCGCTGCCGCGAATTTTCAGCCTGAGCGGCAAGGTATTGATGAAGAGGCCAACCGTCTCTTCGATCCCGGGCAGTTCGGCGGGCCGGCCAGAGACCGTGATACCGAAAACGACATCCGGCTTGCCTGCATAGCGCGCAAGCAGGACGCCCCAGGCAGCCTGAACCACGGTATTGGGGGTAACCCTATACTCTTGCGCAACTCTTTGCAGCGCAAGGGTTTCCTCTTTGCCGAGATGGGCCTCGGCATCAAGCACTTGCGCCGCAGCCGCGCTGCTTTTTCTGCGCGCATGGCTGATCACAAGAGGCGTCGGCTCATGAAAGCCCTTGAGGCAGTTCCGCCAAAAAGCCTCCGCCACTGCCGGGTCCCGGCTTTTAAGCCAGGCGAGGTAATTCCGGAAGGAATAGGCGCTGCGCACTGGCGGCTGACGTCCGCCAGCAAGCGCCGCATAATTGTCGCGGAAATCAACAAAGAGAATTGAGGTGCACCATTCGTCGGTCAGGATGTGGTGGTGGCTCCGAATGCACCGCCATAGATCATCGTTGAGCCTGAACAAGCGGATCGCCATGAGCGGCGGCTTCTCCAGATCAAAGCCCTCACGCCGCTCGGCCTCTAAGATCCCGGCGCGCCGCTGCTCTTGGGCCTCGCTTGTCAATCCGCGCTGGTCCTCGAAGTAAAAGGGCAGCTTGGCGTTTCGCAAAACGAGCTGATGCGGTTTTCCAATATTCCGCCACACCATCGCTGAGCGCAAAATATTATGCCTGTCCACGACCTTCTGCCACGCTGAGCGGAAGGCCTCGATATCGATATGGCCTCGAATCTCGTACTGATCCTGCAAAATATAGACGCCGCTTCCTGGCTGCATCAGGCAATGAAACAGCATCCCTTCCTGCATCGGTGTCAAAGGATAGATATCATCGAGATCGTCATATCGCGCCCTCAGAGAATCGATTTCTTCTGTGGTCAGCTCGGCGAGAGAAAAACTTTGGCAGGAATTTATGTGAGACTCATTCGATTCCCCAGCGATCCGGCGCAGACGAGGCGCAAGCTCCCGCACCGTAGGATGCAGAAACATTTGCCGTGGCGTGACCTCAAAGCCTGCTGCGCGAAGGCGGCTAGATGCCTGGATGCTCAGAATGGAATCGCCGCCGAGCGCGAAAAAATTGTCTGTGGCGCCGACACGCGCTGCCCCCAAGACTTCCTTCCAGACATCAGCCACCAGCTCTTCCTCTGGTGTCTGCAGCGCCACGTAATCCGCTGCCAGCGAGTCCGCTTCCAGCACGGGGAGCGCATTCCGGTCGATCTTGCCGTTTGGGGTCAGGGGCAAGGCATCAAGCCACATATAGGCCGCAGGGATCATATGATCGGGCAATGAGCAGCGCAGCCATGCGCGAAGCGCTCCAGCATCGCATGAGGAGCTGCCCGCGCGCACCACATAGGCTACCAGTTGCTTGACCGCCCCCGCCTCGCGTACTGCAACAACAGCCTGGCGGATATCTTTATGGGCGCAAAGCCTTGCCTCGATCTCTCCGAGCTCGATCCGGAATCCGCGGATCTTCACCTGATGGTCGAGCCTGCCAAGATATTCTATTGTCCCATCCGCGCGCCACCGCGCAAGATCCCCAGTCCGGTAAAGACGCTCCCCCTCAAGACCCCAGCCTTCCGCTGCAAAAGGATCTGGAACAAACCTCTCCGCCGTCAGACCAGGACGCCCAAGATACCCCCGCGCCAAGGCGGTGCCGCCAATATAAAGCTCGCCTGCAACGTTCACGGGCGCCGGGTTGAGCGCAGCGTCGAGAATATAAATTCGCGTGTTCCAGACTGGGCGCCCAATTGGAACATTCGTATCTGTGCTGCCGCGAGCGCACGTATGGGCCGTCACATCGATGGACGCCTCGGTCGGCCCATAAAGATTGTGCAATTGCGCAGATTGGCAGGCCAGAAATCGGTCCCGCAAACCCGCTGACAGCGCCTCTCCGCTGCACACCACATGACGCAACGCCGCAAAGTCTGGAAGGCCTGGATGGTCCAGAAAGGCGCTAAGCATCGACGGCACGAAATGACAGATTGTCACACCTTCTTGGGCCATCAATTCCGCGAGCCGCGCAGGATCCGCATGATCATGCGGCCCTGCCATCACAAGCCTCGCCCCGGCTAGGAATGGTAAAAAGAACTCCCATGCCGATACGTCAAATCCATAAGGAGTCTTCTGCAGCACCACATCGCTGCTGCTCACGCCAAGATAGGCGCGCATCCATTCGAGCCTGTTGATGAGCCCGCCATGCGGAACGGCAACCCCCTTAGGCCGCCCTGTGGAGCCGGATGTATAAATGACATAGGCAAGATTTCCGGGAAGAATACGAGCGGAAGCGCTCTTCCTGCTTAAATCTGCCGTTTTGCCCCACTCCTTATCGATGCAAAAACATTCGGTGCCTTCCGGGATAAGCGGAACGTTCTGTTCTTTGGTCAAAATCAAAAGCGGAGCCGCATCGGCCACCATAAAGGCAAGCCTCTCCTTTGGATACTCAGGATCAAGCGGCAAATAAGCTCCGCCCGCTTTCATGATGCCAAGAATACCGATGATCATTTCGAGCGAACGCTCAAGGCAGAGCGCTACCACTGTGTCAGGCCGGACGCCGCGGCTTTCAAGATAGGCTGCAAGCAGCTCCGACTGCTCGTCGAGTTCGGCGTAGGTAAGACTCAGTCCGTCAAAAGAGACCGCCACGGCGTCCGGCGTGCGCGCGGCTTGCGCGGCAAGCAGTTCGGTAAGGCAGGAGTCGCTGCTATAGGCGGCTGCCGTCGTATTCCACCCAAAAAGCTGACGGTGCTGCTCCGCATCATTTAAAAGCGGCAAATCGCCAACACAGCGATCTGGTGCCGCAACTATCCCTTCAAGCAATCTCAAATAATGATCCGCAATGCGCGAAACCGTTTCAGTCAAAAAGATATCGGTTCTATATTGAAAGGAAAAGAAAAGCCCGGTCTCACCTTCGGCAGCCATCAGCTTCAAGTCGAAGTTTTCGACCCGCTCCTGTGCTGCGAGAGGCTTGGCCTCACAGCCGCACCAGGTAAAAGGCTCGCCATCCTCGCCCAAGGCGAGCAGCGCCATGTGGGGCGGAAACTCCGATTGCGCCTGCTGAAGGACGAATGTGGTCTGAAAGACAGGCCAGTGGTTGCCCTGCCGTTCCGGCTGAAGGCGTTCAACCAAGAGCGGAAACGGAAATTTTTGATGGACGAGCGCCTCCCGCAGCTTCCTGCCTACATCATGCAGGAATTCCACAAATGGCAGACGCGGACTCAATGCGCCCGTGATCGCAACTGGATTGACGCAGTTGCCAGAAAGCCGCGCTAACCTAGCCTGAAGGCGCCCGCTGGTTGGGACTCCAACCACTATTTCAGGCTGCCCAGTAAGCCGGTGCAATAACACCTCATAAACGGCAAGCAGAAGCGCAAAAAGGCTCACCCTTTCGCGGCTTGCAAGCGCTTTCAAAGACGCTGTCAGCCCGTGGCTTATCCGCAAGAGTTTTGAAGCGCCTCGATAATCTGGCACGGAAGCCCGGGGAAAATCAGCGGGCAGAGCAAGAATAGGCAGCGGTCTTCCAAGCTCGCCGCGCCAATACTCCCAGTCAATACGGGCAAGCTCGCCTCTCAAGTACTCCTGCTGCCAGAGTACGAAATCGGCATAAGCCGGAGCAGCTGCGGGCTCAAACGGCAAGCCTGCCTCCAGGCACCCGTAAGCACGATCAAGATCGCCGATGAAGAGCAGGAGCGACCACGAATCAACCGCAATATGATGGGCGCAAAGTAATAGGGTGCTTTGCCCCGGCAATCCCAAGTAGAGTGTAACGCGCAACAGCGGCCCGCGTTCAAGATCGAAAGGCTGGCGCGTGCGCGCACCCATATCCGCTTGCAGCGCTGCGGCATCGTAACTGCGTGCATCGATCACGCTAAACCACTCCGGCAGCTCTCCCAAAGGCTTCACACTCTGGAC
This sequence comes from Methylocella sp., assembly GCA_035687205.1. Lineage (GTDB taxonomy): Bacteria > Pseudomonadota > Alphaproteobacteria > Rhizobiales > Beijerinckiaceae > Methylocapsa. The sequence continues at coordinate 8,046 of DASRYK010000034.1, read as the reverse complement.
AGCGCCATCACCATCCGGCCGGTAGACGGTGCGAAGCTGATGATGCTGTTCGAGAACCAGTGCAAATGCTTGTCTTAAGCGGACCGGATCAAGCACACCTGATATCTGAAGCGCCAGATGAAGATTATATGAAATGCCGCCATCATCGAGGCGGTGCACGGTCCAGATGGCGCGCTGCGTTTCGGAAAGTCCTGCAGCATCCCCGATGGACGGCGGGAATTTTGCTGCGGCAGGCTGCAAAGAGATTACTTCTGCGAGCGCACGCAGGCACTTCTCCTCCAGGAGAGCGGCAAGAGGAAGATCGATGGCTAAGCGCACATCGAGCGCATGCTTCAAGGCAACTATTTGAAGAGAGTCAAGCCCGAGTTCCGCAAGAGTCTTGTCCGCAGCAACAGAGGATTCCGGGCAGCGGAGGATCCGCGCGATTTCCACGGTGAGAAGGCGCTCGATCCGGTTTTCAGCTCCTTCTCCTTGCATTGCCGCAACCGCGTGACCGCCGTCACGATGCAAAGCACCAGGATCTTTGCCGGAGGAAAGCTCCGGCTCTATCCCGCTACGGGCAAGGGCTTTCAGCCTTCCTTCGATATAGGCTTCGCGGCAGGCCTGCCTTCTTATCTTGCCGCTCGTGGTCTTGGGCACCGCTCCAGGCGGCACTAGGACCATCTCGCCAATGGACACGGAAAATTCCTGGCTCACAGCCTCCCGTATCGCCTGAAATACCGGCTCCGCCCCATGCTTGCGAAAATGATCGCGCTGAACCTCGGCAACGATGACCAAGACCTCTTCATTGCCGCGGTCGGCAGCGAAGGCTGCATTGCAGCCAGGACGGAGCCCGGGGACGCGCTCATCAAGCACGCGCTCGAAATCGGCTGCGTGATAATTTGCCCCGCGAATGATGATCAGGTCCTTGATCCGCCCGGCGATAAAGAGCTCGCCCTGATGCATAAACCCGAGATCGCCGGTCCTGAGATAGGTCAGGTGATCTTCCGCGCCTGCTCCGTCTGGGATAATCTGCGCCGTTGGTGATGGCTTGCGCCAATAGCCCAGGGAGACGCTTGGCCCAGCAAACCAGATTTCCCCCACCTCGCCCTCCGCGCAGGGGCGAAACGTCTCAGGATCGACTATCCTCACCTGATGGCCGCTCCAGCAATGCCCGCAGCCAGCAAGCGTGCTGCTCTTTTCAGAGGGAGCGTCAACCGCAGCAACAGCCCCGCGGGATAGCGCCGCCTTGTCGAAATGGCCTATGAAAGGCCCACAGCCGCGGCTCGGCCCGCTCACGAACAGAGTTGCTTCTGCCAGACCGTAACAAGGATAGAAGGCTTCCCGCCCGAATCCGCAGTCTGCAAATGCCTCGGCAAAACGGGATAATGTTGAAGCCCGAACCGTCTCGGACCCGTTAAAGGCTAAGATCCAGCTCGAAAGATCAAGTTCCCGCTTTTCAGCTCTGGAGACTTGCCGCACACAAAGCTCATAGGCAAAGTTTGGCCCCCCGCTGGTGCGCGCCTTGTATTTTGTTATTGCTTTCAGCCACCGGACTGGCTTTTCGAGAAAAGCGAGGGGCGGCATGAGATAGGCCGTGGCACCCACATAGAGCGGCTGCAGCACATTCCCGATGAGCCCCATGTCGTGATAGAGCGGCAGCCAGCCTGCAACGGTCGAATCGCTGCTGTGCCCAAAGGCAGCCTGGATCGCCGCCTCATTTGCAATGAGATTGCCATGGCTGATCATCACGCCCTTGGGCGTGCCGGTTGATCCCGATGTATATTGAAGAAAAGCGGTACTCTCCGGGGCAACGGGAGGCGCCTTCCATCGCTCAGCGGCGGCAAGATCAATGCCGCTTGTTGCAAGACAGGCCATAATGGCGCTTTGCGAAGTCTGCACGGACAGTTTCTCAAACTCTTCCGGGAGCCCCGTTGCTGTCAGAACGGCCGAAGGCGCTGCATCCCCCACAATGGCCGTCAAGCGATGGAGATGCTGCCGCGAGGGAGGATTGGCAGGCACAGCAATAACGCCCGCATAGAGACACCCCAGGAAGGCAGCGATGAATTCGAGGCCAGGCGGATAAAGGAGCAGTGCGCGCTCACCGGGCTTGGCCAGTTCTAGCAAATGAACGGCAACGGCCCGCGCCGAGCGGTCAAGCTCGGCAAAGGTCAGACGGGCAGTTTCGTTTTCCCCGTTTCCAAGGAAAACAAATGCAAACTTGCCCGCCTCCTCCCCACACGCGCGAGCGCGCAACAATGCGATGATATTCTGGTGCCCGCGCTCCAGGCCCTGGCAGAACGGTTCTCGCGCTGCCTTGTGGTTCATTGTCACGCTTCTCAACCCGTTTCGTTTTTCCCTGGCCATTTCTGCGTGGCCTTGGACACCGCAGTCTCAAGCCAGAGCATCATAGCTTGGCGGTTGAAAGCTGCGCCATCTTTTCTAAACTCTACGCGTCACCGCGAGCGTAGGCCATTCATTTTGCAATGCGGGATTCCGGAGCCGCGCTTGCATTTAGGCTAGAACGGCCTGCCGGCGCCAAATCCGCCAGCCATGGTGAAAAAAAATCGCAGTCCGCCGGGGTTTCCGTGCCGGGAGGGGTTGGACGCTTTAACGGCTTCAAAAAAATGCTATGGGCGTAATAAAGATATGTCGGGATCACGCGGCCCTGTACGTTTTAACCTTGCTGTTATTTGGCCGCTTCGCCGCGCCCGTAATTTGACTGACTGCTGATGTTTGATGCCGCGCGCCAGGCGAAATCTGACGTGCGGAGGGTATGCGTCTTATGCTGGCCGCAACGAAGCAAAAATAAAGAGGCCGAGGGCTGGACCATGGACGCGCCAAGATTCCTGCAGCCGAGACTCATCCGGCCCATTTCAGCGGAAGGCGCATGCAGCGCAATCCCTCTTTACCCGCCGCTGAGCGAGGCCCGCAGAGGGCCCCGCAACGCGATCGAATCCAATGCCAGGACGTATTCCCGGCGCCTGCCGGTCACACTTGAATCCGGGCGCGGCGTCTGGGTTTTTGACACGGAAGGCCGCGCTTATATCGATTGCCTCGCTGGAGCGGGAGCGCTCGCGCTTGGCCACAACCATCCAATAGTAACCGAAGCGATCCTCGCCGCCCTTAATAGCGGCGTGCCGCTGCAAACGCTCGATTTGGCAACCCCGCTCAGAGACCATTTTATTGATGAACTCTTCCAGGCTCTGCCTTCCCGTTTTGCCAGTGGAGCGAAAGTCCATTTCTGCGGCCCCTCGGGCGCCGACGCCATAGAGGCCGCAATCAAGCTTGCCGCTTGCGCAACAGGGCGGCGCAGCCTTTTGTGCTTCCGAGGCGCCTATCACGGTATGACTTCGGGGGCTCTGACGGTGACCGGAGACAATGCCGCGCGGGCATCGAGCCGTGGAATGCTGCCAGACGTGCATTTCCTGCCCTTCCCGGCAGACTACCGCTGCCCCTTTGGCCTTGGCGGTGACGCGGGCTGGCAGGCAAACGTCAGGTACATCGAGATGCTGCTCGACGATCCCAATGGCGGCGTCACCGCCCCAGCAGCCCTCATTCTTGAGGTGGTGCAAGGCGAGGGCGGCGTCAATCCAGCGCCCAGCGAATGGCTCCGGGCTATACGCGACATAACATCCCGGCGCGGCATTCTTCTCATTGTGGATGAGGTTCAAACAGGCCTAGGCCGCACCGGACACATGTTTGCGTGCGAGAACGCTGGAATTGATCCCGATGTGATGGTCCTCTCCAAGGCAATCGGCGGGGGCTTGCCTCTAGCCGCCATCGTTTATCGACAGAGCCTCGATCTCTGGAAACCCGGGGCTCATGCGGGCACATTCCGCGGCAATCAGCTGGGATTTGCCGCAGGAGCGGCGGCCATACGCCATATCCGCGCGGGCAAACTGCACCTTCATGCAAGAGCGATGGGCGACCGTCTGTTGGTGGCGCTCGAAAACATTGCTGCTCGAACACCGCTCATCGGAAATATCCGCGGGCGCGGTCTCATGGCCGGCGCGGAAATCGTCGAGCCGGACGGCGAGCGTCAGGGATCGCAGCCTCCACCCCCCTCCCCCGCATTGGCGAGGCGGATCCAGCTAAGCTGCCTCAGGCGCGGGCTCATCGTCGAGCTTGGCGGCAGAGGCGGCAGCGTGATCCGCTTCCTGCCGCCGCTCATCGTGACAGCCGATGAAATTGATCAGATTGCTGCCCGTTTCGGCGCTGCCATCGAGGCGGTCGAGTCGCAGAAAGACGCAAGCACATGATAAAGACGTTTCCTCTAGATCTCGGCGGCACTCCTGCTGACCCCGCCAGAATGGCTCAGGAAGGGAAATAAACCATGGCTTGGGAAGAAGACGAATCCGCAATCTACACTGTCGTTGTCAATCATGAGGAGCAGTATTCGATCTGGCCCGAATACAAGAAAATCCCAAGCGGCTGGCGCGCAGTTGGCAAGACTGGCCCCAAGGCCGAATGCCTTGCTTATATTAACGAAGTCTGGACGGACATGCGCCCTTTGAGCCTGCGCAAGCAGATGGAGGAAGAGCAAGCCGGCAAGGCCTCCTCGCCTTGAAAAGCAGCCCGCTCGCAACACTGCGCCCTCTGTTGTCAATGACGAGGCGTGCAACTCACAAAGCTGCATTCAAGCCAGAAAAGGCCCGCTGGCCCTTTTGGCCTTGGATGACAGCCGCAGCGGTGTCTCTCATAGGCCCGGCTTGCGCATGGGCTGAGGACTTGCCGAAACGCAAGGCTGGGCTTTGGGAGGTGACCGAAAAAGCGGAAGGGGAGGCCGTGGCTTTCCCCCCAGCACGCGTGTGCATCGACGAGGTGTCTGAGCACTTGCTCAATAATATCAATATGATCACTGGCCGGGCACGCTGCAGCAGCCGCAGGACAAGAACAATTGGCGGCGTCTTGAACATCGAGACAATCTGCAAGTTCCGCAATTCTGAAGTAAAGACGCGGGCCAGAGTCACGATCCCCGATCCGGTCAGCTATCAGATCGAGGCGCAGGCGCTTTACTCGCCGCCGCTTTTTGGCCAGCGCGAGGCGCTCCGTGTGCAGAATGGGAAATGGATGGGCGAATGCCCATCCGATATGAATCCAGGTGACATGGCTGTAGAAGGCATGCCCAAGCGCAATCTGGCTGAAAAAGGCGAACCAGGCAGGCCTGCCGGGCTTTCAGAGCGGCCCCAATAAGTATAACGAGCGGGCATTTGACGCGCACTGATTTCGTGCGTCTCTGCCCCGGACGGCAAATCCGGAAGTCAAATGCTGAGCATTTTTCTGCGCCTTCGCCTGCCGCTCTTCACGACATTCGCCGGCCTTCCAGCCGGTACGCAACGGCCGCTGCTGATCTCCGTTTTTGCAGGCATCGCCGCGGGCGCGAGCAGCGCCGTTCTTCTTGCCTTCATCAACAGCACGCTCGCAGATGCGGAGCACGCCGGCACCGAGGCGGCCGCGTTTTTCTTCGGCCTATGCCTCCTCATGCTTTTTGCGGGCACGTTTTCAGACATTCTGGTGACGCGGCTGACACAAAACATCATATATGATTTGCGAATCTGGCTCAGCCGCCGCATCTTATCCATCCCACTCGAGCAGCTTCAAACGCATGGGCCTCACAGGCTCATGGCGGCTTTGACGGAAGACATCAACAGCGTCGCAAACGCTTACCACATGCTGCCCGTCCTCTTTATCGAGGGCTCTATGGCGCTCGGCGGAATTGCCTATATCGCCTGGCTTTCTTGGGCTTTGTTTGCGATCCTGCTCGGATTCCTTCTTGCAGGACTGACGGTCTTCTTCATCGCCCAGCGGTGGACGCTGCGTTTTATGCGCCGCGCGCGCGAGGCGGACGACGCTTTGTTTGGCCATTTCCGCGCTCTGACAGGGGGGTGGAAAGAGCTCAAGATGGACGCGCGCCGCCGTCATGCTTTCTTGAACCGGGAACTTAGCCCGGCCGCATCAGCGATCCGGAGCAGCCTCAACTCCGGACTTACTATCTTTGCTCTCGGCGCGCACAGCAGCAAGCTGCTCTTCTTTATCGCGATTGGCGCCGTCCTTTTTGTTCCAGCTCTAAGCGCAGATGGCGGCATGGACTCCGCGAGAAGCTGGACCCTATCCATCCTCTTCCTCATGGGGCCCATCGAAACGGTCGTGAACACATTCCCGGTGCTTGGCCAAGGTCTTGTCGCCTTGCGCAAGCTTTATGCGCTGGCCGCCGCTATGGCCGAAGAAGAGCTGATGAGCGACTCCAGAAAAGCTCTAAATTTGCTGCAAAAACCTTGCATTCTAGAGCTGACCGGTGTCACTTACCGCTATCCCTCAGAGGGCGGCGAGCCAGGCTTTGCGATCGGCCCAATCGATCTGCGGATCGAGCCGGGCGAGCTCGTTTTCATCACCGGAGGGAACGGCAATGGGAAAACAACTCTCGCCCTCTTGATTCTCGGGCTCCTCGTTCCAGCGGAGGGCGAGATCAAACTCGGCGGCGAGACCGTCTCAGGTAAGCAAAGGGACCTTTACCGGCAGAATTTCGCCGCCGTCTTCGCCGATGCTTTCGTCTTCAGCTCTATCCTAGGCTATGAGACTCCCCCTTTCACAGAGAAAGCGGGAAAGTTGCTCAAGAGTTTCCAGCTTAGCCATAAGGTTACGGTCACCGAAGGAAAATTTTCAACTGTCGATCTCTCTTATGGGCAGCGCAAGAGGCTCGCTTTGCTCTCGGCCTTTGTTGAAGACCGGCCGTTTTACGTTTTCGACGAATGGGCAGCTGAGCAGGACCCTATCTTCCGTGAAATTTTCTATACGAGCATCCTAGCCAAGCTGAAATCGGAGGGCAAAACAGTCATCGCCATCACCCATGACGAGCAGTATTATCATATCGCAGACCGCCTTCTGAGGTTCAGCGGCGGAAGGATCGAGGAGGCAAAGGATTGGAAGCTGCAGCACTCTGAGAGAAACCCAGCGCGCAAAGCCTTCGCCGGGTGAAGGGCAAACGTCCTGAGCCCGGTGCGGCTGGGAGTCGAGCCTTTCTGCCCCTGCGCTTTTCTGACCAGCGCCGCCGCTGCTATGTCTTTTCAGAGCGGCATTTGGGACCATAATGGCATACGAGCCTTCCGCACGGCCGCTACTGGCAGCACGCGGGGATGAGGCCAATGAGACAGTGTTTTTTCAGGCATATGACGCGAGCTTCCGGTGTTTGGCTCTTTCCATGCCTTTATGCAGCCGCGTTTCCTGCCATCGCGCAAGCAGAAGTTCATGTGTCAGGCGAGGCGGATGCGATCAAGGTCGAAACGGCGGGATCGACCGTGCAGGAATTGCTGGACGCGCTGCGCGAATCCTATGGGGTCCGCTACCAATCCTCCGCCAATCTCAGCCGCCCTCTCACAGGAAAATTTTCCGGCCCTCTCTCTTATGTCCTTTGGCGAGCGCTCCAAGGTTATAACTTCGTAACCGATACATCAGAAAGCGGGATCACGGTCGTGATCTATGATTTCGCAGCAGGCCGCAAGGCGAATTTCGCGCTTGCGCAAAATACTGCGCCGCCAGACGACGAAGCCATGAGCGAGCCGCCGCGCCACCTGAAGCGATTTCTCGATCGCGGGCATTCAAGGCCGGGCTTTGTGCGGAAACTCAGTGCAGCACGGGCGAGGCGGGGCGCTGTCTCAAGCACTGGCGAATGAGATCTCACACATGCCCGCAGTGCAAAGGCGGGGTTGCTGCTTGAGGCTGTTATAATGGCAGCTTTGCAGACCGCATGCGCCTTATCCTCTCTCCTTCACAGCGTCCGGCGCTGCTTTCGAACCATTCGACCGTGACAGCGCTAAACCTCGCTTATCCCGCTGCGAGCAATTAGCCGCGGTTTACGCCGCCGCAGGCGCAATCATTGTCGGGGGAGGGTGGCGGGTTGACAAAGGCAGCAACGTTAAAGCCTTGTCCGGCTCTGTTAGCCACGTTTACGTGAGCAAGAAGCAGAACCAGCAGTACTCAATCTTCTAACACATATATGGAGGGAAATCAATGAAGAAAAAACATTATCTCTTACCTGTAACGGCTTTGGCTGCAGCAAGTGCCTTG
>DASRYK010000033.1:0-6081 GCA_035687205.1 Methylocella sp. | reverse complement strand
ATGCCCTCGCAGCTCGCCCAGCACCAGGCCGCCCACCCGAAGGCAGGTGTCGGTGCCGGGAATGTAAAAGAAGCCCGCGCCATAGGCGTCGCAGATGCGGACATATTCGATGGGCGCCGCCTGGCGCGCAGGAAGATCGGCCGCGCCCGCCACCCGTCCAACAGCGAGCCCAGGCAAAGCAGCGGCGAATGCAAAAAGCAAGTTCCGGAAGCGCCCCGGTCTCGACGTCTTCACATGCGCATGGCGCCCTTTATTTTGCCCGCAGGCCCGCGGCTCCAGCAGACGCCTTGGCATCGTATACTGCCCAGCGTCCAGCCGTAAGCCCGCCGTTTCGCTCGCAGGGCAGGGGCGGCCCATCTCCGGTCCCATCACAAAAACCCATAGTCGGCATATTATATATGATGTGAGGTGGGGCGCAAATTGCCAAAGAGCCGGACACCCGCCGGGCCCCATGTGTTAAGTTAGCTGCGATTCGAGGGAAGTAAATCAAAGTTCACAGGATCAAAGCCGTTCCTGGCCTCCTGTGGCCCAGGCGCAACGTAGAATGCTTACGGTCAAGAATACTTGTTGCGCCCGTCCGCCCTTGCCAACCGCCTGGCGCTCGGGCATATCTCCGGTCGAGCATGCGGGACCGCCTGTCAATGGCGCCGGTTTCCGGATGAACGGAGACGTGGCCGAGAGGCTGAAGGCGGCGGTTTGCTAAACCGTTATAGGGTCATAAAGCCCTATCGAGGGTTCGAATCCCTCCGTCTCCGCCAAGCCTCCGTGTTTTTAAGCTTGCTTGAGCTAAGCACTGGTCAGCCGGCGCCGTGCTGAGTGAAGGCGCGCAAGAGCCGGCAAGCACCATGCCGAAGACAAAGAGACGCCGGCGCCTATCCCGCCGGCCCGCAATGCTGACTTCTGCTCAACGTCCATCCCTCATGCACAAGAGATGTAAATAATAATGTGTAGACGAGCCCGAGCGGGCCCGTGAACACGCCATAGCCTAAAGCAAAGGATTGCTGCGAGGCTGCTTCTCTCGAATTGCACCGCTCGGCAAGCTCCTTGCGCAGATGAGCGTTTAGGAAGCCCGCATTCAGTACGCCGGAAATAACCCAGCAAGCCCCGATTATGGCCGCAATGGATTTCTTGCTCATGGGCTGAGGTCCTTTCTGCCTCTGCCTTGCTCCTATCAGCCTGGCAAGCGCCTCGCAGGGGGCACGCCGCAGGCCAAGGCAGAATTCGCATTGCGCCTGCCTTAAAGCGTGGTCAAGCGGCGATCCGCACCTGAGACATCATCATTTCTGCAAAGAGCCCGTCTTCTGCGCGCCGATGAACAAGATCAAGCCGGAGAGCTTTTGGGCCGGGCTTCGGAGCGCCGGTCTTCTTTAGCCCTGTGATGATACCGTTTTTCCGGGCAGAGCGAGCAGACCGCGCATGGTTCATTACCCTCCGTTACAGCAAACCTCACGGCAAAAGATGCTGCGCCAAAGCCGGAATGGCAGATTGACAGCATTGGCAGGCGCGGACACATCTTTGGCTGCTTAGAGCGGAGTGCGAAGAGCTAAGAAAACTGCAGCAGAGCCGGGCGCTGGCGGGAAAGGGTTGTGGCGAGACAGGCGAGAAGCGTCAAAGAAGCGGAAGAGATCTGCCTGCTGGCGAGAGGCGCCAGCGTGGCCGGCGCTGTGGTCACCGAGGGAAGGAATGCCCGTGTCCTCATTCCCCCATTTCTGGGGGGCAAATCATGTTCTCTGGGACCGGCTTCCCGGAATGCGCATCCCATGGGGGCAAAGCCGCGGCATGCGTGTCTCTCAAGCGCGCTGCCTTCAAAATTTTCAACAATGCTGCTCGCGAGAGCATCCCTTCCTTAAGCCATGTATCGCTTTTCATTGCGGTGAGCTGCGTAAGCGTGAAAGGCAGCGGGCTTGCCAGACCCTTTTAGGATGAAAGTGGTGCTGCCCGCCAGGATTTCCATATTCCGTATACTTGTGTCATGCTGATAGCGAGAGGTGTGATCTGATCCGTGGCGGGGAGCTTCATCCATCAAGAAAATGCTGGGCCAGAGGCGTCACGCGGCGCATTTGCCTTTTGCTTGACATTTCTTGTCCTGGCCGTTGCTCAAACCTCCGTCGGTCCTGCGCTCGCAGAGATCCAATCGCCGAAGCCTGCGGGTTTCTCAGCGCCTTTGCCGCCTGCACGCCCCATTGAGCCAGATGCAAGACAACCCGAGACCAGCCCAGCGTTCCCTGCGAGCCCAGCAGCGCCAATCGATCAAGAGCCGCCGCTGCCGCGTGTTCTTCCTCAGGCCTCGCGCGCCCGCATGCACGCCTGCGGGCTCGAATGGCAGAAGATGAAGGAAACGGGAGCTGCTTCCGGCAAAACCTGGTACGAATTTGCCACGGTCTGTCTCACAAAGTAAGCGCGGCGCCTCCTTAGCACCCAAGGCCATTCGCCGCCTTTCCGGGGGCAAGCGAAGCAGGCGCTTCGGCTGCTTCTGCAGGAAATGAGCCTGATCGTCCGGAGAAGGCTTTACTCATTAATTCGAAGTTTCAACGGCGGCCATCATCAAGAGCGGGGACAACCGGCAACAATCCTCCCAGCTTGATCTTCAGCCGGGAGTCGAGGCCGGCCGCCGCCATTCGATGCGACCGTCAAGCCGTCTCCGCAGGGCCGGGGGGCGGTGGCGGAGGGGTTTTTCGAGGTGCAGCTTTGCGCGCCACTTTCCTCCCTGCAGCCTTTTTAGCTGCGGCCTTCCTCGCAGTCTTCTTTGCTGCGGTCTTCTTCACGGCGGCTTTTCTGGTTACCGCCTTCTTCACCGGCCTCTTCTTGACGGCTGCCTTCCGCGCGGTTTTTTTCATCGCGCCTTTTTTTGCTGCCCCCTTCTTTGCGGCACCTTTCTTCGCCGCTGTCTTCCTTACTGCCTTTTTGGCGGTTGCCTTCACCATGTTTCCTGTTCCCTCTGCTATTATAGCCGGCTCATTCGCATTGCCGACTCGAGGCTTGCGTAGGGTAACGTTGTTAAGCAGCCGTGCAAGAGGCGTTGCTTTGCAAACAGCGCAAAAGCGCTCGTGCGGCACGCCGCAGCGGCATACTAACTTGCATGTTGCGGACGTGTTTTGACGGAGGCCAGCAGCAAGTTTGCAGTTATGCGGCGTTCGCGATGAAGGCTGTTCTTCAGGCCTCAACAGCCATGCAAACGGCATGATGAAGCGCTGCGCATGCGCGCGAACAGGCGCGATTCAATCAGGCCTGCTCATGAAAAAAACCTTTGTATTCAAAGGCTCTATCCCATCTCGCCCATGTATGCCAAAAGAAGCAAGAGTGCATTCTTCTGGAATAGGCGCATTGGCAAATCCCTCAGCCTGGCGGGTTTGAGCGCGTGCATGCCGCGCAGTTTTTTGGCGCTGATTTTGCGTTTGTTTGGCGATGAGAAAGAGCATCTCGCATCGCTTGCCAGAGGCGGCCTCACGGCGAAAAAATTTTTTGTTAGAGATGGAAAAATATGCCGTCTGGCAGCGGTCTTGATGGCTGAGCGAGCGCACAACGCGCGAATCACCCGAATCACTATGGCGATTCGCAGCCGCTTTTCAGATGCCAAGCTTCTCTTTCAGGAGCTCATTGACCATCCGCGGATTGGCCTTGCCGCCGGTCTCTTTCATGACTTGGCCGACGAACCAGCCAAGCATCGACGGCTTGGCCCGGGCCTGAGCTGATTTGTCTGGATTGGCCGCGATGATGGCGTCGATCGCAGCGGCAATCTGCGCCCGGTCCGAAACCTGCACCATACCGCGCGCCTCTACGATCGCGCGGGGGTCGCCTTCCTTTTCCTCGCTGATGATGATGGCAAGCAGGTCCTTGGCGATTTTCCCGGAGATGGTTCCCTCCGAGATGAGATCGACGATTCCCGCGATTTGGCTGGGCTTGATATGAGTCTGCGGGATCGAAAGCCCCTGCGAATTGGCATAGGCCGCCAAATCGCCCGTGATCCAATTGGCGACAAGCTTGGCATCGCGAGGCCGCCCGCCATAGTTGACTGCCGCTTCGTAATAATCGGCCGTTTCCTTTTCGGCGACGAGGACGCCCGCGTCATAGGCTGGCAGCCCGTAATCCGAGATGAAGCGGGCTTTTTTTGCGTCAGGAAGCTCGGGCAGATACCCCGCAAGAGCATCGACATAGCTTTGTTCGAGTTCGAGAGGCAAAAGATCGGGGTCCGGAAAATAGCGGTAGTCATGCGCTTCTTCCTTGCTGCGCATCGAGCGGGTTTCGCCGCGGGCGGGATCAAACAGCCGCGTCTCCTGCTCGATCTTGCCCCCGTCCTCGATGATGCCGATCTGCCGGCGCGCCTCCGCTTCGATCGCCTGCCCGATGAAGCGGATAGAGTTGACGTTCTTGATTTCGCAGCGTGTCCCAAGCGGCTCCCCGGGGCGGCGGACGGAGACATTCACGTCAGCCCGCAGCGATCCCTGCTCCATATTCCCGTCACAGGTGCCGAGATAGCGCAAAATGGTGCGAAGCTTCGACACAAAGGCCTTCGCCTCATCGGCCGAGCGCAAATCCGGCTTCGAGACAATTTCCATGAGAGCGACGCCGGACCGGTTGAGGTCGACGAAGGAGTCCGTCGCGGATTGGTCGTGCAGGGACTTGCCCGCATCCTGTTCGAGATGCAGGCGCTCGATTCCGACCTCGATCTGCTCAGTTGGCGACACATCGACGGTGACCGAGCCTTCGCCGACGATGGGGTTTTTGTATTGGGAAATCTGATAGCCCTGCGGGAGGTCCGGATAGAAGTAATTCTTGCGGTCGAACACCGAGCGCAGGTTGATCTTGGCTTTTAGGCCGAGCCCGGTCCGCACCGCTTGCGCCACGCATTCCTCATTGATGACGGGCAGCATGCCCGGCATGGCCGCATCGACGAGCGAGACATTGCTGTTTGGCTCTTTGCCGAACTCCGTCGAGGCGCCAGAAAAAAGCTTTGACTTCGAGATGACCTGAGCATGGATCTCCATGCCTATGACGACCTCGAACTCCCCCGTTGCTCCCTTGAGAAGCTTCCCCGGTCTTCCTTCGACATTCATCATTATGCCCTTTGCCGCTACACCTTCTGCTGCAGCGCACCTTAACTCTGGATGACGGCCAAGCGAAGCCCAAAAGAGAGCAGGAAAGCCCAGCACTTGGCTGGACGGGGAGAGTCTTTGGCTGCCTTTGCGCTCATCTCCAGGCGCAGACAGCAAAACGCCGCCGCAAAATTGCGGCGGCGCTATCGGCTGCCATGTGGCTGTGGACAGGCTTTCGCCCGGCAGCATTACTCAGTATTTGGCAACGACCGGGGCCGTTGGCCAAGCGAACTTGTAGGTCAGGCCGATGCGGCCAGTCTGCATGGTTTCCTTGGAGCGGTGCGGAGGTATTGCTATGGGGTTCAAAGGGAATCCTGCGTCGTGGAAACCGCGCGTGCCGAAATTATAGTAGCGGTATTCAGCGCGTGCCGTCCAATTCCCCCAGATGTTGTATTCGAGGCCGCCGCCGACGTCGAAGCCGTAACGGTTGGCGGCGAAAGCGCGGCTTACAGGGAATGCAGGAGCCGGAAAGCCTCCGCAATCAAATGGGCCGCACTGGATGAGGCCGCGAATGTCGCCGTAAGCAAAACCGCCGATGCCGTAGATGAGCAGCCGGCCGAAGGTCATGCCGAGACGGCCATCGACCGATCCGAACTCGCGGACGGCTGTCTCGAGCGAGAGAAGCGGCGGCGCGGAGGAGTTCCCGCTGATCCCGGCAAAGTTATATTCTGCCTGCAGGCCGATCAGGAACGAGTTCGTGAACTGGTAATTGAAGCCAACATGAATTCCGCCGAAGACTCCAGAATAGGAGAAACTATTGGACGGAACGGGGAACACCTGAACATTGGTGGTTGAGACTCCGCCGCCGATCTGGGCGCCAAGCTCGAAACCTGTCCAGGTGAACTCGGGCGGCGGGGGCGCGGGGGGCGCCATGGGGGGCCGGAGATCCGCCGCGAAGGGCGATGATCCGGTTACAAGCAAACCGGCCGTTGCGCCCATCAGGCGCGCCAAAAGTTTTCGTTGCATGGAATCATTCCCTCCGTCAGTT
>DASRYK010000032.1:0-18372 GCA_035687205.1 Methylocella sp. | reverse complement strand
CCGGGGGGGGACGAGCCGCAGGGACCCGGCGGGAGCCATCCTGTTCGCGGCTGAGAGCGCCACGCAATGCGCGCTCGACGCGATCCAGCTTCTTGGCGGCAATGGCTATATCAACGAATACCCCGCGGGGCGCCTTCTGCGCGATGCGAAGCTCTATGAAATCGGCGCGGGCACAAGCGAAATCCGGCGAATGCTGATCGGGCGCGAGCTTTTCGATGGGCGCTGAAAATGAGCATTTTGAAATCCGCTGTTGCGCCTGGAAGCCCCGCCTTCGAGGCTAACCGGGCGGCCATGCAGGCGCTTGTCGATGATCTGCGTGCCAAGGCCGCCCTCATCGCACAAGGCGGCGGCGAGAAAGCGCGCGAAAGGCATACCGCGCGCGGAAAACTCCTGCCGCGCGAGCGGATCGAAAGGCTCATCGATCCCGGAACGCCCTTTTTGGAATTGTCGCAATTTGCTGCCTTTGAGGTCTATCCAGAACCCATTCCAGCGGCGGGGCTCGTGACGGGCATTGGCCGCGTCTGCGGGCAGGAATGCGCCGTCATCGCCAATGACGCCACGGTGAAGGGAGGCACCTATTTTCCGTTGACGGTCAAGAAACATCTTCGCGCGCAGGAGATCGCTCAGGAGAACCGCTTGCCGTGCATCTATCTCGCCGACAGCGGCGGAGCCCATCTGCCAAGCCAGGACGAGGTGTTCCCGGACCGCGATCATTTCGGCCGGATCTTCTATAATCAGGCGCGCATGTCGGCCTTGGGCATCCCGCAAATCGCCGCCGTCATGGGAAGCTGCACGGCGGGCGGCGCCTATGTGCCCGCGATGAGCGACGAGGCGGTGATCGTCGCCGGGGAAGGCACGATCTTCTTGGCAGGGCCGCCGCTCGTCAAAGCCGCCACGGGCGAAACCGTCACGGCGGAGGAGCTGGGCGGCGCCGATGTTCACGCCCGCATCTCGGGAGTGGCTGATCATTATGCCTCAAACGATGCCGAGGCGCTAGCAATTGTGCGGCGGATCGTGGCCCGCCTCAACCGGGCTAAGTCTTTGAAGATTCCGGTCCGCGAGCCTGCAACGCCGCTCTATGAAGCGAAAGAAATTTACGGCATTGTCCCGGCCGATCCCCGCGAAGCCTATGACGTGCGCGAGGTCATCGCCCGCATCGCCGATGGCAGCGTGCTTGATGAGTTCAAGGCGCTTTACGGCACGACGCTCATTTGCGGCTTTGCGCATATCTGGGGCTATCCTGTCGGCATCCTCGCCAACAACGGAATCTTGTTTTCGGAATCGGCGCTCAAGGGCGCGCATTTCATCGAACTCTGCGCGCAGCGCAAAATGCCCCTTGTCTTTTTGCAGAACATCACAGGCTTCATGGTTGGCAAGAAATATGAGGCGCAAGGCATCGCCAAGGATGGCGCAAAGCTCGTTGCCGCTGTCGCCTGCGCCAATGTGCCGAAATTCACCGTCATCATTGGCGGCAGCTTCGGAGCAGGCAATTACGGCATGTGCGGGCGGGCCTTCGGGCCGCGCTTTTTATGGATGTGGCCCAATGCGCGCATTTCCGTGATGGGCGGCGAGCAGGCCGCGAATGTGCTGGCGCAGGTCCGAAGGGATAATTTCGAAGCTGCTGGCAAATCTTGGAGCACGGAAGAGGAAGAGGCATTCAAGGCGCCCATCCGCCAGCAGTTCGAGCGGCAGGCGCATCCATATTATGCGAGCGCGCGGCTCTGGGACGACGGCATCATCGACCCGGCGGACACTCGCATGGTGCTCGGCCTTTCGATTTCTGCCGCGCTCAACGCGCCAATCGAGGACACGCGTTTTGGGGTTTTCAGGATGTAAAAATGGCTGGTGAAGACCGGCTCCGGCCAGCCGTCATTACCTGACAGATGCGGAAGGCGCGTGCGCTGGCGCTTGCAGCAAAAGCGCCGCCCTGGTTCGCATTTTGGCGCGTTCAGCAGCAAGGCAGAATAGCAATGCCGGCAAGCCGAGGGCTGGCTGGGCACATCCTCGCCGCGAGCCGCGGCATGACCGCCCTGCCTGCTTCTCAGAGCCTCCCGCAGGCTCGCAAAAACCGCTGCCGTTATGCCCGAGCTGCCGTTTATGCCTGTGCGGACTGCTGCGCGCTGCCCATTGAGAAAGCCGCCGAAGCAACTTCCGCCGGCCCCGCGCCCGCGCAAAAAATTATCTCAAGGGCCCATAACCTGGAAGCGGCGCGGCGTGGCGGCGCTTATTTCCAGAGGACGAAAGCGTAAAACCAGCCTGCGAAAAGGCAGATGGAATATGTCACCAGGGGGGAAAGGGGACCCGAAAGCCAGCTCATTCATTTCTCCTCAATAAGGTCTGGGTTCGCCCAGACGGTTTCACTCACGTGCGATTGGAAATCCGGGATCCGCCGCGGACTGAAAAAGCGCGGCCATCGAGGCAGCGCGCCACGCTTGGCAGAGAGTCCCATTTCCCGGCTTAACGGCGGTCCGAAGCCTTTCAATGACCCAAAGACCGTTCACGCTCCGGCCCTGAGCTTTCGCGGCCTGGAATAATTTGCTTGCGCCGCGGTGCATCCGGCAAGGTCTATTAGACCATAGCGGCGAGAGCTTCCAAGTGCACACTTGCCGCAGCCTGACCGTTAATCTTGAACCTTGCTGGCTGCGCGCTCAACTGGCTTGAGAGCCTCTTGAACAAAGCTGGAATAAACCTCGCCAACCTTCGTCAGATATCCAACAAGCCCGCTGTGTAATGATTTAAGATATTCTGACTGAATTTGAAGGGTCTCCTCAAATGGCTTGACGCCTGCCAGCTTTTCCAGGAAAGCCGGCCCTGTCCCGATGGATGCCTTCGAAAATCCAGCCCATTCGGCAGCAAGTGTCAGCCACAGCTTTACTAAGGAGGATGAGGACGCGGTCAGCGTCTCGAATTGCTGTTTGCTGGAATCCTGGAGCTCGTCAAACTGGTCCATCTAATTTCCGTTATTCGTCGTGAAGCGCGCCAAGTCCTTGAGCTCCGCGCCGCGCCCCTTGAGCGGATTTGCGCATAGCGAAATCGTTATCATGCAATGCAAAAATCAACTTTCGTTTATTTTGCAATGCGGCAAAAGCGCCGGGGCTGGCATGGCTGTGCGCCCCAGGAGCTTCAATCACCGTCCCTTGCCCACAGCCCTGCAGCCCAGGGAGAGCTGGCAGGCCTTTTTTGAGGCAGGCAGAGCAGAGATGCGGCAATAAGCAGCAGCGTCAGCGAAGCTCAGCGCAGCCTTCATAGAAGTAAGTGAATGGTTTTGGGCCTTTGATGTAGCCGGTCTCCAGGCGGCAAAGGCGGAAACCTGCGGCTTCGATCAAGTCTTTCACCGGGCGGTTCAAGTGGCAGCCGCCGCTGATCAGTCTCCAAGGCGGCGTGAGAAGATCCTGCCAGCAGCGGATGCGCGCCTCTGGCGCCAGGCCATGCTCGGCAAAGAAAAGGCGCCCGCCGGGCTTGAGCACACGGCGGATCTCGCGAAGCGCTTCACCAGCGTGGGGAACGCTGCAAAGAGTCCATGTCATGACGACCGTGTCGGCGCTCTTGCTGCTCAAGGGGACGGACTCTGCTGTGCCTGCGATCAGCTTTGCAGGGATGGGCGAGGACTTTGCGGCTTGCCTTGCCAGAGCGAGGAGCTGCGGCGATGGATCAATTCCCACGACCTCGCTGACACCGGCTCCATAGAAAGGGAAATTGAGGCCTGGCCCTATTCCGATTTCAACAACCCGCCCTTCAGCGGCGCCTGCAATCCTTTTGCGATAGGGCAGGAGGCGTTCATTGCGCATCGCAAGATGGCAGAGCCTTGGAAAAACATGCCGGGAATAAAAACCCATAAGCGTTCGTCCATTTTGTATGAGCACCGCCGCTTTTGCCCGTGATGCCAAGGCTCATCGCCGGGGCCGCATGCCCTGCCGGGCCGCATGCCTTGCCGGGAAAGGCGATGTCTCCTATTTGCGCGGTTGCGGGCGCGGAATGGCAATTTTGCTGCCATCAGCGCTGCTGCGGATATCGGCAGGAGGCGGCCAATGGATAATGGGCCAGGGATCGCGCCGCAATCCCGGATTGCGCGCAAACCGGAGGCAGAAGCCCCTTTTGACAAGAGGGTTGTGGTGAAACCGGCGCTCGGCACGATGGGCACGCCAGAATATTTTACCCGCTTCGATGTTCTCGAGGATGTCAAAAGCGGCAAGTGCAAAGTGATGATGGGGGACGATCCGGCTTTGCCCAAGATGCCGGAGGCGCCTAAGCTTTTTGATTTCTTCCGGCTCAGATTCGCGCCGGCCCAGGCGAACCACCTCCTGCAAAGCGCCAATCTAGCGCTCAAAGCGGGCGTTGAGGAAAAAGGTGTTCTTGCCTGCCTCTTGCATGATATTGCCATGGTGGGGCTTTTCGGATGCGACCACGGTTATTGGGGCGCGCAGCTTATCGCGCCTTATGTGGATGAGGAGGTTGCCTTCGCCGTGCGCTATCATCAAGCACTGCGCTTTTTCCCTGATCCTGCCGCAGGCTACGAATATCCGCAGTCCTATATCGAGCTTTTTGGCGATGATTATGAGCCGGAGCCCTATATCCGTGCCGATTACGAATATGCGCGGCGCCACAAATGGTATGGCATGGCCCGGATGATCACGCTCAACGATCTTTACTCCTTCGATCCCAATGTAACGGTCGATCTCGAAATATTCTCAGACATCGCGGGCCGCCATTTCCGTCAGCCCAAGGAAGGGCTTGGCTTTGACAATTCGCCCGTTGCCCATATGTGGCGCTCGATGATCTGGCCGCGGAATTTCCTTTGACGGGGCGCTCACGCGCTTTCCAGCATGGATTAGCCAGACGCTATCCGGGTCCCATGCCGGGCTGGGGATATTGCGGGGGAACGCGAGCCTAATTCAAAAGCGGGCTCCAGGAGGGATCGGAGGCATAGGCAGGCGTCGGCACTGGAAATTCGGCGCGCCCGAAGATGTCTGTCATGTAAAGCTTCGGCCCGGCCTGCCCGCCGGGATCGCGGAAAAACATGAGGTAGAGGCCATTCGGCGCCCAGGTCGGCCCCTCATTGTGAAACCCCTCGGTCAAGATCCTCTCGCCCGATCCATCCGGCCGCATGACGCCAATTGCGAAAGTGCCGCCTTTTTGCTTGGTGAAGGCGATCAAGTCGCCCCTTGGCGACCATACAGGCGTTGCATACCGCCCGTCGCCGAATGAGATCCGCCTGACCCCGCCGCCGCTTGCCGACATCACATAAAGCTGCTGGCTGCCGCCACGGTCCGACTCGAAGACGATCTGCGACCCGTCCGGCGAATAGCAGGGCGATGTGTCGATCGCGTTGGAATCGGAAAGCCGTGTCGTCGTGCGGGAAAGCAGATCCATGGCGTAAAGATTCGAGGATACGCCCTGCGCGAGCGACATCACGACCTTTTGCCCGTCCGGGGAGAAGCGGGGCGAAAAGGTCATGCCGGGGAAATTTCCCACCACTTCACGCTGTCCGGTCTCGATGTTGAGCAGCAGCACCTTCGGATCGGAAGCTCCGAAGGACATATAGGTGACGTCTTGCGAGGAAGGCGAGAAGCGCGGCGTCACGACGAGATCATCGCCGCGGGTCATATAGCGCAGGTTCGCGCCATCCTGATCCATGATGGCGAGCCGCTTGCGGCGGCGCTCGGGCGGACCCGTCTCATCGACAAAGGCGATGCGGGTATCGAAAAACCCTTTCTCGCCGGTGATCCGCGAGAAAATCGCATCCGAGACGATATGGGCGACACGGCGGGCATTGGCTGGATCCGTGACATACTGGCTGCCCGCAACCTGCGCTCCCGTCGAAACGTCCCAAAGGCGGAACTCTGTCTGAAGCCGCCCATCCGCGGCCCGGCTCACCCGGCCCGTCACCACAAATTGCGCATTGATCAACCGCCAGGAATCCATCTGGGGCGGCTGGTCTGGATTGGTGACCGTCTCAGCAAAGGTCTTGGGGTCGAGCGGCGTGATGAAGACGGAGCGCTTGAGGTTGTTTTCGATAATGCCAGTCAGTTGCGCGCTTGCCGTTGCATCTCCAACGAAGGGCGTGATCGCGATCGGAATGGGCTTGAACTCGCCGGCCCCGCGGACGTCGAGATAGCGGTCGCGCTGTGCAAGCGCCGGGGCAAGGAGCCCCTGGGCAATCAGAAGGATAAGGGCGGCAAAAAATCCGGCGCCAGCGGTGATTGATGTCAAGCATGCGCTTGGGGGCGCGGCGCGGAACGCAGCAATACGGATCTTCAAAGCATATCCTCGGGATCGAACCTGACGATCCGGCCTTTCCATTGCTCGTAATACGGCTGATAGATGGCGGGAATGTGCAGCGGGTCGCAACGCCGCACCGCGCGCATAGCGCTTTCGGCAAGCGGGCGCAGATCGGGATCAGAGGGCGGGTTGAGCAGCACAGGCTCGCCGGTCAGTGAGCCATCCTGCGCATAATGGACATGGATTTCAGGGATGTATTTCTGCTGCCCGCCAAGACCCGAGAAATTCCAGCACCTCTTGTATTGCTCCTGGAGCAGGCCGTCGAGCTGATCCCAGAGCGATGGCGACATCCGGGCAGCGCTGGCCGTTGGCGAGCCGAGCGAGGCGATTTGATTGAGCTCTTGGCCGCGCGCCTGTTTGCGTTGCGGCATTTCTTTGCTCAGGAACTGGGCGATGCTGCCCAGATCGAACTTTCGCTGGGGCTGTGCCGCTTCGTCCCCTGATTTTGGCTTGGCGGCAGGCTTGCGCTGCTCCTTTGTCTCCTTACCGGCTTCCTTGTTCTTTTCCTGCTCGAGGAGCTTTGCCAGTTGATCCGGCTTGAATTTCGTCGGGGCTTTTGCTGGAGCAGCTGAAGGCTTTGGCACAGGAGGCTGCGCGGTTATCTCCCCATCTTCGCTTTTGGGCTCGCTGGCCCGCGGCTGCGGTTTCATGGCCCCCGCTTCTTTCAGAGGCCCGGTCTTCGGCGCGGGTTTCGGCGCCTGAGCTGCCGCGGCCTGCGCAGGCTGAGGCTTTTCCTCTGCCTCGGCCGTGCCGGGCTCCGGCTGGCGTTTCAAAGGCGAGGGCGGTGCGGGAATGTCCTTTGGCGCATTGGCTGGCGAGGGATGGGGCGTAAGCTCCGCTATTTTTGCGATTTGCTCACTTCTCGGCAATGGCTTCACCTCGGCCGCCGTCTTCTCGCCCTTCATGATCTCGTTGAACTGGCTGCTGCTGAGCACGCTGATGGGGATGCTTTCCTGCGCGGCGTCAAGCTGGGGCGCGCGCGAAAAAGTCACCAGCGCCAGGGCAAGAAGCCCCGCGTGCACCCCGCCCGAGACGGCAAGGCCAGGTTTTTCGGGCAGTGCCATCGCCGGTCTATTTGTTCGGGTCGGTAACCAGGGCGACCTTCTTATAGCCGGCCGCGGTGATCGTCGACATGACCTCGGCGATACGGCCGTAGTTCACCTGATTGGCGCCGCGAACATAGATGCGCTCGTCCACGCCGCTTGCCGCCACCTCCTTAAGCTTCTCCACAAGGGACTCGATCTGCACCGGCTCGTCCATGACATAGACCGAGCCCTTGTCGTCGACGGCGACTGAGACTGGCTTCTTTTCGATGTTGAGCGCGGCCGCTTTCGTTTTTGGCAAGTCAATCGCCACGCCTGTGGCAAGGAGCGGAGCGGCAACCATGAAAATGATCAAAAGAACCAAAATGACATCGATAAAAGGAGTCATATTGATCTCGGCCATGGCGCGGTAGCGCGGGACTCCGCGCCGTCCCCGTCTGCCGTTCCTGCCAACTGCTAGCTGCGACATGCCCATTTTCAAGCTCTCCGGGGCAAGGTTTCAATAATTTCCGCCGTTCTAAAATCCTAAAGGCTCACGACAGTCTGTCACGCCGCCCGGTCATGAGCGCTGCGCTGATCGATCTGGCGCGAAAGAATAGCCGAAAACTCATCCGCGAAACCTTCAAGCCGTGCTTGCTTCTTCGCGACGTCCCCCTGGAATTTGTTGTAGGCGATCAGGGCCGGGATCGCCGCAAAAAGCCCGATGGCGGTTGCAAAGAGGGCCTCCGCAATGCCCGGAGCAACGACCGCAAGCGAGGTGTTGCGCGACACGGCAATCGAGCGGAACGACGTCATGATGCCCCATACTGTTCCGAAAAGCCCGACGAAGGGGCCTGCTGATGCAACTGTAGCGAGCACCAGGAGATTTGATTCAAGCTTCTCGACCTCGCGCGCAATGGAGACATCGAGCACCTTTTCGATCCGCGCTTGCAAACCCATGAAGGACGACGCCGCGCTTTGGACCGAGCGCCGCCACTCCCGCATGGCCGCGACGAAAAGCGCAGCCATTCCCGAAGCCGGACGCTGGGACAACGTCGCATAGAGCTCATCAAGGGATGAGCCTGACCAGAACACTTCCTCAAACTTGGCCATTGCGCGGTCAGTTCTAGCAAACAGCAAGATCTTGTTGATGATGATGGCCCAGCACCAGACCGAGGAAAACAGCAAGCCCACCATCACGAGCTTGACAACGAAATGGGCAGACCAGAACATTCCGGCAAGGGACATCTCCACGGCGGGCGGCGTCATTCCGGAAGCGGCAAGATCGGCGGGGTTCATTCCGTTTTCCTTACTTGCTAAATATCGATTTATGGGAGGCAAATGAGCCGAGTCAAAACCCGTTCCGGTCATTTCTTGAAGCGGAAATCGGTCATTTCTGGGGCTTCGCCCCCTTTTCCCGAAGGGAAACCGCCGCCAGCGCTCCGCCGCGCCAAGGCAAAATTGGCCCAGACGAAGGTTAAGATTGCGTTACTGGAGCGCGGGATGGCTCCACGCCACGGGCTCTGACGGATTCAAGCATTGTCAGGAGTTGCGCGGGCATGCGCCTCGCCTTGCCTTGGGAAACCGCGGCGATCCTCATTTTTGCCGTCAAGAGCAGGTCCTTGCCGCGCAGGATTTTCTGGCCCATCGCGATCGAGGCGCCGCCGACCGCGGCAAGCTCGGTCTCGACCATCAGCTTGTCATCCATCAGGGCAGGCTTGAGAAACTCCAACACCATGTCCCGGACGGCAAAATGGAGACCGCCCAAGCCCTTATCCTCGAACATGACGCGGTGCCCGATCCCAAGCTCACGCAGAAATTCGGTGCGGCCGCGTTCAAGAAAGCGCAAATATGAGGCGTGATAAACGAAACCGGAAAAATCTGTGTCCTCGTAATAGACCCGGACGGCGAAACGGTGGGGCGTGAAGAGTGAAGCTGGCGCAGACATCGATGACCTTTTGGGTGCGCGGCCTTGCGGAAGAACCTTTTGGCTGCGCGGGCAAGACTATTTCGTGTGAGGCATGCCGGTCCAGCCGGCGTGCCGCCGCTTCCGCCTTCGCTGAGGCGGGGTGAAGGCCTAAGGAGAGTGATGGCCCAAGTGCAGGTAGCAGCCAATGGCAGAAGCTGAAAAACGCCGGGTTGCCGTGCTGGGCGCTGGAGCCTGGGGGACGGCGCTCGCCAATCTTGCCGCCCGCGCTGGCCTAGGAGAGGGAACCGGGGTCTGGCTCTGGTCGCGCGACCCAGCCCATGTTGCTGAGATGCGCGCAACCGGTATCAATGCCCGCCATCTGCCCGGCATCCCGCTGCAGTCGAATGTTTTTCCAACGGCCGAGCTCTCCGAGCTTCAAGGGGCAGAAGCCGTTCTCGCCGCTGTCCCGGCCCAGGCGCTGCGGGGCGTGCTTGAGGCCTTCGCGCCCCATCTTGCGGCGGGCGTTCCGGTCATCATTTGCGCCAAGGGCATCGAGCGCGCAACAGGCCTCTTTCTGAGCGAAGCTGCTGCGGCGGTCTTGCCCGGCAACCCTATGGCAGTGCTCTCAGGCCCAAGTTTTGCCCAGGAAGTTGCCCAGGGGCTTCCCACAGCAGTGACTCTCGCAGCGCAGGATAGAGAGCAGGCGGCTGCGCTTGCCTCTCTTCTCGCGACGCCCTCCTTCCGGCTCTATTCCTCCCATGATGTGAGAGGCGTGGAAATTGGAGGAGCGGCGAAAAACGTCCTCGCCATCGCCAGCGGGATCTGCGCAGGCCGCAAGCTGGGGGCAAGCGCGGGCGCAGCGCTGATTGCGCGCGCTTTTGCCGAGCTTAGCCGCTTCGGCCGGGCCTTTGGCGCGGAGCCAGCCACTCTGTCCGGGCTCTCGGGCTTGGGCGATCTCGTCCTGACCTGCACCTCGCCGGTGTCGCGCAACTATTCCTTGGGGCTCGCGCTAGGGATGGGATTGAGCCTTGCGGACGCTGTCGCCCGCTGCGGCCTTTGCGAAGGCATGCACACCTGCGGCGCGCTCGTCGATCTTGCTCATGCGAAAGGCGTTGACATGCCGATTGCGGCCGCGGTCGATGCCGTTCTCGCGGAGCGGGTCACCATCAACGAAGCCATTGCGGATCTGCTTGCGCGGCCTTTGAAACCGGAATTCCTAGATCCAGGCTGAGGCCCGGGCGCATCCTTAATAGGTAAAAAGATGGCACATTGGCTGCTCAAGAGCGAGCCCGGCACTTGGTCATGGGACGACCAGATGAAGGCCGGGGTGAAGGGCACGTGCTGGGATGGCGTGCGCAACCATAGCGCCAAGCTCAACCTCATGGCTATGCGGGTGGGCGAGCAAGCGTTTTTCTATCATTCAGGGGATGCCAAGCAGATTGTTGGCATCGTCGAGATCATCAAATCTTATTATCCAGACCCATCCGATCCGAGCGGAAAATTCGGCATGGTCGATGTCCGGGCGGTTGCGCCGTTGAAAAACCCTGTGGGGCTTGCCGCGATCAAGGCCGATCCGGAGCTGGTTAAAATGGTCCTTGTCAACAACTCCCGCCTTTCCGTGCAGCCGGTGACGGAGAAAGAGTGGGAGATCATCTGCGCAAAGGGCGGCTTGTAAAAGAACGGGCGCGAACGCTTCATTCCCTTGCAGGCTTTCGCGCGGCCAGCCCCGGAAGGGGGGCTTATTCTGCCGTCCAGCCGCCGTCGATTGTATAATTGGCGCCTGTGATCTGAGCCGCTGCATCCGAGCAGAGGAAGACAAAGAGCGCCGCGACCTCTTCGGCCTTGACGAATTGCTTCGTGGGCTGGGCGAGCAGAATGACGTCGTGAATGACTTGCTCTCGCGTCATGTTACGGGCGGCCATGGTGTCAGGGATCTGTTTTTCGACGAGGGGGGTCCAAACATAGCCGGGAGACACGCAATTGACCGTGATTCCAAAGGTCGCAAGTTCGAGCGCGGCCGTCTTCGTGAGCCCTGCAAGCCCGTGCTTGGCCGTTACATAGGCGGATTTGAAGGGCGAGGCGACGAGCGAATGGGCCGAAGCCGTGCTTACGATCCGGCCCCATTTCCGCGCCTTCATGCCGGGGATGGCGGCGGCCATGGCGTGAAAGGCCGCGGAAAGATTGATGGCGAGAATCATGTCCCAGTTTTCGCGCGGAAACTCCTCGATAGGCGCGACATGCTGGACCCCTGCATTGTTGATCAAAATGTCGACCCCGCCGAGCTTTGATTCGGCTTCCTTGACCATGGCGTGAATCTCGTCGGGCTTGGTCATGTCGGCGGCCGAATAAATGGAGGTGACGCCAAACTCCCTGGCAATCGCCGCGCGCTCCTCCTCGATCGCTGCGGAATCTCCAAGGCCATTGATCATGACGTTGACGCCTTCTTTGGCCAGCGCGCGGGCAATGGCAAGGCCGATGCCGCTCGTCGAGCCGGTGACAATGGCATTTTTCGACTTAAGGCTCATAGGTCCCCCCGGGAAAATGCTGGATCCAGCACGGTGGATTGGTGCTTGGCGCATGTTACAACGGCATGGCCGAAAGATAAAACCAAAGCTGAAGTTAGCCAGATTGGCACTGGCAGGGCAGGGTGCAGCCATGAGCGATGAGTCCGGGATGATTCAGGGCGCAGCGGCCGGAGGCAGCCGCCCCGGTTCTGCGCGCGTGCGCGGCGAGGAGGAGACAGCCGGCCTGACGCCCGGCCGGCGGCGGATCCTCGAAATTCTCGTGCATGAGGGGCGCCCGCTTGGCGCCTATGAAATGATCGACCGCATCGCCGAGGCGACGGGCAAGCGCCCGGCGCCGATCTCGGTGTACCGGGCGCTCGACTTCCTGCTGGAAAACGGCCTTATTCACAGGCTCGCATCCCGCAACGCTTTTCTGGCCTGCGGCCATGGCCATGCCGCCACGGAGCCTATCGTCTTTCTGATCTGCGACAGTTGCGGCGCCGTCGTGGAGGCGACCTCGCCAACCATGCGCGAGGCCCTGGGTGAAATCGCGGAAAAAGCCCGCTTCTCCGCCCGGGCGCAGGTCATGGAGATCGCGGGACGCTGCCAGGCTTGCGCCGGTGCTTGACTCGCTTGACAGTGGCGGGGAGCCGGAGCGCTGCGGGCAACCCTTCTAAGCATGAATCCAGAAGGCGCTCTCGGCGAACCGGTCCTCTTTCCACCAGCCGGGCTTGCCGGTTCCGAAGCGGAAGTTTACGCTTCCAGCTTGGCTTTGCAGCGGAGCAACGACTTCTCCAGCCGCATCGCGGCGCGCCCTCAAGTCACCATTTTCCGGGACAACAAGCGTGATATGGCCCGACCGTCCATCCTGCTTGCGCCTGGCGGCGATGAGGCCGATGCCGCCTTGGTTTGCAGCCTGTTGCAGCTTGTCTGCTGAGCCCGTCTGGCGCCATCCGAATTGCAGACCATGGTCGCGAAGCCAGCGGAAAAGGTCGTTGGCCCGCATCTCGGTGATTGTGTTCTCGAGGAGCGGCCGGACGCTTTTTCCGGCTTGCAAATCGAGAAGGGCGCGCGGAGTCCACCATACGCGCGGGAGATAAACGCCCGCGAGGTGGCAGTAATCATGCGCATAGATATTGCAAAAGGTCAGGCCGCCGTGCGGCCGGTAGCGCTTGTGGGCTGGTTTTTCGACAGCAAGCCAGTCGATGATTTTTTGAAGCTCGGCCGTCAGTTCTTCCGGCGTGGTGCCTTTGCGGCCGGGCTGACCCGGCTCGTTCAGCGAATGAGCTCCCGCGATATCTGTCCGTTTGGTGATGGTGCCGGGCTTTCGCGGCATAGAGGCCGCCACAATTCCCTTGTCTGGCGGAGCGGGAGCTGGCGGCTCGACGGTGATCTGCACGGTCTCTGGCGCCCGTTTCAAATAGGCCGCCCAGACAAAACCATGCAGATGAGCGCCAAAGAGGCTTGTCTCGACCTCGAGAAAGCCGTTCACCCTCCTCCGGCTGACCGCCCGGACCGGGTGGCCGTCGGGCAGCTCGGCGATGACATTCTTCGTTAACGGCACGCTTTTTCTTGGCTCGCTCCTCAGCCGCAAAGGGCTCACGCGCGTGTCGACCACATAGGCCTGGCCCGCGGCTGTAACCGGGCTTGGCGGCGGGATGACCGCAGCGCCCGCCGCAGGGGGCGGGATCGCGGGGCTGCCGCCGGGTGCGGGGACCGTCCGCGACAAGAGAATGTAGTCGTAGATCCGCTCGCCGTAATAGCGCTTGCCGTCGAAATACCCTTGCTTCAAACCCTTGCGGGGATCAAAACGCCCGGTGTTATAGGCGATCGCAACCTTCGCCATTTCCAAGGCGGAAAGCGACGGCTTTCGCTCGAGGCCCAATTTCTTCAGCGCGCTGCGAAGCTCCTGCAGCGCCTTTTTGAGGGATTCGCTCAGCTTCTCGTAGCGTCTCTCCAGAAAATATTGCGGTTCAACTTTGAAGAACTGCAAGTCATATTGCCAGACGCCAAAACCATGGACGAATTTGCTGGGCCTCGCGGCGGCAGGGCGGTAGCTTTTGATGTGGGCGGCCATATCGAGGAGGGCCTTGCGCGCAATGGCGAACATCTCAGCGCCATGCGGCGCGGCAAGGAGCTCGGCCTTTGTCTTGGGAAAAGCCCTGCGGCCCTTGTCGGCGTCGAGCGTATCGCCAACGCAAAGCGCTAGAATCTCATCTGTGGTGAGCTCCGGCTTCTTGCGCAGAATGGGCCAAATCTCTCCGGTCTCCTGACAGGCCAGCGCCGTGAGCATGTCGAGATCGAAGGGTGTGCCTGGAAGCGCTGCTACGATTTCCTTGTGAAACTGCTCCTTGAACCATCGAATATCACTGGCGTCCGGCATAGGCAGCCCCTCTCATCCGGAGGAAACATCAGAGGCTTATGCGATCACGCCTTATTGCCGATTGGCAAGCTCTGCTGGGCTCTGCCTGCGTGCTTGTGCACAGGTTGCGTTTCTTGGCCCGTGTATGATTGGGTATGATGATGTTGCGCAAAGGAGTGTGAGCGGGAGGGTATGGGCGTGCGCAGACGCCTCGAGCTCCCCCGGCTCCGCTTGCGCTGCGAAGGGCGCGCAGGCGGGCTGCGCCTTTCAGATCCTGGCCGGAAAGAGACGGCGCTTCGGAGCGCCGCGTCAGAAGGGGTTCCAGGTCGCGGCGGGCGTGAATTTGAGATAGCTCACATTGAAACCAAGGCGCGCCCCGATGCCCGAGCGGATCGGAACCACATAGACGCCGTCGTTGACGAGCGCTGTCATCCCAAGGCCGCCAACGAGATAAGCCGAGCCGTCGACCCCTCCGAACCGGCGGAAAATCGCCTCGGTCGAGGGAAGATTGTAGACGAGCATCATGGTCCGGTCGCCATCTGCTCCGGCATCGAAGCCGAGAGAAGGCCCCTGCCAGAAAACTTTGAGCTCGCCCGCATTGCGTGTGTACATCACCCCTTCGCCGTAGCGCAGGCCGCCAATGAAGGCGCCGCCCGCCTCCTGCCCTAGAACATAGCCATTGGGCCTGCCCCAGCGCTCCGTCGCGGTCTCGACGAGCTTGGCGAGCTCGCGCGAGATTGAGCCGAAGAAGCGGTGGCCGCTGTCGATGATCTCGCTGGGCGAGAATTCGGCCGGGCGCGTCTGGGGCGCGTTTGTGTCCGCGAAAACCGTCTCCGGCGCGAAGCCCGGCGCTAAGGCGGCGAGCGCCGCAAGC
Source organism: Methylocella sp. (assembly GCA_035687205.1). Lineage (GTDB taxonomy): Bacteria > Pseudomonadota > Alphaproteobacteria > Rhizobiales > Beijerinckiaceae > Methylocapsa. Next base: position 3,422 of record DASRYK010000032.1, on the reverse strand, counting down.
TTCTGCACGATGTCCCTACGCGTTTGCATGACTTCGGCCTCCGCTTAAACCTCTGCGAATCAGGTCAATGTTTTGCGCTTGGGAGTTTCGCGCTGAGCTTTGCGGAACAGCGTTAAAGAAGAGTTGCAGCGCGCGGGGTATTCTCGTGAATTCTTCAAGGCGAAGCCGTGGCCATTTGCGGCGGAAATGGAGCTTCTGCCGCGCCATGCTCTCAGGGCAGCGCGGCGCGGGCCGCTTCCGGATCGCCCCAGCCGATGAAAGGCCCGTTCCGGTAACCGGACGAGGCTTTCCCATAGCGCAAAGGGCGCCCATCGCTGCCGACGACGATGCCGCCCGCCGCGCGCAAGATGGCATCTCCCGCCGCCGTGTCCCATTCCATGGTCGGGCCAAAGCGCGGATAAACATCGGCCTCGCCTTCTGCCACGGCGCAGAATTTGAGCGATGAGCCCGCCTGCCGCCTGTCCTTGATGGAAAGCTTTGCGAGGAAGGCCTCGGTCTCCGGGTCGGCATGGGAGCGGCTCACGAGCGCGGTCAGCCCCTCTTTGGGCGCCCGCCGCGTGCGGATTGCCCGCCAGGATTCGCGCGGGGGCAGGGGCGCCCCGGGGGCGACAAGGCAGCTTGCGGCAGAGGCGGCGCCAATCCAGATCTTCCCAAGCGCCGGAGCATAGACAACGCCCGCCTGCGGCACGCCATTTGTCACAAGGCCGATGTTGATCGTGAACTCGCCGTTGCGGCTCAAGAACTCCTTTGTTCCATCGACAGGATCGACGAGAATGAAAGAAGAGTCCGCCGCCGTCTTTTCGCCGCGGGAGACTGCCTCCTCGGCGAGCACGGGGAGTTTGGGGACCCGCGCGGCAAGGCGCTTCAGGATAATCGCTTCGGCCGCTTCATCGGCCTCGCAGACCGGGCTGCCATCGGCCTTTTCCCAGGCCCGGTGCTCCCCGGAGTAGATGGCCATTACTGCGACCGCTGCCTCAACGGCGGTGTCTGCGAAAATTTCCGCCAAAGCATCATGGTCCATGGCAGCGGCCGCGCTGTATGTTTGCTCAGTCACGAAATGTCCATCCATTCTTGCCAGCTATTTTTCCGGGGGACGCCAGTGCTTTCACTGTTAAATGGCAGAATTTTGTGCGCGCCGCCCTTCAACGGCTCCGGGAGCCATCTGTTTCTTCTCAACGCCTTTTCCTTCGCCGCCGTGAGACACCCCGCCGCCAAATTGTTAACTTATCATTCGCAGTCTGGAGCTCTTGGGCTTGACGCCTAGCGGGGGCGGCGGTTCACATCTGCCTTGGGCGGCATCCTGATTGGCCGCTGCGGCCAGCGCCGCCTTCGCACCCTTCCGTGCGAAAACCCCGGGCGGGCCTGGCAGATATGGTGTTTGGCAAGCATGTTTGGCTTGGCGCGCAGCCTGGCCGCAAAGCTCTGCCTTGGAAAGGATGACTCATGACCCTGCCTCCTCTTGACCCACTTGACCTTGCCGCTCTGCTTTGCTCGCGCGTCTGCCACGACATCATCAGCCCGGTCGGCGCCATCATCAACGGGCTTGAGGTTTTGGAGGAGGAGAAAGACGCGGAGATGCGGGGCTTTGCGCTCGATCTCATCAAAAAGAGCGCCGAGCAGGCATCAGCGCGCTTGCAGTTCAGCCGGCTGGCCTTCGGTGCTGCGGGCTCGGCTGGAGCCTTGATCGACACATCCGATGCTGAAACGGTGGCGCGGAGCCTCTTAGGCACTGAGCGGACGGTGTTCAAATGGGACGTTCCCGCTGTGCTCATGCCGAAGAACAAGGTCAAGCTCATCCTTAATTTATGCCTCATCGGCGCGGCGGCCATTGCGCGGGGCGGTATCCTCGAAGTGACGGTGAGCGGCATGGACGGGGCTGAGCGCATCCGCGTTGCTGCGAAGGGTCAAGGCGCCAAGCTTTCAAGCCATCTACCGCCGCTCATCGCCGGGGTCCCGGCTCAGGCTCCCTCCACCCCGCAGGACATACAAGCCTATTACACCGGCCTCGTCGCCAAAGCGGCAGGTCTTGCCGTGACCGCTTCGGCCGGAGCCGATCTTGTCGCCTTCGAGGCAGAGCCCCTCCCGGGGGAGAAGCCAGCCAGAGAAATCATGCCGCAGCCAGCGGAAGCCTTGTCAGACACGGCCTTGCGCGGGCCAGCGGCCGAGCTGACAAGCTAGCGGCAAAGCCCCGGGGCAGGTCCAATAGCATCGCCCAGGCAGGGCAGCAGCCGCAATCAAAGATGGAAGGATGGGGAGATGACCCTCATCAACGCCAAAGCGGCGGGCTTCGAGCATGCGGTCCGCCGGAATCTGATCTGGATTATCGCCTTATCCTACTTCATGGCGGGAGTGCTGCCACGGCCCGGACTTGCGCTTTGCGGTCTTGACCTTGGGCACGTCAATATATTCCAAATCAGAATTTCTTTTCTCCTCCCGCAGCTCATGCTTGGGCTTTTGCTGTTCAACGGCGGGCTGGGCGTTAAGGCCGGCGACTTAAAACATGTTCTCAAGAGGCCGTTCATTCTGCTCGGCGGGAGCTTTGCGAATGCGCCGTGCCGCTCGCTTTCATTGTGGCGGCCAGCGTCGCACTGAGGCTGTGGCATAATGCGGAAGAGAGCCAGCAAATCCTCACTGGCCTTGCCATTGTCGCCTCGATGCCGATTGCGGGAGCCTCCACAGCCTGGGCGCAGAACGCCGACGGAAATCTGGCTTTGAGCATTGGTCTGGTGCTGCTCACAACGGCCCTAAGCCCGTTGTTGACCCCGGCCGTTCTTCACGCCGCGGGGTTTTTGACGATGGGTGATTATTCCGAAGATCTGCATGAAATCGCCTCCGAGGGAGCCGTGAGCTTTATTGGAAGCTGGGTGCTTCTGCCCTCCTTGCTCGGTATTCTGGGCCGCGTCTTGCTGAGCGATGCCAGCATGACGGCCGCCACGCCATATTTGAAGCTCATCAATTATGCCGCCTTGGTGCTGCTGAATTATTCGAATGCCTCGCTTGCTCTTCCGGCAATCATTTCTCAGCCCGATCCAGACTTTATGGCGGCAATGATTGTGATCGTTGCGGCTCTTTGCGCGGCTGCGTTCAGCTCTGGATATTTTCTCGCACGCCTTTGCCGCGCCGGCAAAAAGGACACGGCTTCGTTAACATTCGGACTGGGGATGAATAACACTGGGGATGAATAACAATGGCGCAGGCCTCGTGCTCGCCTCCACTTTGTTAACGGATCATCCCGAGGTCATGCTGCCCGTTATCTTCTATACCCTAGTCCAGCATCTTGCGGCCGCCTGCGTCGATTTTTCGGTCTTCCGGGGAAGGGAGGCGTAGCGTCTCCAGAGTGCTTTCCATGCCAGTCCTGCAGTTCTAATCTGAGAGGGCGAGCGCTTTGACTTGCTCGACCATATAGGCCCCTGCGCGCCGCC
>DASRYK010000031.1:0-19223 GCA_035687205.1 Methylocella sp. | reverse complement strand
GCCGGCGCCAATGGATGCGGGAGACGATGAGAGCAGCATGCGCGGCTTGCCCGCGGTGGAACGGGGATTTGGCCCGCTCAATGTGGTGCTCGCCGCAGCCTGGCTCCCTATTGCGCGGGGCCTTCCGGCTTCGCCTGGACGAGCGCGTGACCCGCCTCGCGCCAGCCTTCCGCCCCTTCGCGGTACCAAATCACATTGCGGTAGCCGTAAGACATGGCGCGCTTGGCGGCGTTCCAGCTCGCCCAGCACTGCGGATGGCAATAGAAGACGATCTCACGCTCTGGATCGTTTGCGGTCACGGCCGTGAGCCGGTTCTTGAAGAAAGTCTCAAATTCCGGCGTTAGCTTTGCCTCCCCAGCCCCGGGAATCCAAATGCTGCCTGGGATGTTCTCATGCGGAAGAGGCATCCAGACAGCTCCGGGCGCAAGATTATCCGGGCGGCGCGGCGCCGATGCGGCATCGATGAGGACGGGATTTCTCGTTTCGATGAGCGCGGCAAGTTCTGAGGTTCCAATCACGCGCGCGCCGCTGAGCGAGTTAGGCACTTCGGCGTGCAGCGGCCCTGTCCAATACCCCTCTGGCTCGAGAACCTCTGCCTGGGCGCTTCCAACGAGGAAAAACAGCGCCATCGCGGCGGCAAAACGGAGTGCTTGCGGGATGATCGCGTTAAGGAGCTTCATCAGCTTCCCTGCTCGCCCAGTTCGAAGCTGTGCTTGAAGATAACGTTGTCGCTATCTTGCGCGGTCACTTCCAGCTTGCCCTTGCCGTGAGGCTTCAAGGCAAAGGTGATTGCTGGATCGGCGGAGAGCGAAATGTCGCTATCGAGACGAAGAACAGTCTCGCCGCCGAAAGTGAGTTCGGCGGTCTTCAGGAAACGCGGCGGCGTGTAGCCTTGGCTGACCGGATCCTTTTGCATCCCGCTGAAGTTCGGATGCCGGATCGAAAGCTGCACCTGCCTTGGCTGCCCGTTCCCTGGGCTTCCGGAATCGCGAAGCCTCATTTCGCCAATCGCTGCGAGCGCTGCTTCGTCATAGGACCCAGAGGGAGCAGAGCACCCGCCCGAGGCCTTGACGAAGCGGTGGGCTTCGTAAAGCGCGCCGCCGCTTGTTTCCTCAATTGCATGTATATTGGTGTATTGATCGACCCTTATCCGGAATTTCATAAGGCGCGGGTCGGCAGCGGGGCCGAAGGTCACATGCGCAGCAAGGGGGGCGGGATTATTGTCAATGACAAGATAAATCCCTTTGACGTCATGGGGATTCTGAACGCTTACCGTCACGGGCACAAGGGCCGCGTCATAGGCGCGCTCGGGCGCCTCCAGGGCAATCTTGCCTTCGCCGCTTTGCACCTGCTTTCCGGCAAAAATCTCCCCGGCCAGTGTTTTCCATCGTTCTGCCCGCGCAGCCTCATCGTCTTGCGCCAAGACCGGGCGTGAGAGCGCCGCTGCTAGCGCGAATGCAGCGAGAAGGACGGCGTTTATCTTTATGATAGTAACGGGCGCGAGATCGCCTGCTGCCTGTGTCATTCCCATTCAAGCTCCCTAAAGGCTTCGGCTACATTCCGGCTGTTGTATTCCTCGAAAAGCGCCCATCCGCCCCTTTCGCCGGCGGCAACGGTCGTGACCGCTTCGTCGAGCCCGCGCCCCCCGGCGATCGCTTCTTTCGTTTCGCGCTTGAGAGCCGAAAGATAGCGGACAATGGCCGACGACCCTGAAGGCCAATCGACCGCAACCGGCCCATGGCCTGGAACCGCCCGGGAAGCGGGGGCCTTTTTCAGTTCATCCAGCGCTTTAAGCCAGCCGTGCAAGCTTCCGTCGAGCGCAGGCGTCCGTCCCACGAAAAGCAAATCTATGGGCAGAAGCGTGCCAGTGTTTTGGTCAAACAGGCTCAAGTCGCAGACTGTATGGGCGGGCTCATGGGCTGTAATCGCGATCACCCGGCCGCCGAGGTCAATCTCCGTCCTCTCGCGGACCTCCATATGGGGGAAAATTATCGCTCCTGCCCGGTCCTCTCCCAAAAGGCTTGCGAGCTTGCCACGGTAAAAGGCGCCCCGCTGCAGCAGCGCTTCCTTGAGCTTTGCATGGCCGATGAAAAGGGGGCTGTCCTTGAGGAATGCGCCAGCGCCAAAAACATGGTCCGGGTGGACATGACTCATCACCACATGGGTGACAGGTTTATCCGTTGTCTGAGCGATCGCGGCGCGGAGCCTTTCACCATCGGCGAGGCTGCCGCCGGGGTCGATGACAAGGACGCCGCTGCGGCCAATGATGAAGCCAATATTCGCAATCGCATCCTCATTTGCCGCTGACACATCTTCGTCAACGCCGCGCCTGATGTGAATGCCTTGGGCGACTTCTTCGAGCGCCATTGGGGCTTTGGGGCCCGCGCGTGCGGCGCAGGGAAGGCAGCAAAGGCAGAATCCGCTGGATAAAAGCTCGCGCCGGGTCGCCCAGGCCCAATTCTTGCGCGCTTCCAAATCCCTGGGGCTTGATGCCCCCTTTTCCCATGGAAGAACAGCTGTCGTTCCCTCACCCATTTATTGCTTGCCTTGTTCGCGTCTTGATCTACCTACTAATTGGTAAGTAAATTGCCGTCAACAGTCAGGCAGCGGGTGATGGAAAACATTGGCAGGGGAAACTTTACGGGTCCGGAAGGCAGAAAGAGCACGCGCGCCCGCCTTCTCGAAGAGGCAGAGGCCCTCGTCCGGCGGCGGGGATATGAGGGCTTTAGCTATGCTGATCTCGCGGAGACGCTCGGAATCCGAAAAGCGAGCATTCACCATTATTTCCCTTCCAAAGAGGATCTCGGGGCTGCGCTCATCGCCGATTACAAGGAGCGCTACAATGCCTCGCTTCGAGCGATCTCCGAGGGGCGTCAAAGCGGAATCGAAAAACTTGAAGCCTATACAATGCTATATATAAATGGCTTAAAGCATGATCTTGGGTGTCTATGCGGCGTCATGGCCTGCGAGCACGACACCCTGCCCGAACGGCTTCGAGAGGGTATCAGGGATTTTTTTGCAGGGCATCTACTGTGGCTCGGGCAGGCGGTCGAATCTGGGATCCGCGATGCGACAATCCGGCCGGACGCCGAGCCGCAATCCTGCGCCAAGCTCGTGCTCTCGGCCCTGGAAGGGATGTTGATGCTTGGCCGTCTCTTTAAGGAGGCGCCGGGGTTCGAGACAGCCGCCGCCGCTCTTTGGCAGTCCTTGCGGCCGGGAGGAGGGTGCAAAGATTGACGCAAGCGGCTCAAACTGGTCTACATCCCTCCCATCGGCTGCCGCCCGGGCCCAGGAGCGGCGGCACATGGATGAGAACCCTTGATGAATTTGGCGGCGCCATTCGCCAATGCCTGGCATTATCGCGAGCTGATCAGGGCTGTCGTGCGCCGGGAGCTCGCGGTGCGATTCCGCGGAACGGTCTTTGGATGGCTTTGGGCCATCTTCGGGCCTCTTTTGATGCTCGGCGCCTATACGGTTGTATTTTCCCATGCGGTCGGGGTGCCCGCATCGGCGAGGGCCGGCGGGGTCGGCCATTACGCTTTGTCAATTTTTATGGGGTTAATTGTCTTTAATCTTTTCAGCGAACTTGCTTACCGCGCTCCAGGGCTCTTGCACGAACATGCGGGCATCATCAAAAAGTCAATTTTTCCTAGCGAGACTCTCGCCTGGACAGCAACGATCCGCGCCGGAGTTTATTCCGCTATAAGTCTGGGAGTTCTCATCGTTTTCGAGCTGGCGCTCACCCGGTGGCTCCCGCCCTCTGTCTTGCTCTTGCCAGCCGTCGTCGTGCCGCTCCTCATGTTTTTGCTTGGAACCTGCTGGTTTCTTATGGCGCTCGGCTCGTTCACCCGCGATGTGGCGCATCTCATGATCTCGATTGTGCCGGTGTTCATGTTTGCAACGCCGATCTTCTATTCGATTGAGGATGTGCCTCCTGATCTGCGCTTCTATCTGCACCTCAATCCGGTCGGAAATTATGTGGAAATGATGCGCGACCTTGTTTTGTATAACCGGCTGCCGGGGCTATTGCTTTATTGCGGGACGGTCTTTGCCTCGCTCGCCGTGTTCTTCTATTCCTACCGTTTCTTCATGCAATATAAGGCCGTGTTCGTCGATGTCATCTGACGTGGTGATTAGCTGCGAGCATGTCGGCAAGGCGTTTCAGCTCTATTTGCGGCGCAATGACCAGCTCAAGCAAGCGCTCTTTGGGCATTGGAAACAATTTTACCACCCGCATTGGGTGTTGCGCGACATCAGCTTCAAGATCCGGCGCGGCGAGAAAATCGGGATCGTCGGCCGCAACGGGGCGGGAAAGACAACGCTTTTGCAGATCATTTGCGGAATCACCCTGCCGACCTGCGGAAACGTGCAGGTCAAGGGGCAGGTGGCGCCAATCCTCGCTCTGGGGGCGGGCTTCGACTATGAGCTGACCGGGCGGGAAAACGCCTTGATCGGCGGGGCCATTCTCGGAATGCGCCGGCCGGTCATCGAATCGAGGCTTTCCGCAATAGCCGAATTTGCTGGCATTGGGGATTTCTTCTATCAGCCCGTCAAGCTTTATTCGAGCGGCATGGCGGCCCGTCTTGCCTTCGCCGTCTGCGCCCATGCGGATGCCGATATTCTGATCGTTGACGAAGCGCTCTCCGTTGGCGACGCGGCCTTTGGCGCAAAATGCGATGCCTTCATCAGGGACTTCGCGAGGAACGGCACGATTCTCGTCGTCTCCCACGCCCTTGACTTGCTTGAATCGCTCTGCGACCGGGTCATCTGGATTGAGGACGGGCTGGTGCAAGCGATCGGACCCGCCAAGGATGTCCTGGAAAGCTATCGCGAGGCGCGCGACGGGCGGCCGGTCGCGGCGCTCGCTGCGAATTTCTGAGCGAAAAGAAGCCCTCTGGAGAGCCGGGCTGTGGCTTTTCTTTGGCCATGGGCCGGAGGGCAATGCAGGCGGCCGCAGGTGGCACCGGGAAGGAGTTATGACCGGGTCACTTCGCGAGGCTGCGGCTGGCCCTTTGAGATTGCCGGAAGCGAGGATTGCATGGCGGGCCGGCTTGGACTTGCTTTGGGAGGAGGCGCCGCGCGCGGCTGGGCCCATATTGGGGTGATCGAGGCGCTCCAAAAGGAAGGGCTCGAGCCCGGAATCATCTGCGGCACGTCGATGGGGGCGCTGGTCGGGGCCGCGCATGTCACCGGCCGCCTGTCTCTGCTCAAGGAGTGGGCGTGCGCGCTGACTTTGCGCGGCATGGCGAGTCTTCTCGATGTGCGGCTTACGGGCGGAGGGATCATTGATGGGGACGCGATCGTAGCGCTGCTGAAAAAGCTCGGCATTTCGACACCCATTGAAAGCGCGCCGATCCCTTTTGCCGCCGTCGCGACGAGTCTTGTGACCGGCCGCGAGATTTGGTTGAAAACCGGGCCGATCGAAGAAGCTGTGCGCGCTTCCATTGGGCTTCCGGGCATTTTCAGGCCGCTCAAACATGACGGCGACTGGCTTCTCGACGGCGGGCTCGTCAATCCTGTGCCTGTCTCGGTCTGCCGCGCGCTCGGGGCCGACATTATCATCGCGGTTAATCTGGAGAGCGATCTCGTGGGCAGGCGCTTTGTTGCGTCTGGCGAGCCGCGCGGTATGGCAAGACGCATCCCCGTCAAGCCCGAATTTGTGCGGCGGCTTATCGAACAGGTCCCTCAGGCTTGGCGCAGCCAGGCCGGAGAGATTGCGCCACGCCTGCTGCCGGAGACGCCCTTGGTGCCTGGCTACTTTGACGTTCTCGCCAACGCCATCAACATCATGCAGGATCAGATTACACGCACACGGCTGGCAGGCGACCCGCCCCATGTCATGCTCGCGCCGCGCCTCGGTCAGATTGGCCCATTTGAATTTTTCCGCGCCGAAGAAGCGATCGCCGAAGGGCAGGCAAGCGTTCACCAGGCTTTGCCCTTCTTACGGCGCTATCTCTGAGCCGCTGCATCGCCTTTCCCAGAGAGCCGCAGCCGGGCAGGCGAGCCAGCATACGCAATGCAAAGAGTTCGGTTGCCGCCTTTTACGGTCAGGCGGCAGGGCAGCTGCCCGAAAGGCAGGGCCTGCTCTCCGGCGGCAAGGCGCGTTTTGTTGCGGCCGTCCCGGAAGGAGCAAAGCACAGGAGGCTCGCTTCGAGCCATGCCTCCAAATCGCGCGCGGCCCGCTGGCTGAGCGCAGTCTTGCGGCTCAGGCTTCCTTTCGTCTTGGAATCCTGCCCGCCTTGCTCCCCGCCTGAGAGGGGCGGGAACAGGCCGAAATTGATATTCATCGGCTGATAGGAGGGCGGGCCGGCATCAATGATCTCGATATGGCCGCCAGTAATGTGGTTGAGGAGCGCGCCCAGCGCGGTTGTGGGAGGGAAGGGGGGCAGGATTTTACCCTTCCGCTCAGCGGCCGCCATAAGCCCTGCGGCAAGGCCCACCGCTGCGCTCTCCACATAGCCTTCGCAGCCGGTGATCTGGCCCGCAAATCTGATCCTGGGATCCTGCTTCAAGCGCAGTGAGGAGTCGAGCAGCTTCGGGGCGTTCAGGAACGTATTGCGGTGGATGCCCCCAAGCCGCGCAAATCTTGCCGATTCAAGGCCAGGGATGGTCCGGAACAGCTCGGCTTGGGCATTGTGCTTTAGCCTTGTCTGGAAGCCCACCATGTTAAAGAGCGTGCCAAGCGCATTGTCCTGGCGCAGCTGGACGACGGCATAAGGCTTATCCGTGCCCGGGTGAGGATTGGTCAGGCCAAAGGGTTTCATCGGCCCGTGCCGGAGCGTTTCGCGGCCGCGCTCTGCCATAACCTCGACCGGCAGGCAGCCATTGAAATAAGGCGTGTCTTCCTCAGCAAGCTCGTGCGGCGCGGCTCTGTCGGCGGCAATGAGCGCACCCACGAAAGCGTAGTACTGGCCGCGTGTGAGGGGGCAATTGATATAATCGGCGCCCGTCCCGCCGGGGCCTGCCCTGTCGTAGCGCGATTGGAACCAAGCCTTGCTCATGTCAATGGAATCGCGGTGAACGATAGGAGCGATCGCGTCAAAAAAGGCAAGATCGCGCTCACCCGTGAGTTTCGAGATTGCCGCGGCAAGGGAGGGCGAAGTGAGCGGCCCCGTGGCAAAGATCACGCTATCCCAGTCCCCTGGCGGGAGGCCGGTTATTTCCTCGCGCACAACCGTAATGAGGGGGTGCCGGGAGACCGCTTCCGTCACCCGCGCAGAAAACCCGCTCCGGTCGACCGCGAGCGCTCCGCCAGCGGGCAATTTGCAGGAATCCGCAGCGCTCATGATAAGCGAGCCAAGCCGCCGCAATTCGCGATGCAACAGGCCGATTGCGCTTGTCTCCGGATCATCGGCGCGGAAAGAATTCGAGCACACAAGCTCTGCTAGAGAACCGGTCCGGTGCGCTGGCGTCTGGCGGAGCGGGCGCATTTCATGCAGGATGACGGGAACGCCAGCCTCTGCGGCTTGCCAGGCAGCTTCGCTGCCGGCAAGGCCGCCGCCAATCACATGGACTGGAGCGAAATCGTGCCCGGGCATGGATTTGGACTATGATATTTAGACATGGATATAATGTAGAGCGTATGCGGCTCAGAAGAAAACCGGGGGAAGGGGGTTGACGCCAAGCGGCGGCTTTGCGAAGCAATGGGGGCGGCTCCCTAGGGGCTGCGGCCCGGCTGAAAAGAAATTCCGGCTGCAAAAGAAAGCGCCCGCCGGGGAGGAGCGGCGGGCGCTTCTTACCGGCGAGGGAGCTTGGGAGCTTCGTGAGCCTTGCCGGCGCAACCAAATTCAGGCCGATACCGAAAATTTAGCGTCTTCTTTACGAATTTTACCGTTTTGTCTTCCTGGTGTTCCGTAACAGTCCTTCGTGTTCTGTAACCGTGCTTCGCTACGTTCCGCTCCTCGCAGCGGGCAGTGACATCATTCTGCGAGGTGAAACCTCAACCCCATTTGTGTCAGTTCTAGGTCCAATCCGGCGCTGGCCACAAATTTAATTCAAACGAGGCGCCAATTTTCCACTTCAATCCAAGCAGAGCTTAAGCTCTAGGGGGCGCAGATCGCTTTTGCCCCGGGCTATCGTCAGGAATCTGACCAATCGAACCTCGACCGTCACAAGATCCAATCGCCAAAACGTGCGAACAGCACTGGATTCGCCAATCTTTCACTGTCAATTTCCGCCCTGCGGATTCCTTTCCAGAACCATCCTTGCGCTTTAGGACCTTCCTCCTGGAATTTCCGGCGGGCTAAAATTGTCTCTGCGCCTGTCCTGTTTTTGCTCCTTCCGCTACCGCTCTTGCTGCACTGCAATATAATCGAAACAGCCGGGCAAGCAAGCGGCCAAAGCTGGTAGCTCCTATGCGTTTTCTGCAATCCTTACGTTACGGATCTTCCCGTGCATTTATGCTTCCGCTTTATGCCCAAGTCCTGCCGCCTCAGCGCAGAGTCCGCTTCCCATATGCAAAACAGGATGCCAGCGCTTTCTTGCGCAAAGCTTGCCTTAAGTATGCCTGCATGCAGGATCGAAGATTAAAACTCCCCAGCAGAGGCGGGCGCTGCGAAGAGGATTATTCCGCGGCCTCTGTGCTCTTGACCCGGGGCTTGCGGCTCAAAAATTCGCGCAAATAGCGGCCAGTATAGCTCTTTTCTGACTTCGCGATCTCCTCGGGCGGGCCAGCCGCGACAATCTCGCCGCCGCAGTCACCCCCCTCTGGGCCAAGGTCAATAATCCAATCCGCCGTTTTCACTACTTCCAGATTGTGCTCAATCACGACGACGGTGTTGCCCTGGCTGGTGAGCTCATGGAGGACACTGAGGAGCTGGGCGACGTCGTGGAAATGCAGGCCGGTCGTTGGCTCATCAAGGATATAGAGCGTGCGGCCCGTCGCGCGCCTCGAGAGCTCCTTGGCGAGCTTCACCCGCTGAGCCTCACCGCCAGAAAGGGTGTTCGCCTGCTGGCCGACCTTGATATAGCCGAGGCCGACCCGGGCGAGCGTTTGAAGTTTCTCCCGGATCGAAGGCACCGCTTTGAAGAGCTCTGCGGCTTCTTCGACAGTCATGTCGAGGACGCTGGCAATCGAATGGCCGCGATATTTCACCTCGAGCGTCTCGCGGTCATAGCGTTTGCCTTTGCAGACATCGCAGGTCACATAGACATCGGGCAGGAAGTGCATCTCGATCTTGATCACCCCGTCGCCCTGGCACGCCTCGCAGCGCCCGCCCTTGACGTTGAACGAGAACCGCCCCGGCTGATAGCCGCGCGCTTTAGCCTCGGGCAGGCCCGCAAACCATTCCCTGATCGGCGTAAATGCGCCGGTATAGGTTGCCGGATTGGAGCGCGGGGTCCGGCCAATGGGCGACTGGTCGATGTCGATGACCTTGTCGAGATATTCAAGGCCGTCGATGCGCGCATAAGGCGCGGGCTGCTCATGGGCGCCGTTGAGCCGCCGCGCCGCAGCCCTGTAAAGCGTGTCAATGATGAGAGTTGATTTACCGCCCCCCGATACGCCGGTGACGCAAGTGAAGAGCCCGAGCGGGATCCTGGCCGTTATATTTTTGAGATTGTTGCCGCTGGCCCCAGCGATGGTGACTTCGAAGCCCGGCTGAGGGCGGCGTCTTTGATGCGGCACGGCGACTTCGAGCGCGCCGCTCAGATACTGGCCGGTAAGCGAGCGCGGATCCGCCATGATCTCCGCAGCTGTTCCCTGCGCGACAATCTCGCCGCCGTGAATCCCAGCGCCTGGGCCGACGTCCACGACATGATCCGCCGCGAGAATTGCGTCTTCGTCGTGCTCGACAACGATGACCGTATTGCCGAGATCGCGCAGCCGCCGCAGCGTATCGAGGAGCCTTGCATTATCGCGCTGGTGCAGGCCGATCGAGGGCTCATCGAGCACATAGAGCACGCCGGTGAGGCCAGAGCCGATCTGCGAGGCAAGCCTGATCCGCTGGCTTTCTCCGCCCGACAATGTGCCCGATGAGCGGGAAAGGGTGAGATAGTCGAGACCGACATCAACGAGGAACGACAGCCTGTCGGAGACTTCTTTGAGAATGCGCCTGGCGATTTCGCCACGCTTCGGATCAAGCTTTGCTGGCAGGGCAGCGAACCATTCCCGCGCGGCACGGACGGAAAGCCCGGTGAGCTCGCTAATGTTGCAGCCTTCAATTTTTACTGCAAGCGCCTCAGGGCGCAGCCTTGCGCCTTTGCAGACGCTGCAGGGCGATGCGGACATGTACCGGGCGATGTCCTCGCGCGCCCATTCGCTTTCGGTCTCCCGGAAACGCCGCTCGAGATTTGTGATGACGCCTTCAAAAGGCTTGAGGACCTCATAGGAGCGCTGCCCGTCCTCATAAAGGAAGCGCACCTCTTCCTCTCCAGAGCCGTAGAGGATGATATCGCGGATCCGCTGAGGAAGCGCTGCGAAACGGGTGTCAAGGCGGAATTTGAAATGTTTGGCAAGCGCTTCGAGCGTTTGAAGATAATAGGGCGAGCTTGAGCGCGCCCAGGGCGCAATCGCGCCCTTCCGCAAGGTGAGGGAAGGGTCGGGAATGACAAGCCCGGGATCGGCCCTTTGCTCGGCCCCAAGCCCGCCGCAATGCGGACAGGCGCCGAAGGGATTGTTAAACGAAAAAAGCCGAGGCTCGATTTCCGGGATCGTGAACCCCGAGACCGGGCAAGCGAATTTGGACGAAAAGACAATCCGCTTCGGCGTTCCTGACGCGTCAATTTCGTCCGCGAATTCGGCGATTGCTATGCCATCGGCGAGCTCGAGCGCGGTCTCGAAGCTTTCCGCTAATCTTGCCTCCATGCCGGGGCGGACCGCGATGCGGTCGACCACAACATCAATGTCGTGCTTGAGCTTTTTGTCGAGCTGAGGCGCATCAGCGATCTCATAATACTGCCCGTCGATCTTGAGGCGCTGGAATCCCCGCTTCATAAAGCCCGCGATTTCCTTGCGGTATTCGCCTTTGCGGCCGCGGATGGCTGGAGCGAGGAGATAAAGCCTCGTGCGCTCGGGCAGGGCCATCACCTGGTCGACCATCTGGCTCACGGTCTGGCTCTCGATGGGCAGGCCGGTCGCAGGCGAATAGGCAATGCCGATGCGGGCGAAAAGCAGCCGCATATAGTCGTAGATCTCGGTGACTGTCCCAACCGTCGAGCGCGGGTTCTTCGAAGTGGTCTTCTGCTCAATGGAAATGGCAGGCGAGAGGCCGTCGATCTGATCAACGTCTGGCTTCTGCATCATTTCCAGGAACTGCCTAGCGTAGGCCGAAAGCGATTCGACATAGCGCCGCTGGCCTTCGGCATAGATCGTGTCGAAAGCTAGGGAGGATTTGCCGGAGCCAGAAAGCCCTGTGAAGACGACGAGCTTGCCGCGCGGAATGACGAGATCAACGTTTTTAAGATTGTGCTCGCGCGCGCCGCGGATCGAAATGACCCGGCCCTCAAAGAAGCCGGGGCGTGCTTCGGCCGGAAGCGCCGGCAAAGGTGCAGCGGGCGGCTCAAGCTTAGGCGCCAGCTTTGGAGCGCAAGTCATACATGTCTCGCCAGAGCCAGCGGACGGGTCCGTTGTCTTCATTGCTTCTGTCAGGCTGCCGGTTCCGGCGTAGAGCAAAAGCGGTGCCGGGAACACAGTGTTGCGCGCAACAGCATTGGCCCAATGTAGCGGTTCTGATGGCGTTTGCCATGAAATTCCCGCGGAACCCAAATGTTGCGCCCAGGTTTCTCCATGCCATGGATCATCAAAAAACACGCCCTTGGAGCGGATCGCGAAGACCGCTCATGATTTTTCCCAGAAATCCGGGAAGCAAATTGCAGCCAAAAGCCCCGCTTCAGAATTTCTTGGTTGACGGGTTCTGGAGGAGGCAGGGCATGAAATGTAAGATGCGTGCAGTGCAGATGAAATACTGGCCGTTTCTATTTGCATTGAGCAGCCCTGGATTCACCGCGCTTTTGAAGACAATCTCGGCCACAGGATCCCTGTTGCAGATTTTTATCATATTTCACACCGCCGCAGAGAGGGATAGAGCATGAACTTCACAAACACCTCGCAAGCGGATCGCGGCTCACCGGCGCTGCAAGCGCAGGCAGCGGGTCTCACCAGTGATCAAGCAAAGCGCCTTCTCGCTCAATTCGGCCCCAACACCCTGCCCGAACCTTCTTCTCCATCGTTTGTTTTGCTCTTTTTGCGGCAGTTCCTGAGTCCGCTGATCTATATTCTTCTCGCTGCGGTCATCGTTTCTCTGGCGCTCGGCGACATGAAGGACGCGCTGTTCATCGGCGCTGTTCTGCTCATCAACGGATTAATCGGCGCCGGGCAGGAATATTCCGCAGGGCAGGCCGCGGCAGCGCTCCGCAAGCTCGAGCAGCCCCACGCTTTCGTGATCCGCGATGGTGAGCGGAAGGAAATCGACGCGCGCGATCTCGTTCCGGGCGACCTCGTATTGCTTGAGGCCGGCGCAAAGGTGCCTGCTGATATGCAGCTCATTGAGGCTGCTGATCTTCAGTGTGACGAATCGCTTCTAACCGGCGAGTCGGAGCCCGTCAAAAAAAGAGCCGCAGGCCGCGAGGAGGACGCAAGGCTCGAGCGGCGCGCGGCGAGAGCGATTGCCGGGTCTATGGTCACGCGCGGGCGCGGAAGCGGCATTGTGACAGCGACGGGCGCGGCGACCGAAATCGGCAAGATCGCAGAGGAGATCGGCAAAAGATCCATCTCTCAGCCGCCGCTGCTGATCCGGCTCGAGCGCTTTTCGCGCATGATCGCCGCAATTGTCGGCGCCGCGGTCTTGCTTCTCGTCGCTTTGGGCCTCGTCCGTCAAATGCCCTTCCACGAGCTTTTCATGATGGCGGTTGGGCTAGCGGTGAGCGCCGTCCCGGAAGGGCTTCCGGTCTCCATCTCGGTGGCCCTGGCGATCGCGATGAGAAGGATGGCCAAGTTCCATGTGCTGATCCGCAAGCTGCCTGCCGTGGAGTCGCTTGGCTCATGCACGATGATAGCGACCGACAAGACGGGCACGCTGACCATGAACGAGCTGACGGTAACAGACATATTGTTGCCGGACGGCACGGCGCTGATTTGCGAATCCGGCCAGGAGCTTGAGGCCTGCTCCATCCGGGGGGCGCATCATGCAGGCGAGGAGGCGAAAGCGAGGGTTGCCGCGCTGCTCCGGGCCGCAGCCCTTCCGAATGAAGCGCTTCTCGTCAAGGAAGAGGAGGGATGGAAGGGCAGGGGAGATATGGTGGACGTTGCCCTGCTTGCCGCCGTCCGCAAAGGCGGCATTCCTCATGAGGAGCTCCGGGAGAGCTATCCGCTAGCGGCGCGGATACCCTATGAGCCCGACCTCAAATATGCAGCCTCCTTCCACCATGCGGGAGAAAAGGCTCTGGTCTTCGTCAAGGGGGCGCCGGAAACGCTTATCGCTATGTCGGAAAGGATGGATAAAGGCGGCGAGGCGGTGCCGATCGATCGCGGCAAGCTGCTGCGCCAGCAAGAGGAGCTTTCCCAAAAAGGGCTGCGCGTGCTTGGCTTTGCCGAAGGGGAGATCGCTCCTGAGCCGGAAGGGAAATATCATCACGGGCATCTCGTGGACCTCACTTTTCTGGGTCTTGCGGGCATGCAGGATCCTGTGCGGCCGGAAGTGCCGCATGCCATCAGCGAGTGCCGGAGCGCAGGCATTGAAGTTGTGATGGTCACGGGGGACAATCCCAAGACCGCAAGCGCGATTGCCGGAAACGCCGGGCTTGTCTTCTTGCCCAGTCAAGTCGTCACGGGAGAGGAGGTGCGACGCGCCGAAGAGAAAGGGCATACCGCGCTTGACCGGCTGACGCGCGACGCCCGCATTTACGCGCGGGTCGAGCCCACGCAAAAGCTCTCGATCGTCCTGTCGCTGGCGCGAAATGGCCATTTTGTGGCGGTGACGGGCGATGGCGTCAACGATGCCCCGGCGCTCAAGCATGCGCATGTTGGCGTGGCCATGGGCCGGATGGGCACCGATCTCGCGAAGGAAAGCGCCGACATCATCATCACGGATGATAATTTCGCTTCGATTGTCGAGGGGATCCGCCAAGGGCGCGTCGCTTATGCGAACATAAGGAAAGTGATCTTTCTGCTCGTGTCCACGGGCGCGGCGGAAGTCGTCTTGTTCCTGCTCGCAATCCCGCTCGGGCTCCCGATGCCGCTGCTGCCTGTGCAGCTGCTCTGGCTCAACCTGGTTACCAATGGCATCCAGCATGTGGCGCTCGCGGCTGAAAAACCCGAAGGCGATGAGCTTTCCTATCCGCCGCGCAAGCCGAAGGAGCCGATCTTCGACCGCCTCATGACCCACCGCATCCTTTACTCGATGCTTGTGATGGGCGCAGGGGGCTTTGCGGTTTTCGACTGGCTGCTTACCCATGGCTATGGCGAGACAGCGGCGCGCAACCTCCTGCTCCTGCTCTTTGTGCTTTTCGAGAATTTCCAGGCTCTGAACAGCCGCTCCGAGCATCACTCCTTGTTCCGGCCCGGTTTCTTCACCAATCCGCTGCTCATATGCAGCGTGATCGGGGCGCAGCTCGTGCATCTTGCGGCAATGTATGTGCCTGGCTTGAACGAGACGCTCGCCATCGCTCCCGTGACCGGCCGCGAATGGCTTTATCTCCTTGCTATCGCATCCATCTTGCTGGCCGTCATGGAGGCCGCGAAATGGCGGGACCGGCGCCGCCAAGGGCAGGTTGCGCTGGCCGTTCCGCCGCCCGCTGCCCCGGAGGTTTATCCCTCCCGCGAAGCGCTCGCCGCCGCGCAAGCGCCGGAAGCCCGCCCTGCGCCCCGCGAGCCCGGATGGCTTTGGCCCGCGCTGGCGGCGGTCACGGCGGTTGCGGTGCTGGCCGCGGGATCCTTCTATTGGACGAAGTTCCGGGAAGCCGCGCCAGGCTACGTCACGGAAAAGGCCAAACGGGGGCCGGTGACCCGGACCGTTCGCTTGGAAGGGATCGTAAGCCCCAGGCCCGGAGTGCGGGCCGAGGCCTTGGTGTCTGGAAAGATCGAATCGGTCCGATGTGCGCCTGGCGCGAAGGTAAGGGCAGGCGAGATTTGCGCAACAATCGAGCAAGCTCCTTTCCTCGCCGCGGCCGGACGCGCAAAGGCGGCTCTCGCCGCCGCGGAAAACCAGCTTGCTGCAAGTCAAGCGCGTCTTGCCCGCGCTAAAGCGGCCTTCGAGCGAAGCGAGGCCGGGGCCAAACGCAAGGCAGTCTCGCGGGCGGAAGCCGGTAAATTGCGCAGAGCCTATGAACGGGCACAGTCTCAAGCAAAACGCGGCGAGGAGGATGCAGCCCGGCGCAGGCAGGCGCTTGAGGCCGCCGAAGAAGCTCTGGCTCGCACGAAGATCATGGCTCCGGCCGATGGGATAGTGCTTTCGCGCACTGCGGAGGCCGGCCAAGCTGTAACGGCAGGCAGTGAGACCCCGCTCTTCGTCATCGTCCCGGAAACCGCAGCCGTGGAAGCGCTTCTCGACACGCGCGCCAAGGAAACGGGCGAGATCAAGGCAGATGACGCGGCGATTATCACCTCCAATTCTTTGCCTGGCCGCGAGTTCAGCGGAAAGATCAGTGAAATCCTAGCAATGGCGCGGCCTGGCGAGGAAGGTTTGCGCCGTATCATCATCAGCGTGGCGGATCCTGAACTTGCGCTTGCGCCGGGGATGAAAGTGAACGCGGTCATCGTGACGGGTGCGCCCGGGGATGTCATGCGCAGCCCCGGGCAAGTGCGGCGTTACTCCGGAAAGATGTCTGAACCCAGCATGCTTCAGGCTGAGACGCTGTCCGCGGGTCTTTCAGAGCTTTGGATTCTCCAGGAAGGACAATCAGCCGCGGTAACGGCCGGGCATGGTCTTAACGATGGTGCCTAAACCGGAATCGTTTCGGGCGAATGGCAGCCAAGGGGCTTGCCCGTTCTCGATGGATGAATGAGACGGCAACGGAAGCCTGACGCCAGGTTGGAAATTGAGCGGATATCTCCTGCGCTGCTCGGCTTTGGCTCCAAACTGCCAGCCTGCCAGGCGTGGAGCCGATATCGCCCTGACAGGGCTGCGCGCCTCCTGCCCAGCGCAAACTTCAGGGCAGCATAGCGGGCCTTTCCTCTCCTCTTGACTCCTCGGGTTTCTTTGGGCGAAGCAAGACACGGCAGCTTGAAAAAAGTTCAATATTCACCAAGTCTTGTGCCATGCCGCCGGCACGGGCCATGGCCCGTGCCGGCGCAATTGATGATTGATGAATGTAGCGGATCGAACCTTAGGGGCGCGGATGCCAGATCTTCCCCCACTGGCTGCCTTCGACTCCGATGATTTGGCGGTCATCGCGGCCAATCTGCAGGACGCCGTCGTGCGCGTCGCTGATATGGCTTATTTGCCGCGGGAAAAGCAGTTCGCCTTGGTCGCAGGACGGTTTGACTGGATCAAGGCGGCCTCAGAGGGGGGCGAAAAGGGCTGCGAGAGGTGCCAGACTGGGCTGCGGTTCGGAAGGGTTCTCAAAGTTTCCTGCCGTGGCTTTTGCCAGCGGGACAAGGAGCTTGTTCTCAATCTCCTGCATATCGGCTTTGAAGTTAAAGATCCACCGTCTGGAGTTGTGGAATTCATTTTTTCGGCGGGACGGGCTCTGCGGCTTGAGGTTGAGTGCATCGAGGCTGAGATCCGCGATCTCGGAGTTCGCTGGAAAGCAAAATCGATCCCTTGCCATCAACTGGACACTGGCGTGGAGACGTGAGCTTTTTTGGGCACAGTTCTCCGCCGACGCAGCCTCCGCCGCCCCGCCTCCCTTGCCCAGGGGGGCAAGTCATGCGATAAAGAAGCTAACTATTCTCACCAAATGGAAGCTCAGATGATCCGTTGGAAGATCAGCGCAGCCGCGGCGGGAGCTTTATGGGCTTTGGCGATGCATTCTCCATCCGCGCAGGCGAAGCCGCTTGGGACAGTTGATTGGATGCCTTTCTTTGGCCTCCCTTATCCTTACGGATTTACATACACCCCTCCGAAGATGGAATGCTATTCGATGCGGGAGGTGGAAACTCCTGATGGGCCGCGGATTGAGGCGGTTTGGGTGTGCGGCCCCCCAGTGAGCGCTAAATATTGATGCCCGCTCGCAGGCAGCGGCAAAGCCCGCTGCTGACTTTATCCCTGCAGAAGGAGGGCTGAATCCCTGCAGAAGGAGGGCTGAGGGCAGAGCCTTCAGCAGAGTATGTTCCTTAAAGGGCAAGATTTTTCGTTGAGGGGCAAGATTCATGGCGAGGTGAGCAGGTTTTTTTGCATGACATCACTTGCCCTTTCAGGGACGGTGGATTTGTACGTTTTAAACATATACTCAGGCAGTACGAGGCAGGCTGCCGTCTGGCGGTTGCAGGGTATCGCGCCTTGTTGCCTTAAGGGAACACTTAGCACCGCCGCATGAGCCAGTGACTTCACGAGCATTGGCGTCTCCCGACGAAGGAGGCCAAAGTTGCGGCACCGCAGCCCGGTGTCTTCAAAGATGTCAGATCTTAATTGAAATATTAATACGAAAATATTCTTACGAGTAAATGAGCAAAGCTTCATTTTGCGCTGTTACGGATTGGGAATAGGCTGAATTCGATAACTCAAATCCTAATCCGGTTAATAAAGGCGGAACACTGGAGAGGTGAGGTTACCCCGTAAGGCATTACCTCTTCATAAGGTATCTGGGCCCGATTTTGGATCATGCTGTTGCACCAGCGCGCTCAAGAGGCAAGGCCGCTGCAAGAAAGGCAGTGAATTGACGGATATGCTGCAGATCAACAAAGCTTCTCCAAATTCAAATGACGATTCTTACCAGCCAGAAAAGGAGCTGGTGCAATCGTTTCATAATATTCTTGCAATTATGAACCGGCAGCGGCCAATTATCGCCGTCGTGTTCGTTTGTGCATTGGCCTTAGGCCTTTTGTATTATTTTATCACACCGCCGGTTTACACCGCCAGTGGAACCATGGTGATCGATAAGCGGAAGGTGCAGCTTTTCGAGAAAGAAAAAGTCCTCGGCGATATGGAGGTCGACACCGCGGCAGTGCAGACAGAAGTTGAGGTGTTGCAATCCGACAACATCAGCCTCGGAGTTATTAGGAAGCTCCATTTGACCGAAGATCCAGAATTCGTGGGCGGGCCTAAGGGGCTCGTTGGCAGGATTCGTGATTTTGTTTTCGGCTCAAATGCTCCGGCAACGCCTTTCGAGAAGGAAAGCATCGCGCTCTACAAATTCGGCGCAGGCCGGACCGTGGGCCGCCTTGGCCTCACTTATGTGATCAACATCGGATTTACATCGAAGGATCCCGACAAGGCAGCGCGCATCGTCAACGCCCTGGGCGAGGCTTATATTGACGACCAGTTGAATGCAAAATATCAGGCAACACGCCGGGCGAGCCAATGGCTCCAGGAACGTCTGGCCGAGCTGCGCACCCAGGCGATGGCAGCCGAGAAAGCGGTCGTTGACTTCAAGAGCGCGCATAACATCGTTGATACGGGGGGCGGCCGGCTGATCAGCGATCAGCAGCTGACCGAGGTGAACAGCCAGCTCATTCTTGCCCGTGCAGCCACGGCAGAAGCAAAGGCCCGGCTCGACCGCATCAATGCCGTCATGGCGCAGGACCTTACCGATGCATCGGTCAGCGACGCGCTGAAGAGCGAGGTCATCATCAAGCTTCGCGGCCATTATCTCGAGCTTGCTCAGCGCGAGGCTTTCTGGGGGGGCAAATATGGCACGAACCATCTGGCAGCGATCAATCTTCGCGCGCAGATGGAAGAGCTCCGGCGCAGCATCAAGGACGAAATGCGCAAGATTGCCGAGAGCTATAAGAGTGATTATGAGATTGCTCTCACGCGGCAGAAGAGCCTCGAAAACAGCCTCGCCAATGTCGTGACGGAAGCACATTCGACGGGACAGGCTCAGATTCAGCTGCGCGAGCTTGAAAGCGCCGCGGAGACTTCCCGCGCGCTCTATGACAGTTTTCTCCAGCGCTATATGGAAGCCGTGCAGCAGCAGTCGGTTCCAATCAGCGAGGCGCGGATGATCAGCCCCGCCATGCGCCCGCTCGTGAAAAGCGCGCCAAAATTGTCGATCGTGCTCATGCTGAGCGTCGCCGGGGGCGCGATTTTAGCCTTCGGGGTTGCTTATGTGCGCGAGATCTCCGACGGAACCCTGCGCACGACACGTCAGGTCGAAGAACGGCTGCGCGTCACCTGCCTCGCTATGGC
>DASRYK010000030.1:0-6489 GCA_035687205.1 Methylocella sp. | reverse complement strand
TCTGCCTCGAAAAGGCAGCGATGGCATAGCGGGACCGCCCGGCGCGCCGGGTCGACGGCCGAAATCCGCCGTCCTTCCGCCCATCACATGAGTCTGCTTCATGACTCTGCCGGGGAATGTGGGCGTCAAAATCATCGAAGGTCGAGTTAATAGAACCGTCCAATTTCCCCGGTTCTGAGGAGCCGTCCTTGGCAGAGACCGGAACATGCTTAAAGACACCCGCGCTGGAGAGGCCCGGGCCCGCCGAAGCCCTTGTGCGCAGGCTCTCGCTCGCCGATTTCCGCTCCTATGCTGCGCTCGATCTTGCCGTTCATTCCCGCCTCGTTGTTCTGACCGGCGAGAACGGCGCGGGAAAGACAAATCTGCTCGAAGCCCTCTCTTTGCTCTCGCCGGGGCGCGGGCTTCGCCGTGCGGAATTGCCTGGATGCGCGCGCGAGGGCGGGAGTGGAGGCTTTGCGATCTCGGCTGAGCTTGAGACGCCCAGCGGCGTGGTCCAGCTTGGCACTGGAGCCGAGCCGCAAAGGGAGGGGCCGCTCTTGCGCAAATTCCGGGTCAACCGGGAGCCTGCCGAATCGATCCGCGCGCTTTGCGATCATGTCCGCGTGGTGTGGCTTACGCCCGCGATGGACGGGCTTTTTTCCGGCCCGGCAGGAGAGCGGCGGCGGTTTCTCGACAGGCTGGTGCTCGCCCTTGATGCAAGCCACGGGACGCGGGTCAACGCCTTTGAGCGTGCCTTACGCAGCCGCAACCGGCTGCTAGAGGAGGGCGAGAGCGCCGACCGGCGCTGGCTCGATGCTGTGGAGCAGGAGGCGGCAGGGCTCGGCGTTGCGATTGCGGCGGCCAGGGTTGAGACTGTCACGCGGCTCTCGGCGCTCATCCGCGAAACGAGGGACGGAGACTCCCCTTTCCCCTGGGCAAGGCTTGATCTCGAAGGCGATGTTGAGCGCCTTGTGCAGAACCGCCCCGCGCTTGAGGCTGAGGAGCTCTACCGGGCAATGCTGCGCGGCAACCGCAGCCGGGATGCTGCTGCCGGGCGCGCGCTTGCCGGGCCTCAGGCCGCAGATCTCCTTGTGCATCACGGCCCGAAACATCTCCCCGCAGGCCGGGCCTCGACGGGCGAGCAAAAGGCGCTGCTCGCCGGTCTTGTCCTCGCCCATGCTAAGCTTACAGGGCTTGTGAGCGGTAAGACTCCCCTCGTGCTCCTCGATGAAATCGCTGCCCATTTCGATCCGGCCCGCCGCGATGCGCTTTTTAAGCTGCTCTGTGCCAGCCGCGGGCAGTTTTGGCTCTCAGGCGCTGACGCTGCAATATTTTCGGCCGTCAAAAACAAGGCGCTGATGTTGACAGTGACGCCCGGGAAGGTCACCTGCTGATCCTGCACGGAAAAGGACGCCGCGGATTTGGCCGTGAAAGCCGGGATCTGCGCCAGCCCAGCCGGAAGCGGCTTTGAAGCACATGAGCATGGGATGAGGCGGTGAGTGAGGAAAACGAAGCCAATGAGCTCAAGGCGAAAGCCAAGCCCGGCTTGATGAAACGCGTTTTCGGCCAGAAGGAGGGCGAGCGCGAAGCGGCCCGGAGCGAGAGCCATGGTGCGCCCGCTGCGGCGGGCCGGAAGCGCAGCTGGTGGGTGCGTCTGCGTGAAGGGCTTGCGCGCTCGTCGCATTCGCTCTGGGAAGGCCTTGCGGCGATCCTCACAAAGCGCAAGCTCGACGCCGAGACGCTGGAGGATCTCGAGGATGTATTGATCCGCGCCGATCTCGGCGTTGCAGCCGCCGAGAGGATCGCAAAAGCCATCGGGCAGGGCCGCTATGACAAGCAGATCAGCATCGAGGAGGTCAAGGAAGTCCTCGCTGCAGAGGTCGAGCGCACGCTCGCGCCCTATGCGCAGCCGCTGGAGATTGATCCGGAAAAGAAGCCCTTCGTCATTCTCGTCGTCGGCGTGAACGGATCAGGTAAAACAACAACCATCGGCAAGCTCGCCGCGCAATTCAAGAAGAAGGGGCACAATGTGCTCCTCGCCGCCGGGGATACGTTCCGCGCCGCAGCCATCGACCAGCTGCGGATCTGGGGGGAGCGCCTCGGCTGCCTGGTCATCCAGCGGGAGCAGGGCGGCGACGCCCCCGCGCTTGCCTTCGATGCCATCAAGATGGCGCCCGATCTTGGCACCGGCATCGTCTTGATGGACACGGCCGGGCGGCTGCAAAACCGGGCCGAGCTTATGGCGGAGCTTCAGAAAATCATCCGTGTGATGAAAAAGGCTGATCCAACAGCCCCGCACGCCGTTCTCCTTGTGCTTGATGCCACGGTCGGGCAGAACGCCATGAGCCAGGTTGAGATTTTCGGCCGTATGGCGGGGGTCACCGGGCTTGTCATGACCAAGCTTGATGGCACGGCGCGCGGGGGAATTCTCGTCGCGATTGCTGAGAAATTCGGCCTTCCTGTCCATTTCATCGGCGTTGGCGAAGGTGTTGAGGATCTCGAAGCCTTTGAGGCGCGCGATTTTGCCCGCGCCATTGCGGGTCTCGAAGATTGACCCCTCGCCCCGCCGCGTTCTTTCCTAGGTCCCGCAATGGAAAAAGCCACGGTTCAAAACACCGCTCAAAAACCCGGCAAGCGCTTGCCGCCTGGGCTCAAATTCGCCATTGAGCTGGGGCCGCTTATTCTGTTCTTGGCCGCCAATGCCCGGCCAAAGCTTTTTGCTTTTCTGGCTGAGCCGCTTCTTCCGCCTGCCATCTTGAACGGGCCGAACGCGGGTCTTTTCACGGCCACTCTTGTGCTGATGGCGGCGGTGGCCGCGGCCTTGGCGGTTTCCTTTGCCATAGCAGGCAGGCTGCCCGCCGTGCCTCTTGTGACCGCAGCATTGGTGCTCGTCTTCGGGGCGCTCACGCTTTATTTCCAGAACGCGGCCTTCATCAAGATGAAGCCGACCGTTCTTTATTCGGGCTTTGGAATTGCGCTTCTCGGGGGGCTCGCGTTGAATAGGCCGCTTCTCCCCATTGTCTTCGACAGCGCCATTGCCTTGACAGAGCGGGGGTGGCGGATACTGACCCTGCGCTGGGGCATCTTCTTCTTTTCGCTTGCCCTTCTCAATGAGCTCATCTGGCGCACGCAATCAAACGACGTTTGGGTGGCTTTCAAATTTCCGGGTATTTTTATTTTGATTTTCGCTTTTTCCTTGGCTCAGCTTCCTTTGATCAGGCGCTATGCTTTGACTGAGGATGCGGTAGAGCGGGAGCTTGAGCATTTTTGATTTTCATGCCGGGTGGTCAAGCGGCGGGTTTGCCAGATTTGAATGGTAAAGGAGCCGGCCCGCCCTTGCTTGGCTCTCTATTTTCCGGCGTGCGATCATGCCCTGTATTGCTGAAGCCGTGTCGTGCGCAGCCCGGCAAGCCCATGGCGGTCGATGGAGAGCTGCCAGGACAAAAATTCATCCACGGTCAGCGTGTAGCGCTGACAAGCTTCGTCGAGGGAAAGGAGCCCGCCGCGAACCGCCGCTACGACTTCCGCTTTGCGCCGGATGACCCAGCGCTTTGTTGTGCTGGGAGGCAGATCGGCCATGGTCAAGGGGCTCCCGTCCGGACCGATGACATATTTGGTCCTGATACGATTTGATTCGGTCATATCCGAAACCCGTGCACTAGACTGAACGTGTGTTTCTGGACGATAGGGAGGCACTTTTAATATTTGCCTAAACCTGGGGGATGCTTTTGCTGAGATAATTCAATTTATAGAGGTCTGAATATTGATGGTTGCTCCGTCTTTTGATGAGGCGTGTCTCTATTTGAGACGATTCATTCGCACAATGTTAAGAAGGCTGCTTGCTTCGCATGGCGTTGCCCCATGCTCATGGCAATTGCATTCCCTTCCGCCGGCGTATTAAACGTATTAACTATGTGGCCCGCACCTCAATGCCCGCTGCTTGAAGGAATGAGAAGACAGGGAAGCCTGCGGCCGCAGCAGCCTCGTGGAGGGCTTGCCAGGAGGGCCCTGACTCTCAGCCTTTTAAGCCCTGGCTGATCAAGCGATAGGCGACGGTCATGACAACCGCTCCCGCCCCGCGGCACAGCGAAGACACCGCAAAGATAGCCCCGGCCGGGCTTGTTCCAGGCAAGCCCGCAGCGGAAACGCGTGTCGTCGTCGCGATGTCCGGGGGCGTCGATTCCTCGGCCGTCGCGGCCATGCTCAAGGAGCAAGGCTATGAGGTGATTGGCGTCACGCTTCAGCTATACGACCATGGTGCGGCGGTTCACCGCAAGGGAGCCTGCTGCGCAGGGCAGGATATCTACGACGCCCGGCTCACCGCTGAGCGCCTCGGCATCCCGCATTATGTGCTGGATTACGAAGAGCGTTTCCGGCGGAAAGTGATTGCTCCCTTTGCGCAGAGCTATCTCGGGGGCGAGACGCCTGTGCCTTGCGCTGCATGCAACAGCGAGATCAAATTCGCCGATCTTTTGGAAACCGCCCGCGATCTTGGCGCCGACGTGCTGGCGACCGGCCATTACGTCTCCTTGAGGCTGGATTCGCAGGGAAATCCTGCTCTCTACCGGGCGCAGGATCTCTCCCGCGACCAAAGCTATTTCCTTTTTGCTGCGACAAAGACACAGCTAAAATATCTGCGCTTCCCATTGGGTGATATGGAGAAGCCGCAGGTCCGCGCACTTGCGCGCAAATTCGGTTTGCTCGTCGCCGACAAGGCCGATTCCCAGGACATATGCTTTGTCCCGGGCGGAAGGTACACAGGGCTCATTGAGCGCCTGACGCCGGGCGCCGCTTCGCCGGGCGATATTGTTCATATCGATGGCCGGCGTCTTGGCCGCCACCCGGGCATCATTCATTACACCGTCGGGCAGAGGCGCGGACTCGGGCTTGGCGGAATGGGCACAGGAGAGCCGCTCTATGTCATTAAGCTCGATGCGGCGCATTCCCGGGTGATTGTGGGCCCCCGCGAGGCTTTGGCGACCCGCCTTGTCCGGCTGCGCTCGGTGAATTGGATTGGCCCGGGTTTGATCGATGAGCAGCCGCAGGGAGCGGAGCTTTTTGTGCAGATCCGCTCATCCCGTGCGCCGGTTCCGGGGCGGCTTTTCGTTAGCGGCGGCGAAACCTCGGTCGAGTTTGCTTCCGCGGAAGACGGGGTTGCGCCGGGCCAGGCCTGTGTCTTTTATGCGTCGAACGAGCCGCGCGCGCGCGTCTTGGGCGGCGGCTATATCGTATCGGCGGAGCCCGCCGGCTCCGCCGCGTTATGGAGCGGCATGCAGGCCGAGCCTTTGCCGTTCTAAGGGGAAGAGGGGAAACCCAAAGCCGGAAACAAAACCATGCCGGATCCGCCGGGCCCAGGCATGCGGCGGCGCGCCGGCTAACTCTGGAGGAATGCGCCTTTGCAAGAGGAAACTTTTGACGCTCCCGTTTTAGCGGCCGCGCCCGGGCTTGTGAGCGAGGCGGCTGTGCTCGACAACAGCCATGTGCAGCAATCTTATGCCCGCTGGGCTCCCTTTTATGATTTCGTCTTCCGGCTGGTGATGCGCCCAGGGCGCAAGGCTGCGGCGGCCGCCGCCGACCGCCTCGGCGGCCATGTGCTTGATGTCGGTGTCGGGACCGGGCTTGAATTGCCGATGTTCAGCCGCAAGACTGGGCTCACCGGCGTTGATCTCTCCGAGCCCATGCTGCGCCGCGCACAGCGCCGGGTGAATGAAAAAGGCCTGAGCAATGTCAAAGGCCTTCTGGTGATGGATGCGGTGCGCCTCGCCTTTCCGGATGCGCATTTCGATGCTGTGGTCGCCCCTTATGTTCTCACCACGGTGCCTAATCCCCATGGAACGCTCAACGAAATGGCCCGTGTCGTGAAGCCGGGTGGCGAGATCATACTTGTCAATCATTTTGGTTCAGACGATGGGCTGTTGGCGCGCATTGAATCCTGGCTGGCCAAGCGTAGCGCAGATATTGGCTGGCGCCCGGAATTTCCATGGGCGGTCCTCGGGGACTGGATTGACTCCAATGCCAGCGTGCGCCTCGTGGAACGCCGCAAGCTGCCGCCTTTTGGCCTCTTCAACCTGATCCGGATTAAGCGTCTTTAGGTGAGCTGCCGCAGCTGGCGAAGCGCGGGCGCACAGGGATTTTGCGCAGATAACGGCCTTGCAGCGGCCCAAGCTGCGCAAAAAAACAAAAGATTATCTCTTGCCTTACCCGTGGCGAACCCCTAGATGTGAAGGCATCGTGTTTTTTGATGGCGGCCTCGCCTCGCAATCTTGCGTCTGCCGACGACCTCTTCCCTAAAACATCGATGCCACACAGGCGCTTGCTTTTGCGAGTGCCAGACTTCTCATGACGCTTAAGGAAATCTTCTATGACGACGGGAACCGTGAAGTGGTTCAATCCCGACAAGGGATATGGCTTCATCCAGCCAGACGACGGCGGCAAGGACGTGTTTGTGCATATCAGCGCTGTTGAGCAATCCGGACTGCGCAGCTTGCAGGAAGGCCAGAAAATCGCCTT
>DASRYK010000029.1:0-31626 GCA_035687205.1 Methylocella sp. | reverse complement strand
GGGACGCGGCTTAAAGCAACGACGGACCGGGCTTTTTCGTCTCTGCCAGCATCCAAAGCTGGCGTACCGAAGAGGCTTGTCTTTCTTGCCGGGCGTGCGGAGCGGGATCCCTTCCCAATCCAAGCGAAGGCCATGAACACTTTGGACGGCGCTTGCGCTTTGTCCTCAGTGCGCATGTCCGCATCGGCGCAGCATCAGGGCCTGGCGTCCGCAAGGCGTTCAGGCCGCGGATGGCGGGTAAACGGATGCGGCCGCGTCTCCAAAGCGCGGGCGCCATTGCGCATCGCCATTCACCCGAAGCGTGTTTGCATAGGCGCTTTCCCGCGCCCTTCGAAGGGATGCCGCGATGACAGATCGTATCCTTGAATTTCTCCGCAACCGCCGCGAGGACGGGCCTTGCCTCGTGCTCGATCTCGATGCCGTGCGCGAAAACTATCTGGCTTTTGCGAAGGCGCTCCCCGACACGCGGGTGTTTTATGCCGTGAAAGCAAATCCCGATCCCAAGGTGCTCGCGCTGCTTGCGGGGCTCGGGTCCTGCTTCGACACAGCCTCCGTCGCCGAGATCGAGCAGGTGCTCGCAGCTGGCGCGGGGCCTGAGCGCATCAGCTATGGCAACACGATCAAGAAAGAGCGCGACATCAAGCGAGCCTATGATCTTGGCGTGCGGCTCTATGCCGTGGACAGCGAGGCTGAGGTCGAAAAGATCGCCCGCGCCGCGCCGGGGGCGAAAGTCTTCTGCCGGATTCTTTGCGACGGCACCGGCGCTGAATGGCCGCTTTCGCGGAAATTCGGCTGCGCGCCGGAGATGGCGCCCCGGGTTCTGGAGCATGCGCACAAGCTTGGGCTCGCGGCCTATGGCCTTTCGTTCCATGTCGGCTCGCAGCAAGCTAATCCGCAGATGTGGGACGGCGCTCTCAAGGCGGCGTCGATGATCTTCCGCGACTTGTCCGAGCGGGGCATCAATCTGCAGATGGTCAATCTCGGCGGCGGTTTTCCGGCAAAGTATCTGAAGGATGTGCCTGCCGTGACCGTCTATGCGCATGCGATCCTGAGCTCGCTGCGGCGGCATTTCGGCAACCACATCCCAGAAACGATCATCGAGCCCGGCCGCGGCATGGTTGGCAATGCGGGCGTGATCCAGGCGGAAGTCGTCCTGATCGCCCGCAAGTCGGACGATGACAAGGTGAAATGGGTCTATCTCGACATTGGCAGGTTCAATGGCCTTGCCGAGACAATGGACGAGATGATCCGCTATCCGATCCGAACCCCTTTCGATGGAGGGGCGGTCGAGCCTTGCATCATCGCAGGCCCAACCTGCGACTCGGTCGATGTGCTCTATGAGAAGGAGCCTTATCTGCTGCCTGTGAGCCTCGAAATCGGCTCGAAAGTGCTGATCGAAGGGACGGGCGCCTATACAACGACCTATTCGTCGGTTGGGTTTAACGGCTTTCCGCCGCTCAAATCCTATGTGATCTGACGCTGCGCCGCGGCGGAGCGGCTCCGGCGCGGAATTCCATAAGCTTTTGTCCCGGACGGCCAGCGGCCGCCCCCTTGGGGGCGCGCGCAGCGCGAGGGCTTTCTTGCGCAAAAAGACAGCGCTTGAGGAGGCTCAAATGGCCTTGACACAGCATCTCAAAACCAGCGCCCTGCCCAGTCCCGGATATGGCAGCCTGCGCTCTTTTCACATTGGGAGCGAGCTTCCGGCTGACCGCTTAGCGCGCGAGCGCCTGCTCGACGAAGCGTTTGGCCCCGGGCGTTTCGATAAAACGGTCGAGCGCCTGCGCGAGGGCCGTTTGCCCGCGAGCGGACTCGCGCTTGCAGCCAAGGAAGGCGAAAGCCTGATTGGCACTTTGCGTCTTTGGCATGTGCGCGCGGGAGATGCGCCCGCCCTTCTCCTTGGGCCGCTCGCGGTCGCGAAAACCTGCCGCTCTCGCGGGACCGGCCGCGCGCTGGTGGAAGAAAGCCTTTCCCGGGCGCGCCGCCTCGGCCATGCAGAGATCCTGCTTGTCGGAGATGCGGCTTATTATGAGCCTTTCGGCTTCTCGCGCCGCCATACGCTCGGCCTTTCGCTTCCCGGCCCTGTTGATGAGGCGCGGTTTCTCGGGCTTGAGCTCCAAGACGGCGCGCTGCGAGGCGCGCAGGGGCTTGTCACTGCGGCGGGCATGCGCGATCCGCAAGCGCTGGCAAATGAGTGGGAGCTGCCGCGCGCGGCTTAAGCGGCCGTTCGCGGCAGCGCGAAATCGCCGTTCTCAGCGCCGCTTGAGAAGATCCGGCCGGCGCTCTTTTGTGATCTTCAAAGCTTCGGACACGCGCCAGGCCCTGATCTTGGCGTGATCGCCGGACAGCAGAACCTCCGGAATGGCGCATCCTTCCCATTCGCGGGGGCGCGTGAACTGAGGATATTCGAGGAGTCCCGATTCGAAGCTTTCGTCGGAGGCGGAGGCTCCGCTCCCCATCACACCAGGCAGCAGCCGCACGCAGGAGTCGAGCACAGCCATGGCGGCAATCTCTCCGCCGGAGAGGATGTAATCGCCCACCGAAAGCTCCTTAAGGCTGCGCGCGGCAATGACCCGCTCATCGACCCCCTCGAAGCGCCCGCAGATCAGCACGGCGCCTTCGCCTGCCGCAAGCGCGCGGGCGCAGGCTTGCGTGAAGGGTATGCCGCGGGGGCTCATCAGCAGGCGCGGCCTTTTATCCCCGTCACCAAGGCAGGCATCGAGACAGGCGGCGAGCACATCGGCGCGCAAAACCATGCCCGGGCCGCCGCCCGCTGGCGTATCGTCGACCGCCCGGTGCCGCCCGAGACCGTGCTCCCGGATATTTCGCGTCTCAAGGCTCCAGATCTTCCGGGCGAGAGCGTCCCCCGAAAGGGACAAGCCAAGAGGCCCCGGAAACATCTCCGGGAAAAGGGTCAGAACCGTTGCGCGCCACATGGTTCACCGCTTCCGTACAGGAGGCAGCGCACCGGTTTCAGGCGGCAGGACGGCCGTGAGCCTGCGGTCCTTGATATCGACCTTGGGGAAAACCTCTTTCGTAAAGGGCAGCAGCACAGACTCACCGCCCTCCGCAGGCGCGATTTCCAGAATATCGCCGCCGCCGAAATTGAGCACATTTTCGACGCGGCCGAAATCCTGCCCGTCCTCGTAAAAGACAGAAAGGCCGATCAAATCGGCATAATAAAATTCCTCCTCGCCCGCTTCCGGCAAGGATTCGCGCGGCACATAAAGCCCGGCATTCGCCAAAGCGGCTGCCCCGGCGCGGTCCTCGACCCCTGCCACCTTCGCGACGAAAATATTGCCCTTCAGCGGGCGCAGGCGGACGATCGAAAACTCGCGCGCTCCCGTCTCATCGAGAAGCGGCTTGTAGGAGGCGATGGCCACTGGATCGCGGGTGAAGGATTGCAAACGCAGCTCTCCTGCAACGCCGCGGGGCGCGCCAAAGCGCCCGACGAGAATTCCCGCCTTACCCACCAGCCTCTGGCTTTCCCGTCATCACGCCGCGG
The DNA here is from genome assembly GCA_035687205.1 of Methylocella sp. GTDB lineage: Bacteria > Pseudomonadota > Alphaproteobacteria > Rhizobiales > Beijerinckiaceae > Methylocapsa. The sequence goes on along the minus strand of DASRYK010000029.1, from coordinate 28,124 downwards.
GAGTTGCCGCCTTTTCCGCGGCTGCAGCCGCGCGCTCCTGCGCCTTCTTCTTCGGCATGGCCTTCTTGGGGTTGCTGCGCGGAGCGCGCTTCAGAATGCCGAGCGTGTCCAAAAGCCGCGCCACCCGGTCCGTTGGCTGCGCGCCTTTGGCAAGCCAGGCTTTCGCCTTCTCCTGATCCAGCACGATGCGGCCCTCGGCCTCCTTTTCCTTCAAAGGATCAAAAGTGCCAAGGCGCTCGATGAACCTGCCATCGCGCGGCATGCGGGAATCGGCAACCACGACACGGTAGAATGGGCGCTTTTTGGCGCCGCCGCGCGACAGGCGAATTTTCAACCCCATAATTTGTCCTTTCTCCTGATGAACCTGTCTCTCAATTAGCCATCTACAAGATCGAGCCGCTTTTCAATGCGCGTGACGCGCGCGTCAAGCCGGCCGGGCCGGAGCGATTGCCCGGCTGGCGTTACGCGGATCTGCGCCCGGCCGGCTTCGAGGCGCCCGCGCCGGCCTTTCCTCGCGCCAATATCTTGCCCCACGCGGTCAAGCTGCCCCCGCAAGGGGCGCAGGTGTTCAAGAACACTATTTTCGATCCCGGCCACTATTTCTTCTTTCCGAACGGGTTGAGGCCGCTGAAGAGGCCGCCGCCCGCGCCGGGGCTTGCGCCTCCGAGACCGGGCAGGCGCGGGGGCTGGCCGCCGGCCGGGCCCGGGCCTGGCCCGGAGGCCTTATGGCCGAGCTGCTTTTGCAGCGCTGCAAGCTGCTCGGGCGAGGGCTGCGGCATGCCGCCAAAAGCCCCGCCCGGAAGGCCGAGCATTGAGGCGACCTTGCCCATGGCGCCGCCGCGCTTCGGGCCGCCCATGATCTTCATCATATCGGCCATCTGCCGGTGCTGCTTCAGAAGCTTGTTGACGTCCTCGACCTTTGTGCCTGATCCCGCCGCGACGCGCCGCTTGCGGGAGGCCTTGAGAATATCGGGGTTGCGCCTCTCCTCGGGCGTCATGGACGAGATGATCGCGCGCTGGCGCTTGATGATCCGCTCGTCGATATGTGAGGCGGCAAGCTGCTCCTTCATCTTGGCGATTCCGGGCAGCATGCCCATGATGCCCCCAAGCCCGCCGATCTTCTCGACCTGAGCGAGCTGCTCGGAAAGATCGTCGAGATCGAACTTGCCCTTGCGCATCTTATCCGCGATGCGCTTGGCCTTCTCCGCATCGATCGACTCTGCGGCCTTCTCGACGAGTGAAACGATGTCGCCCATGCCGAGGATCCGGTTGGCGATCCTGGCCGGATGGAAATCCTCAAGCGCATCCATCCGCTCGCCAGTGCCGATCAGCTTGATCGGCTTGCCGGTCACTGCGCGCATGGAAAGCGCTGCGCCGCCGCGCCCATCGCCGTCGATGCGCGTCAGAACAATGCCCGTGATGCCGACCCGGTCATCGAAGCTTTTCGCGAGATTGACGGCGTCTTGCCCGGTCAGAGCGTCAGCGACGAGAAGAATCTCATGCGGATGCGAGGCCGCCTTGATCTCGGCCATCTCGGCCATCAGCGCCTCGTCGATATGGGTGCGCCCCGCGGTGTCGAGCATCACGACATCATAGCCTTGCAGCCGTGCCGCCTGCTCCGCGCGCTTGGCGATCTGAACCGGCGTCTGGCCCGGGATGACCGGCAGCGTGTCGATCCCCGCCTGGCGGCCGAGCACAGCGAGCTGCTCCTGGGCCGCCGGGCGCTTGACGTCGAGCGAGGCCATCAGCACCTTGCGCTTCATCTTCTCGGTGAGGCGTTTGGCGATCTTCGCCGTGGTCGTCGTCTTGCCCGCGCCCTGAAGGCCCACCATCATGATCCCGACTGGCGGCGCGGCATTGAGGTCGATGGGCTCGGCTTCCGAGCCAAGAGTTTCGATCAGCACATCGTTAACAATCTTGACGACCATCTGCCCGGGCGTCACCGATTTGATGACATTGGCGCCGACGGCGCGGCCGCGCACCTTGTCCACGAAGGAGCGCACGACATCGAGCGCGACATCGGCCTCGAGCAGCGCGCGGCGCACCTCGCGCAGGGCGAGGCTGACATCCTCCTCCGACAGCGCGCCGCGCCGCGTCAGACGGTCGAAAATCCCTGAGAGCTTTTCCGAAAGCCCTTCAAACATGCGCCTCATCCTGGTTTCCGCTGCGCGCGCAGCGGGATTTGTTAAAATCGCGCCTTAGTTTAGAGCCGCCCGCCACAATCAGACTTCCCTGCCCTTAATGGGCCTGGGCTCCGCCTCCCGCACCGCCCGCTCACACCCTTGCGTGCGCCGGAGCCAAGGGCCGCCGCCCTTGCAGCCAAAACCCGCGCACTCCTCGTCTCTGCCTTGGCCTTCGTCTTGTCCGCGCTTCGTCTTGGCATTGCCTCGGCCTCGGCATTGCGCATCAGCGTAGCACAGATATGGGTCCCGGCTTGCCAACTTTCGAGCCGAGATTGTTGCAACGCCAAACGCGCCCGGGAGCGCAACGCGCCGCCGGGCGTTGACTGCATGCTATGAGGCGCAAGGCAGCCTGAGCTTGACAAACCCGAAAACCAGGGACCGGCCCTCTTAGGCGCGGCTCAGCGGGAAAGTCAAGAAAGAGAGGGAGCCCTTATGAAAGGCACGCCGCTCGCGGGTAACGGGAATGGGCGCTCGTCCTCCCTGAGGTTCAACATGAGCGCGATCGCGTAGATTTCCCGCCCGGCGGCCGCCTGCACGCGCTCTTTGATTGCGGCAAGCGCCCTGGCTGCGCCCTCATCGCCGCCGAGTCCTTTGATCCAGGCGGGGATGCTGGGCGTGAAAAAGAAGACAGGCACCTTGCCGCCGGAAGCCCGGACATAATCAGGATGCGCGACAGCATCGATGAGCGCCTCGCTCACGGCTTCCACATCCCCGGGAGGGAAGCTCCAGTTCATGCTGAGCGCGAATTTCTCACCGGCCCGGTCAGGAAGATCGAGATAGGCCCGGAGCGCGCGATTGAGCTCCTGCGCTTTAGTCTTGTCCCGCCGCCAGGACCCCGTGTCGAGATAATAGCCGAAGATGAAGTAATCGATGCCCGCGGCCTTCGCGTAATGCACGTCCGCTGTCAAGACATGATCGAGGTTGCCAGGGAACCGGTTTCTGATGTAGCCCCTGAACAATGGAACACCATCAGGCGCAATCGCCCTGCTGCTTGGGTGGCTTTGTAAAGGCCTGAAAGCGCCCAGAAGGGCCGTGCAGCGGATCGGGCCGCGTGCTCCTCTCTTGCTGGAAAAGGGCGGAATGGCGATGGCATAGCCGGAAGTCTTGAGCGCGCCGCCTTTCGTGTGTTTTGGCCTGGCGAAAGTTTCACCCTGCAGGATGAGCGCGGCAGGGTTGTTATTGCGCCGGAGTTCCACAGCCCGCATTCATTCGGCTAAGATTTCAGCGGCCGAAATCTCAATGATAGGCCCCGCCCCCTGGCTTGGGTTCACAAATGAGCTGGCCCCGGCCGTGCGCCTGTTGGTCATCTCACAGCGCTTTTGACGGCTTGGGCGGGTCTATGATGCCAGCTTCCGCACTGCCTCGTCGCGGGTCATGCGCTTTCCGCCCAAGGCTTAATCCATAGCTGCAAGCCGCCCCTATCCGAGAGCTTCACGGACTTATTTCATTTGGTTTGGCGGCTCTGATTGCAGCATCGGTAAGCGGCATTTTTAGCCTTACCCCCCTTATCCGAGGCCAGCTAAATACTGACCTTAACAATGAGGCCAACATTCTACCGCGATATCAAGGGAGGATTCTGGACTGCCCCGAAGAATAAACCCTGAAATTTCAAGGATCTTCAGATGCGATCCGGGCTGTCCAGCAGGGTCCAGGTGCAACATCTGGTGCCCAGGAGAGGACTCGAACCTCCACGGCTTTCACCACTGGTACCTGAAACCAGCGCGTCTACCAATTCCGCCACCTGGGCATGGCGGTTCGATAGAGGCCCGTTTTCCGGTTTTGTCAATATTGACCCAATTCCGTCGCTGGAGGCCGGAGGCTGCGCATTGAGCGGCCCTTTCCTCATTTCCTTTCCATTAAAATGGCATTAGAACGGCCGTTCGAGCAATCAGGGGCAACATCATGGCCGATGACGCGATGAAGACAGACCGGCTCGTGACCGTCTTTGGCGGCTCAGGCTTTGTCGGCCGGCATGTGGTGCGTGCCTTGGCACGGCAAGGCTGGCGAATCCGGGTTGCGTCGCGCCGCCCCGACCTTGCCTTTCATCTTCAGCCGCTTGGAAGAGCCGGCCAAATTCACGCAGTTCAGGCAAATATCCGCTATCCGGAATCGGTGGCCCATGCCGCGCGGGACGCCCAAGCGGTGATTAACCTTGTCGGCATCATGCATCAGCATGGCGCGCAGAGTTTCGACTCCCTTCATCACATCGGCGCTCAAACCGTTGCCAAGGCAGCAAAGAACGCCGGAAGCGAGGTCCTCGTTCAAATGTCGGCGCTCGGCGCGGATCCCGCCTCATCTTCGCTTTATGCTCAAACAAAAGCTTTTGGCGAAGCCGCCGTGCGGCAAGTCTTCCCGGAAGTCATTATCCTGCGGCCTTCCGTCATTTTTGGCCCCGAGGATCAGTTCTTCAACCGCTTTGCAGCCATGGCTCGTTTCCTGCCTGCGCTGCCGCTGATTGGCGGCGGGACGACAAAGTTCCAGCCCGTTTTTGCTGGAGACGTGGCATCTGCCATTGCATTGGCTGCGGATGGAAAGGCAAAGCCTGGCACAATCTACGAGTTAGGAGGCCCGGAAGTTGCGACCATGCGGCGGATCTTGACCTTTGTGCTGGAGGTCACCGGGCGCCGCCGCCGCCTCGTCCCTATTTCCTTCGCTACTGCGCGGACGGTCGCGGCCGTCACCAGCCTGCTGCGCAAGCTCACTTTAGGCCTCTTCCCCGAGATCCTCACGCTGACGCCCGACCAAGTGACGCTTTTGCGGGAGGACAATATCGTCTCGGCCAAAGCGGAAGCCGAAGGCCGCACGCTCGCCGGGCTTGGGATCACGCCCGAGCCATTTGAGACTTTTGTGCCTTCCTATCTTTACCGCTACCGCAAAACCGGGCAGTTTGCCGGGACCCGCGCAATTTGAGCCTTAACGGGTTGCGGCAAGGGGCTTCTTCCAGCCCGGCCGCATAATGCTCCTCGCGATCCGGACCATGAAGGCCGCCGCAAAAAGCGGCGTGAGCAGGTTCAGCACGGGCACGGCAAGCATCGCAGCTATGACGAGCCCCGCGGCGAAAAGGCGAAGCGCATTGAGCCTGCGCAGCCTTCGCACCTCCGCGAAGGAAAGATAGCGGGACGCAGCAAGCTCGAAATAGCCGCGGCCAGACAAGTAAGCATTGGCGCCGAAAAAAGCTGCCGCATTGAGCCCCGGCAGAAGGAGCAGCAAGAGCGCAAGGAGATTCACGGCAAGGGAAACAGCCGCGAATTTGACCGAAAGCCAGAGCGCGCCGGATAGCGAGAGCGGGCGGCCGGGTGCCTCGCCAGGGGCAATTTCCTGCTCCACAGTTTCCGCCAATTCGTCAAAGAAAAATCCGGCGACGACAAAGGAGACAGGCGTCACCAGAAACGCAAGGCCAATAAAAAGCCCGATGCCGCTCAGAAACGACAAAGCCGTTGATGCCCAGGGATAAGGAAGCGCAGCGCCCGCCACCACGAGCTTATGAAGAATCACCCAAGCAAGGGCAAGCAGCGCCAAGGTCAACCCCAGCGTCTTCCAGAGCGCCTTCCGGAACGCAGGCGTGAAAATCTGACCGCCCGCGGCGAGCGCCGCATCAATCATGAGAGCATCCTTCTAAAATAAGAGCGCGGCACACCGCGCCGCTGGATCACTGCAGACTTACTCCGCAGCCTCTTCGATAAGCTTCATATCGCCATCCGATAGGCCGAAATGATGTCCTATCTCATGCACGAGCACATGAGTGACGATGGCGCCGAGGGTTTCTTCATGCTCCGCCCAATAGTCGAGAATCGGGCGGCGATAGAGCCAAATCATGTTCGGGAACTGGCCTGTCGCTGGGGAAAAGCCGGATTGGGCGCGTCCACGGCCGCGAAAGAGGCCCAAAAGATCGAACTCGCTTTCGCAGCCCATTGCTTCGACGGTCTCGCCGTCGGGAAAGTCCGCGATGCGGATCACCAATCCCTCGCAAAGGCGCTTGAAATCCTCAGGCAGAGCGGCAAACGCCTTCTCTGCCAGCCTCTCGATGTCACTAAGTGAAGGCGCCATCAACTGCTGAAGGTCATTCCGTTGGAATATCACGGGTCTTGCGTTCCGCCTGTTGCGCGCTCTCGGCGCCTCAGCCTCACATAAAGCGCCCCGGCTCCCCCGTGCGGCCGCGCCGCTTCCTCAAGGCCAAGAACGATCGAACGGTACCCGGGGGCGCGGAGCCAGCTTGGGACACATTTCCGCAGGACGCCTGGCGAATCGCCGCCGGAGCCAGCCCGCCCCCCCTTGCCGGTAACAACGAGAACGAGGCGCGCGCCATCAATCTGGGCTCTTATCATAAAGGCTCGCAGAGCCAAAAAAGCCTGCTCCCGGGTCATGCCATGCAGGTCAATGACGGCTTCCGGTGCCGCCTTTCCCCGAGCGAGTTTTTGGCGCAGGCGCCGCTCGAGCGGCGCAAGCGCAAGCGGTGCCGGGCGCTCGGCACATGCGGCATCTCGAGACAATGCGCTGGAGCCAGGCGGGATTGCCCCGGTCCCCATTGGGCCAGCGCCGGTTCCCGCGGGCCTTTGCGGCAGCTCCGGCGATTTTCTTCCCGGCAGGGGCGCAACCTTCTGCGTCACGTCACGCCAGAGCTCAATCTCTTCCTCCCGGAGCCGGCGGGGATGGATTTTCGAATCAGGAAAGACGTTCTTATTCACGGCGGCGCCTGTCCGGCGGGCACCAGGACGACAACTTCGCCCGCATGCCGAATATCGCCTGCCCGGGCGCCTGCGTCATCCCCCGGCCCGAAGAAAATATCGCAACGCGCCCGTCCGGTGATCGCCGAGCCGGTATCCTGAGCAATCATGAGGCGCCGGAAAGGCGAAGGCTGCTTGCCTTGCCAGGGCAGATCCGCAGAAAGCCAAAAGGGCAGCCCATAGCTCCAAATCGAGCGGTCCACCGCGATCGAGCGCAGGGCCGTCAAACAAATTCCTTGCCCGCCGATGGCGCCATCGCTGGCCTCACCTGCCTCTCCCAGCCGGAAGAAGACATAGGATTTGTTGCGCTGCATAAGCGCGAAGCCCTCCGTCCCGGGGGACTGGCCATGGGCGCGGATCCATTGCTTGAGCGCGGCAAGAGACATTTCCGCTTCGGAGATCTCCCCCGATTCGATCAGGATCCGCCCAATGGATGTGTAGGGATGGCCATTCCGGCCGGCATAAATAAGGGGCGCCATCCTCCCATCGGCGAAGCGGACTCGCGCCGAGCCCTGCACCTGCACGAAAAATACCTCGGCCCGGTCGCGCAGCCAGACAACAGGCGCAGTGCCGGCATCAATCGCACCCGCTTCGATGGCCGCCCTGTCAGGGAAAGGGGAGAGGGACGTCAGATTGTCAGGTCTTGCTAGAATGGGGGCTGTGAAATCCTCAGTCCGGACGAGCGAGCCTTCCACAACGGGCTCATAATAGCCGGTCAGGAGCGCCTGATCTGGCCCCGCAACCCGCCATGGCCGGAAATGCGCCTCAAAAAAGCGCCTCGCATCTTCAACCGTGGAGAACTCTTGGGCAAGCGCTTCGCGGGCGATAGACCGGAGCGCGGGCGGCGCAGGGACGGCGGGGCGCAATGGAGGCAGCTTTCCGGCAATCGCCGCGCATGACCGCCGGAAGGCACCGAAGGCTTCCAAGAGGCCGTCCTCCGCAAACCCCGTAAGATCCTCAAAGGACAGGCTGACGGGGGCAGAGGAGTTCAAGCTTGCATTTGCGCTGCACGGCAGCGCGGCAGGCTCGCAGCCAGCCCCCTGCAGAATCTGCTCATTTGTGCATTAAGCCGATTCGGTCGCGCAGAGCTTCCAGTTTGGGTCACGCGAACGCACATCACGGGTGAAAGTCCAGATGTCGTTGACCTCGACAACCTTCTCGGCGTCTCCATCGATCACCGTTCCAGCACTGTCACGCGTTGCTGTTATCATCTCGCTTGTGAAATGAACCTTGATCTCGGCCATCCGGCCTCGAAGCTCTGCATCCTCGACGGTGATCTTCCCGGTAGACACAAGGGTTGTGGAAACCTTTTCGCCACGCTTTTCGCGCTCGTCGATTGCTGCTGAGAAGCTTTCGAAGACCTCGGGCGAAAGGAGCGGCCGGAGCACGTCACGCGAGCCTTCGGCAAAAGCTGTAACGATCATCTCATACGCTGTTTTCGCCCCCTCGGCAAAGGCCTTGATCGAAAAGGAGGGATCGGCCGCAGCAATGGCATCAAGCCCGGCATAGGCCTTCGACCCTGGCTCTGCGAAGGGCTTCCAGCGGTCCTCTTTGGCGGCAACAGGCCCCGCCGGGCTCTCCGCTGCTCCTGGCAGAGTGAGAACCTGGCCGGCAGCTTCGCTGCGGCGCGCGCCAACGCTGCCCGGAGCTCCGCTGGCGAAGGGGTTCGTGGGCGGCTTTTCTGTCCCGCTCCGCGTGCCAAGGACAGAGCGCAGCTTCCAAACAACGAATGCTGCGAGAAGCGCGAAGATGATCGTCGTCATATCGAACGAGTCTTGCATTTGGGGGCGTTGTCTCTCGGCTGAAGCCTGTTGCGCTTTGATTGGCGCGATATCATGCTACCTTATGTGGGGAAAAGAAAGCCGAAGTCCAGCCTAGAGGGAGGTCAATGCTCCGCCTCCGGCCGCACGGCGCTCTGAACGGAACAAACGCGGGCAGGCCTCTCGTCCGGCTGCCTGTCCTTCTGCTCGCCTATCTCGCCGCCTGGCTCGCGGCTGAACTTGCTGTTTTTTCTATTGTTGTGCATGCGATCGGTTTTTCTGGCGCCGTTTTCGGCTGCCTGCTGACAAGCTTTCTGGGCTTGGCCATTCTGCGGCGGCTGGGATTATCGGCTGCTGTAAGGCTCAGGCAGGCCCTTTCCCGGAAGGCCTCGGCGCCAGCCGGTCTCTCGAAAGAGGCTCTTCTCGATGGAACCCTTGAAGGAGTGGGCGGGATATTGCTCATCCTGCCCGGCTTTGTGTCCGATCTTCTCGGCCTAGCGCTTGCTGCGCCCTCTTTCCGGGCCTGGATCGCAGAAAGGCTGAGGCTCGGCAGCAGATATGCGGCAGGCCCCGCTCTCATCGAGCTTGAGCCGCGGGAATGGTCGCGGCATGAGGGTCCTGGCGTCCGGGACTAAACGGCGAATTTGCCGTTACGTGGCAGCGCTTTCGCTCTTGCCCAGAGGATGCTCTTCTGGATGCGCGGACGCGCGGGCCGGCCTGCGGTAGAAAAAGCCTCTTGCAAGCGAGAACAGAGGCGAAACAAGCCTGTTAACATCCTCGGCGCGGGCCACAAAGCTGCTGCCCCTCGTCAGCGCGCGGTCAAGCGCAGCCATGGTGGCTGCGAGACCCGGATCATCGTCGCTGAACCAAACACGGAGCACTCCAGCCCAGGCAATCGCGAGCCCCTGCAATTTGAGGGCTCCCACTGGCCCCTCGGAATCGACTCCTGCGGCCTCCAGCATGAACCTCATCGAATTGATCACGACGCGGTTGAGAGCCGCGGCGGCTAGCGGATCGCGCAGCGCCCAATCATAGATGCCTTCAAGGGCGAGCTTATAAGGCGCAAGGGCGTCGAGCCTGCGCATCAATATGTCAAACAGGCGCTCCTTGATGGGCTCGCCCGCCATCTCATCGCCAGTGGCCTTGAGAACTGTCTGATCAATGCGCCGCGCAAAAGCCGCGAGCACCGCACCCTTGGAGGGGAAAAATTCGCGGAAGGCTGCCAGAGAAACATTGGCCCGCGCCGCCACATCCGAGATCGTGATATCTTCCCAGCTGCGCTCTCCGGCAAGCTCCATGAGCGCGTCAATGATCGCATTGCGCGGATCCTTCGGAGCCGCAGTGATCTCCCTCGTCTCGGCGACAGCCTTGGCTTCCTGCGCACCAGCCGGCGCCTCTTCGCTTCCGCCGTGTTGTTCATTTGCCATTTGCGTCTCTCCGGCTAGGCCGATTTCTTCAAGACAGCTTTAAAAGATAGATTTGACCCATCTAATCCGCGGGACGGCCGGTTCCAATAGGCGCATGCGGTTTCAGGCTCAAAAGGTAAGCGCCGCCGCATTCGTCACCTCAGCCAGGCGCCAAGGCTTTGTGCACATCATTGCATAACTGTTTGACATAAAAAATTTGCCGCTCTTTAATGTCAACCGGCATCCGGAGTTCGTCGTCCATATGAGCTCGTAGATCGAGGCCGGGGTTATATAAATACTGCCGAATTCGCTCGGAAAAGACACAAAATTGTTACGTTTTATTTCACTCAAAATGGAAGAACATGGCTGAAATGCCCTGATGTTCTTACCCGTGGCGAAAAACAGCAGGCAATGCCCTGGGCTGATATCAGAGACGGCCTCGATCTCGTCGCGTCTCACATAGGAAAAACTGCCCGGCACATTTGTTTTCAGTTCGACGTAAGCGCTTTCCTCACCGGCGCCTTTGGAGGAAGCGGGGTTTAAGAGGACAAAAACGATAGCGAAGACGGGCTCGAGTCTGCACTTCAATGGGAGCAAATTCATCGGATTCCTTATCCTGAAAGCTCAACCGCCCGCTGCTTGGCAGCTCTGACGGCGCGCTCCATCAACGGCGCGAGGCCGTCCGGAGCCATAAGCACTGAGAGGGCCGCTGCCGTTGTGCCGCCGGGCGACGTGACACTTTGGCGCAACTCGGCCAGGCTCTTTCCAGGCGTCCGAAACGCCAGCTCGCCCGCGCCCTCAAGCGTTGCCCGGGCCAGGCGGGCAGCGGCTCCGGCAGGCAGGCCAGCGGCGGTGCCCGCCATGGCCAGGGCTTCGGCAAGATAATAAAAGTAAGCTGGGCCAGAGCCGGATACGGCGGTTGCTGTGTCAATCAGATCTTCGCTCGCAAGCCATTCGGCTTGCCCCATAGCCTTGAGCAAAGCCTCGGCTGCAGCGCGCTGATCCTGCGCCGTGAGCGGATCTGCCACAAGCACAGTCATTCCCCTTCCGGCCGCCGCAGGAAGATTTGGCATGGCCCGGACGACAGCGCCTGCCTGCGGCAGCCTAGCCGAGAGACTGGCAATCGTCTTGCCCGCCATGATCGACAAGACAAGCGTCCCAGGCCCGGCAAGGGAAGAAAGCGGCGCCGAGGCTTCATCGAAGCTCTGCGGCTTCATCGCCAGGACAAGGATCGCAGGAGGCTTGGCGGGCGGGCCGATAGTAAAGCCCGCCGACCGGGCAAGCTCAAAGATTTCCGGCGTGGGGTGCGGCTCAACAACGCTGATTTGTTGCGGATCATAGCCGGCATCGAGCCAAGCCCGCAGCATGGCGCTTCCCATCTTGCCTGCTCCGGCAAGGACAAGCGGCCAGCGCAATGGGGCCGTATCAAGCGGTTCCATGTCAGGCGCTTCCTTGAGGTTCGAGCATCACCGTTTCAAGCGCCTCCCGCGCTGTTTTTCCGGCAAAGACCACAAATTGAAACGCCTGATAATAACGCTCGCAGGCACGCACGACCATGGCAAGTGCAGACTGGCATTGATGGCCGTTCAGCTCGGCTCCCCCAGCAAGCAGGATCGCGTGCCGGAACATCACGATTCCATCCTTTGGCCAAACGTCGAAGTGGCCAATCCAGAGCTCTTCGTTGATGAGGGCAATGAGCGACACAAGCTCTTGGCGGCGGGCATATGAAACTTTGAGGCCAAAGGAGCAGGCAGCATGCAAGGCCTCGACATCGGCCAGCCAAGTAAATGCAACCGCATAATCCGACCAGCCTCCAGAGACCGTTAGGGAGATTTCATCCCGGTCTTCGCGGTCGAAGGGCCAATGATTGAGGATTGCAAAGCGCTCGATGATGTCAACAGGATGTTCGGCACGCTCGGGATGACGTTGCGAAAAAGGCATGCTGCGGCCTTCAAAGAAATCCGGCCGTTCAATGCACCTGCATTTCCGGCAGCTGATCGAGACGCCGGCCCGCGACTCAAGCGCCCCGTCAAAGCCGGCGGAGGTACGGAATCACAAGCCGCATGCCAATTGCAACTGTTCCGCCGTTTTGTCCCCATCGATAGGCGCCGCTGGAGCCGCTGCGCCCCGGACACTGCCAAGATGCCTGACGTCTGCAAAGGCAGCTGCGCTCCTTGTGGCCAATGGCTGGGAGAGATTGGAAGATGCGCGGTTGACAAGACTTGCCAGGGGGGCTGACACTCATGGCCGAATCGTCAGCCTCGCGTTTCCCTCGCCTCGAATCATGCTATGAATTTGAAACGCCAGTCCTCCGTGCTGTGGCTTGCGGCTCTTGCCATCCTTGCCGCTATTGTGCTGCTGCACGAAATCCTTCTCCCCTTTGCCGCGGGGGCAGTCCTTGCCTATATTCTCCATCCTCTGGTTGACCGGCTGGAAAGGGCGGGAATAAACCGCGCCCTTGCCGCAGTCGCAATTGTGGGAACATTTGTGGCAGGCGCTGCCACGGCGCTGCTTTATGCTGTGCCCCTCATCGGCATGGAGCTTGCCGTTCTCGTTGAAAAATTTCCCGAATATATCGGCCAGCTCCAGGCATTGGCGGCAGATCCGCAGCGGCCATGGCTGCGCAAGATCGCCGGATTGGGGCTGAGTGAAGCAGAGCAATCCGCGGGCGAGCTAGCCTCGCTTGCGGCGGATTGGATCCCTGCTTTTCTGCGCTCGCTCTGGACCGACAGCCAGGCGTTGATATCGATCTTCTCGCTGCTCATCGTCTCTCCGATCATCTCGATCTATTTGCTGAACGACTGGAACAGCTTGATTTCGTCGATCGGAAAGGCCATCCCGCCTGCCCATCGGGAGGCTGTTGCCGGGCTCGCCAAAGAAATCGATTCGATGATTGCCGGATTTTTCCGCGGCCAGGGAACGATCTGTCTGATCCTTGCTCTTTATTACGCGGCGGCACTCAGGCTGACCGGGCTCAATCATGGAATTCTGATCGGGCTGATCGCTGGCCTCATCAGCTTTATTCCCTATCTCGGGTCATTCACCGGGCTTGCATTGTCTCTGGCCGTCGCGGTGCTCCAGTTCTGGCCAAGCTGGACAATGATCCCCATCATAGCCGGTATTTTTGCAGCGGGCCAAGCGGCTGCGGACTATGTGCTGGCGCCGTACTTCGTTGCCTCGCGCATCGAGCTCAACCCGCTCTGGGTGATGTTCGCCGTTGCCGCCTTTGGCTATCTGTTCGGGTTCGTCGGGCTTCTGATCGCTGTTCCGCTCGCCGCTGCGATCGGCGCCATCATCCGCTTCGCCATTCGCGAATATTCCCTTGCTCCGGCTCCGTCTGGCGAAGCGCCGGCTTCAGCCGCGCCGCCAGCGGAGATTGCTTCCCCCCGCAAGAGCTGGTTCAAAACCTTCTTCGAAGATTGATCACACTGGAAGATTGATCAAAGTTCCTCCGGCGCCCTCCCCGCGTTTTCCCTTACAGGACTGTGCAGGAAAATCAAAATAGCGAATGCCACGAGCACAATGACAACGAGAAGAACGAGGAGCGTCGAGCGCTGGAGCCAAGCCAGGGCTGGAACGGCAAGACCCAGGACAAGGCCGACGAGGGTGATGCGCCAAGCCTCTGCGTGAATGCCCGCGGTGAAGGTGCCCAAGGCCAGCACTGTCAGCACCGCAAGCGCGCTGCCATCAGCGCCCAGCATCCGGTGAACATCCGACAGCAGCACGAGATACATGGCAAACATGACCGCCGCCCAATGCAGGGCCTGGGTCCGGACGAGCTGCCAATGCTCATTCACCCCTTTCGCATCCCGCCAGTGAACAGCGACGGTGATGATGCCGAACAAAGGGCCAAGCGCCATCCAATAGGTCCTGATGCCTGTATTGGAAACGCTCGTATAGGCAACGCCTAGGATAGCGAGCGCAAGCATCAGCAGATACGGCCAGTCATAGATAAGGAAGGTCACAACCTTCGAGCGCGGCTTGCCGGGCCTCAACTCATCCGATTCAAATTCAACCATGGGAAAAGCTCCAAGATTGTGGGCAGCGGCTGGCCGGGAAGATTGAGGAAAGTGTTTATTATAATTTTAGCGCCGGTGGAAATTGGCGCATAGCGCCTCCTTTGGGGAAAAGCTTCTGCCGGGCTGCGCCAAGGCTGTTATTGCCGGAGACGGAAAAAGCCCTCAACCGCTCTATGGTCTTTTACTCCGCATACCGCCCCCCAGGGCAGCGCACAGCCGTATTGCGCTTCTATCCCTGCGCAGAGCGCTAATTCTGTCCGCCAGCGCCACGCCCCCCTGCCTGCAGCGCAGACTCCAGCGCGGCCAGGCGCTGGCTTAATTTTTCGTTTTCGTCTCGCGCCTTGGCAGCCATTTCCTTGACCGCCTCGAACTCCTCGCGCGTCACGACGTCCATGGATGCGAGAAGGCGCTCAAGCTGGCTTTTCATGACGTTTTCGGCCTCGCGCCTGACCCCTTGTGCCACCTCGGCCGCATCGGTCATAAGGCGAGCGAAATCGTCAAATACCCGGCTCTGCGGCATGGCCTCACTCCAACTCCCGGCCGCTTCTAGCATAGGGCCTCCCGGCGGCCAATAACTTATCAGCGGAGCGCCTTGGCGGCGTCATCTCCTTATGTAAAAAGCTGGGGAGCGCGCTGACGCAAGGCCGGTCAAGCTTGACCCGGCGCTGCACTGGCGCCTCAGTTGCGCCACGGCCCCGGAAAAGCATGGCGTTCCCGGCAGCCGGGCGAAGCGCCTGCCACGCTGGATACCTCATTGCGATGTCCCTAGCCTTTCCGGCCATTGATCCTGTCCTTGTCACAATCGGGCCTTTGCCCATACGCTGGTACGCTTTGGCTTATATTACGGGCCTCGTGCTCGGATGGGCCTATGCGCGGGCGATCGTAAAGCGCCAATCCTATTGGGGCAGCCTCAGCCCTCCTTCTCCTGGCGACATCGATGATTTTCTCGTTTACGCCGCCATGGGGGTCATTCTCGGCGGCCGGATCGGCTATGTGATTTTCTATAATCCCGGCTTTTATCTCGCCCACCCGGCGGAGATCCTCGCCCTTTGGAAGGGCGGCATGTCGTTTCACGGCGGCCTTGCAGGCACGCTTATAGCAATTTTCCTTGTTGCCAAGCGCAAGGGCATTTTAGTGTTGAGCCTGGCCGATGTTTCTGCAGCCGCCGTTCCAATCGGGCTCTTTCTTGGCCGAATCGCAAATTTCATCAAGCCGGAGCTCTGGGGGCGGCCTGCAGAAGTGCCATGGGCCGTCGTTTTTCCCGGCGCGGGGCCTTTGCCGCGCCATCCTAGCCAGCTCTATGAGGCTGCGCTCGAAGGAGCCGCCCTCTTTCTCCTGCTCTATGCGGCTATCCGGCTCGGCGCCTTGCAGCGCCCGGGTCTTGTTGCCGGGCTCTTTGCCACAGGCTATGGGGCGGCGCGCATCTTTTGCGAGTTCTTCCGCGAGCCCGACCCGCAACTCGGCTTTCTCTTTGGCGGCGCGACGATGGGAATGCTTCTCTCGCTGCCCCTGATTGCGGCTGGCATTCCTTTGATCATCCGGGCTTTCTGGCGCCCCGCCGCCCGCAGCATTCGAGACCCCGCATGACCCCGCTTGAGCAATTCATCCGCGAAATGATCCTTGCGGAGGGGCCGATCAGCGTCGAGACTTTTATGTCTCTTGCTCTCAACCATCCCGTTCATGGCTATTACGCGTCACGAATTCCGCTTGGGGCGGAAGGGGATTTCATCACGGCACCGGAAATCAGCCAGATGTTCGGGGAATTGATTGGGCTCTGGTGCGCTGCAGTTTGGCAAGCCATGGGCAAGCCGCGGACATTCCGGCTCGCCGAACTCGGCCCAGGGCGCGGAACACTCATGGCAGATGCCCTTCGCGCGGCAAGGGCAGTCCCAGAATTTTCTTCGGCCCTCGATGTTCATCTTGTGGAGACGAGCGCGGTCTTGCAGGAGGCCCAGCGGAAAAAGCTGAGCGGTTTTGGCCGCCCCATAAGCTGGCATAAGACGATTGACAGCCTCCCCCATGGCCCTGCAATCGTCATCGCCAATGAATTCTTCGACTGCCTTCCCGTGCGGCATTTCATTCGCCAGGCGGATGGCTGGCACGAAAGGGTCATCGGTCTTGGCCAAGAAAACCATCTTTGCTTTGGCTTGGCGCCGGAGCCTGTCCTTGGCCTCGATACGCCGGGCGCCGCCGGCGAAGTGATCGAGGCAGGCTTTGCCGCCGCCCGCTTGATGACTGAGCTCGCGGCGCGGATTTCCTCCGGTGGCGGAGCGGCTCTTATCATCGACTATGGCTACGACAGGCCTGCCCGCGGCGAGACCCTGCAAGCTGTCCGGAGCCATCGCTTCGACGACCCCCTGAGGGAGCCGGGAGAGGCTGATCTTACGGCCCATGTTGATTTTTGCGCTCTCTCGAGCGCGGCGCGCACAGCGGGCGCGGATGTTTACGGCCCCGTGCAGCAAGGCATATGGCTCACCCGCCTGGGCATTTACGAGCGCGCCGCAGCACTCAAAAAGAATGCCAACGGCCGCGAGCGCGTGGCGATCGACGAGGCGCTTTTGCGTCTTGCCGGGCGGGAAGCTGGATCCCCCGCGGATATGGCGCGGCTCTTCAAGGTGCTGGCCGTGACCCAAAAGGGCCTTGGCGCGCCTCCAGGTTTCGAGACAGCGCCCGGATGACAAAGTCTGAAGCTGTGGCCATTCAGGCTCCTCTCCTTGGCAGGCCTGGAATCACCCACGGATTTTTCACGCGGGAGGGCGGCGTCTCGAGGGGTCTTTATGCTTCGCTCAATGGCGGCATCGGGTCGAGGGACGATCCTCAAGCGGTGGCGGAGAACAGGCGGCGGATGGCTATGCGCCTTAAAATCGACCCTGCTCGCCTGCTCGTGCCTTATCAAACGCATTCGCCGGATGCTGTGATTGTGACGGAGCCTTTTGCTGGGCGCCCTTCTTGCGACGCATTGGTGACGGCAACGCCGGGGCTTGGCGTTGGCGTGACCGGCGCGGATTGCGGCATGATCCTTTTCGCCGACGGGGAGGCCCGTGTAATCGGCGCAGCGCATGCGGGCTGGAAGGGCGCCCTATCGGGGGTGCTCGAAGCCACCCTCGATGCGATGGAAAGGCTCGGCGCACGCCGGGCCTCCATAGCCGCGGCCCTCGGCCCAACGATTGCACAGAAGAGCTACGAGGTCAGCAAGGAGTTTGCAGACCGGTTCGCTGAGGTATCAAGCGCCTATAAGGAGTTCTTCGCGGAGGCTTCGCGCCCAGGTCATTTCATGTTCGATCTCCCGCGCTTCATAGCGATGAGACTAAGGCTTGCTGGGGTTGGGCAATTCGAGGACTTGGCCCTCGATACTTATTCCGAGCCTGAAAAATTCTATTCCTATCGCCGTTCGGTGCATCGCAAGGAGCCCGATTATGGCCGCCAGATCGCGGCCATCGCCTTGCTGTGAGTTTGTTTCCTCATGCTTACTTCTAAGGAACTGCTGCAGACACGCAGGCCAGCGCCAGGGGAGCCATCATGCCAGTCACAACCGGAATGAAGCCGCATGGATATTACGATCAGCACTCCGCGCCGCAGCTTCAGTCGATCTATGCCGTGCTGCCTTGGCTTCTCGATGCGATCGCCACGATGAATTTCGAGGAGAGCCAAGGACCGGTCGTGGTTGCTGATTTTGGCGCCTCTCAAGGCCGCAATTCCGTGGCGGCAATGAAGCAGGCTGTTGCGGCGATCCGCGCCCGCACGAACCGGCCGGTCCAGATCGTCCTGAGCGACCTCCCCACCAATGATTTCAATCAGCTTTTCGCCAATCTGATGCCCGGCGGCACATCAGCATTCTCAGCGCCGAGCGTCTATACCGCCGCTGTGGGGGGAAGCATGTACAATCAGCTCATGCCCAGCGGCACCCTCACGATTGCCATGACTTTCAATGCTCTTGGCTATTTGAGCCGGAGGCCCCGCGAGGCGATTCCCGATTACATCCTGCCCATGGGCCCTGGACGCCCCCGCCCCGGCGCAAGCGTCCCGGAAGAAGCAAGACGCGCCTATGCGGAGCTAGCCGCGGCGGATCTGCAAAATTTCTACCGCGCGCGGGCAGCGTCGATGGTGCCAGGCGGGAAGCTGCTTGCCGCAAGCTTCGGCGTTGGAGAGCAGCACCGCTGCTGCGATGGTATCTATGATGTTCTCAATGATGCCATGATGGACGTAGTGAAGGCCGGACGGGCAAGCCGGGAAGATTATGAGCGCCTTGTATTTCCTGTCTACTTCCGCTCACTCGAGGAGTTGACCGCCCCCGTCTCCGGCCCCTCCGCCGGGCTTTCGCATCTCTTCAAACTTGAGAGGGCGGAATCGATGGAAGTCCCCGTTCCATTTAATGAGGACTATGAGCGCAGCAAGGATCTCGATGCCTATGCAAGCGGCTACACCGCCTTTCTGCGCGCCTTCACCGAACCCATGGTGCGCCTCTCGCTGACGCCGCGGCCCGGCTTGGATGACGTGCTCGACTTTCTTTACGAGCGGGTGCGGGCGCGGCTCAAGGAGAGCCGCGAAGATTACCTTTTCCGTTACATTCAGGTTGCAGCGCTACTGACGCGGCTTTAAGGCGTGCCATGAGGGCTAAGCTGCGGCTCTGTCGCCAGAAGGCTTGGCCGCCGCCTTTGGCTCTGCAGGCGCCCCCGACCAGGAAGAATTTGGAGGAATCTGCTCTCCCTTCATCACAACCGTCAGGGGGCCGAGCCGCGCATAGTTTGAAACGACCGTGTCATAGAGCACGGTTGATCCGGCCCCCAAAGTGACGCCATCGGCGATAGCAACCCGGCCCACCTTCATCACGCGGTCCTCATAGAGGTGGGTCTGCAATGCGCTCAGCGCATTGAACGCGGCATAATTGCCGACTTTGACACAGTCGAATTCCGTAATGTCGGTCGTGTCCATGAATACTCCGCGGCCGAATTTCGCCCCGAACAGCCGCAGGAGCCAAGGCAAAAATGGCGTGCCACGCAAATGATCAAGGAGAACGCGCCCGGCAAGGCCCCAGTAAATAACGGCGACCGCCTCCGTCCGCATCGCCCACCAGGACCACAAAGGCCGAGTAACTGGCTCATAACGCCCCATGGTGATCCATTTTAGAGCGATCACGACAAATGAAAGCCCGAAAGTTATAAGGACAGATGCAACGATGAACTCGGATAGCGCTGTCAAATACCGGCCTTCGAGCACGCTGGCGCTGAACCATTCCACGGCCCAGGTCCCAAAGGTGATAAAGAGCATGGTGGGCAGGGATATTGTGACTGCCTCAAAGCAAGCCCGGGCGATTTTTTTCCAGCGCGGCGCTTCATAAGTCCAGTTCGCCCCGCCTCCATCGAAGACCTGCCGGACGGGCAACTCGATTGGCGGCGACCCGAACCAGGTGCCGCCTTCGTGCATCAAATGGTTTGCAGGCGGTTTCGATTTGATGCCGATAAGCGCGTTGGCGGGAATTTCAGAGCCTGGAGGCACAACGGCGCTGTTCCCGACGAACACGCGCGGGCCTGTTTTCACGCGCTCAAGCCGCATCCAGCCACTGCGGATTTCCTCGTCGCCCAAGACAACTTCATCCGCAATGAAGCATTTTTCCCCAATCTCGACGAGATCGTACCGGCCGGACAAATTGGTGGAAATCTCTGCGTCCTTGCCAATCTTCGCCCCCATGAGCCTGTACCAGCCGCGCATGTAAACGGTGGCATAGAGCGAAGAAAGCGTCTCAAGCGTAACCTCGGTGGCAAGCGAAACAATCCATTTGCGGAGGTAAAACCAGGAGTGGACGGAGTAGACCCCTTCGCGGACGCACGGCAGGATGATCCATCGGCATGCTGCGATGAATCCGACCGTGACGAGCACCATGACGAAGGCCGTGGGCCAGGCCATGACCGGAATGGAGAGCAGATAGACAGCGCGGCCCATATCTGCTGCACCCATCATTTCGTCGATCCGGTCGAAGACCCAGAAGGCAGGAATGATGGGAAGCAAACCGAGCGGCGGAATTGCCAAAAGCGCGGCGAGATACGCGGCCCCAAGCATGCCCCGCCGCAAAGCGGAAGCCGCGGGCGGCTGACTCTGAGCGCCGCGGCCCGCCTCCCCGGTCTTGCGGGCGGGAGACCCATCCCATACTTCAAAGGCGCCGATATCCGTCCCCGCCGGGACAGCCGTCAGATCGCAAAGCTCGGCTCCGTCCCCAATCCTGACATTCTCCTCAATGACGCAGGACGAGCCGATATGGACGCCCTCTCCGATATCGATTGTGCCGATGATCAGCTCGTTCCCTTCGACCCTTGCATTGGCCAAATTGGCGATCGAGCCGATGCTTGTGCCGGCGCCAATCGAAATAAGGTCAACAGCCCCAGGCTCAATTTCCCCGATAATGGCATCCTTGCCAATTTTCGCCCCAAGCGCTGAGAGGTAAAGCCTTATGAGGGGGGAGCATTGGAACCATTTGATGTGAACGATGCCAAGAAGGCGTTTCACGAGCCACCAGCGGAAATAATAGCTTCCCCAAAGCGGATAGCGCCCCGGTCTGGTTCGCCCGATCACCAGCCATTTCAATCCAATGACGAGGGCGAGGGTGACAATATTGATGCACATATATATTCCGATAAGGCCAGCCGCCTCCTCGACGAGACCAGCATCTGCGCTGGTGAGCAGCATGTAGCTCACAAAGACGCCGAGCCATTGCGCAGTGACGAGCGCAAGAATAAAGGGCATAGCAAGCGCTTGCGCGCATCCGCATAAGAAGCGGCGCAGCAGAGGAGGCGGCCGGAATGACAGCTCCTCAGGGTCTTTGAGTTGCCCCCATTTCTTGTCGAGAAGCGCCGCCAGGGCGCGCAGCGAACGCGCTTCATAGACGTCCTGCAGCGTGATCCGGGAAAGAGCGGGCGTTTGCCGCACGGCTGAAATGAATCGTGCCACAAGCAGGGAATGACCGCCGAGATCAGTGAAAAAATCGGCGTCAAGAGGAATATTTTGCGGAGGCAGCACGCGCTTGGCTGCCTCCAGCAGTTTCACCTCGGTTGCGGTGCGCGGCGCTTCCTGCGCATCGGCATTGCCTGCCGGGGCTAGCTCGATCTCTTTGAGCTTCCTCCGGTCTATCTTGCCCGAAGCGAGCTGCGGCAGGCTCTGAACCAGCACGAAACGCGAAGGCAACATGTAGGAGGGAAGGCTCGCGCGCAGTTCGCCGCGCAGCCGTTTGGCGTCGATGTCTATGCCTGGTGAAGCGGTGACGAAAGCAACGAGCTCATCTACCCCGTTCTCGTTGCGCAGAACGGCGGCAGCTTGCGCAACGCCGGTGATTTCTAAGAGCCTCGCCTCGATCTCTCCCAATTCCACGCGAAAACCGCGGATCTTCACCTGATCGTCGATCCGGCCGTGGAACACGATATCGCCATTCGAATCGACCGAAACCGCGTCTCCCGACCGGTAGAGGATGGGATCGGCCGCATCCTCCGCGAAGGGATTGGTAATGAACTTCTCCCGGGTGAGCGCGCTGCGGCCCAGATAGCCCTTGGCTACCCCTGGGCCGCCGATGAGAAGCTCGCCCTCAGCGCCAGGCGGTAAAAGCTCAAGGCTTTCGCTTGCAACATAGCAGGTGTAATTCGCAATCGGCCGCCCGATGGTCACCGGCGCGCCCGGGCGCACTTCCGCCACTGTGGCAACAACCGTTGTCTCGGTTGGGCCATAGGTGTTGAAGATCTTGCGTCCAGGCCTGCACCACTTTGATGCAACCCAGGGCGGACAGGCTTCCCCGCCAAGGATAATCAGCCGCAAGGTCGCAACGTCGCGCGGGAGGAGAGCGAGCATGGTCGGCACAGCATCGAGCACTGTCACACCATGCGCTTCCAGGATCTCAGGGAGCTTGTCGGCTTCCCCGAGCATCGCCGCCGTTGCAACAAAGAGGCTCGCCCCGGCAAGGTAAGGAATCCAGATTTCCTCCATTGACAAATCGAATGCAGCGGAGGAGCCCTGAAAGACGACATCGTCCTCCCTCACGCCATAGGCCTCATTGGCGGCGCGCAAGTAATGGCAGATGTTGCGGCTTGATATGGCGATCCCTTTGGGGATGCCGGTCGAACCTGAGGTGTAAATAAGATAAGCGGGATCGTCCGGGCAGGCGCCGAGCGCGCGGGCCTCAACCCTGAAAGGCCCGGAGTGCGGCGCCTCGCAGAGAAGCTCGCCCTCTGTCCAAACGGGGCACGGTGTCGTCTTTAGCCTCGCGCGGAACGCGGGCGACGTCAGAAGACCGCATGCCCCTGCGTCGGCAAGACAAGCCGCCACACGGTCAGGCGGCGCATCTGCGTCGAAAGGGAGCCAAGCCGCGCCAGTCTTCGCAATCGCGATTTGGGCAATAAGCAGCTCGTTTCCCCGCGGGAGCCACAGGCCCATGATCCGTTTTGGGCCAGCGCCCTTCAGCAAAAGGGCGAGCGCGAGCGCCTCTGCCTTTTTGTCCACCTCGGCATAGGTGAGATTGCCTGCGGAGGTGCGCATCGCAATGGCGGATGGGCAGCGCGCTACGGTCGCGGCAAAAATCTCGCAAAGCAATTCATCGCGAATCAAATCGGGCCTTGAGGGGCCGCGCAGAATTGCGCCGCGGGCACTGGTGGGAAGCGGCGCGGTGTCCACAAAAGCAGCGGCGCCGGCTAGGCTGTTCCGCATGGCGGCTCCGGGAAGGAAACTAGGGAAAATTCTACAATCATGGCTATCCATCGAATCTTAACGTCATTCGAATTTGTCGTGGTTGAGGCTCTTTGGCCCGGTCAAGCAAAATAAAACGCCATGCATAGACTCTATATAATCATTAAACATAGCAGCTATGCAGCCTTGCGCCTTGCGATTGCAGGCGAGTCACCCGCAGACGCATTCAGCGCTGGGAAAAAGCTCTGAATATTCTGGCGTCTTAGGCTGAATAGGGCCTGAACGGCCTAGTCCTTGGCCTGAACCGACAGGTCTGGCGCAGCGGGGTTCTTCATGCCGACAATATGATAGCCGGCATCGACATGAAGGATTTCGCCGGTAATGCCGCGTGCCATTGGCGAGAGCAGGAAAGCCGCGGTTTCGCCGACCTCCTCGATCGTGACCGTGCGGCGGAGAGGCGCATTATACTCATTCCATTTGAGAATATAGCGGAAGTCCCCGATCCCCGACGCGGCCAAAGTCTTGATCGGGCCGGCTGAGATTGCGTTGACCCTGATATCCCGCTCGCCCAGATCGGCTGCAAGATAGCGCACGCTCGATTCAAGGGCGGCCTTCGCAACCCCCATCACATTGTAATGAGGCATCCATTTTTCGGCGCCGTAATAGGTCAGGGTCAGCATAGAGCCGCCCCGGGGCATGAGCTTTTCCGCTCGCTGAGCCACGGCTGTGAATGAATAACAAGAAACAAGCAGTGTATTAAGAAAGTTTTCGACAGTCGTGTCTATGTATCGCCCAGTTAACTGATCCTTATCGGAAAAGGCTATGCAATGCACAACAAAGTCAAGATGCCCCCAAATCCTATCGATTTCTTCGAAAACAGCATTTAGGGCATTGAAATCGGTGACATCGCAATCCCCTATCACCTTCGCTGCGAGTTCCGCTGCAAGCGGCCTCACCCTTTTGCCGAGCGATTCGCCCTGGTAGGTGAAGGCGAGTTCTGCACCCGCTTCGCGGGCCGCCTTGGCGATTCCCCAGGCAATGGACCTGTTATTCGCGACCCCCATGATCAGGCCGCGTTTGCCGGCAAGAAGCGCCGAGGCTTGCAGTTCAGGGGTTAACGTTCCCGGTTGCGTCATGCTTGATCCGGACCTGAGAGTGCAAGAAGCCGTATCGTGGAACGGCGGTGGCATCCGCAGCGTTTAAGCGGTAGCGGCGTTTCGCGCAAGACGCCCGGAGCGGAATGAGGCAATGGGATTGCTGCTTTCCAGAGTTCAAACCTCGCAACGGGATTAGAAATCAAGCGCAATCCCCGCCGCGGGCGATTGCGCTTACAGGCAAGGGAGCGAAAGGTGGTTTCGCGGGCCGAAATGGAGTTATGGACTCCGCAGCTTCTCCGCTTCTCACGCGCCCTTGCGACCGGTCAGCCAGATCCCTCGCAATTGGCCAGCAGCCTGGTTGAGGCCGCTTTGCGGCGTGCATCTGAGGCGCAGGCTTTCCCGGCCCTTGCCGCGCTCGAACTTAGGCTGCGCCTTTACGCTCTTCTTGTGGAAGCGCACCGGGAGCACCTTGCAGCGGGAAGCGTCGCTGCACAAGCCGGAGCGCGGGGGGAGGGCTTCCCGCATTCTGGTCAAGGCGCATCCGGGAAGCCGCCCCCCGAGCGTGACAAGCTTGCGCAGGCATTATTGTCTCTTCCGCTTGACGCCAGGGAAGCATTGCTTCTCGTCGTGATCGAAGGCCTGACCTACACGCAAGCGGCCAGCGTCCTCAAGATTCCCCAAATAGCGCTTGTCGCGCGGCTTGCACAGGCGCGCGCCGTATTGACGAAGCTCCTGACACCGCAGCCGCGGGGGAAATCTGGCAAGGCCCTTCCGGCCTATCTGCGCGTTGTTAAGTAGCGAACGAGACATGAAGGACGGATCGAGGCATTATGTCAGCTCCGCCGAATTGCACGGATTCGTGGATGGCGAGCTTGACCGCGAACAAGAAAAAAGGGTTTTGAGATTTCTCTCGGCTTCTCCAGAGGATGCGGCGCGCGTCGAAATTTGGCGCAGACAAAACGAGGCTCTGCGCGCTTTTCTCGGAGGAGCCGCGCAGCCCCAAGCCGCCCGGCACAGCTTCAAGCCGTCCAGGAGGGGAGAGAGCGTTTCTTGGATCAGCCGCCGGGAGGAGGGGCCGCCGGGCGTCCGGCTCCTGCGCGAGCGATGGTTCGCACCCCTTTTAGGGGCAGCTTTTGCAAGCGGAGCGCTTCTCGCTTGGGGGGCAGCCACCCTGGAAAGTTCCGGCCGCATCTCGCAACCGTCTCCTCTCGAACATAACCTCCTTTTGGAAGCGGAAAAAGGGGTTCTGTTCCGCCAGGCCCTCGAAGCGCTCGGCACCAGAGCGGCTCCGCCGCAAAGCTCTGACCAAGCCAAGGATGATTCCGCGCCTCTTTTGCCGATTATTGCTGCCGGAAATCTCAGATTTGCGGGCGTCCGCGCTGCGCCAGGGCCGCGAGGGCGGATCCTCTGCTTCCTCTATACGAAGCCAGGGGCCGGAAACGTCACGCTTTGCGGGGAAAGAGGCGTCAGCCCAAGCGCAATTTCAGGCCAGCCAGACACATTGCCGACAGTATCCGCGATCCATTGGCAGCAGAATGGAGCGGATTATCTGCTTGCGGGCAGCCTCGGGTTGGAAGAACTGGCCCAAGCGGCTGAGGAAGCGCAAAACCAAATCGGCGCGCTTTCCGCGCAATAAGGGCTTGGTCTTGGTAGATAGCCAGCCGCTTGCTTACAGAGGGCCCCGCACACACAAAGGCGAGGACTGGTGCTGCGAGAGAGGATTGAACTCTCGACCTCTCCCTTACCAAGGGAGTGCTCTGCCACTGAGCTACCGCAGCTATCTCTTTAAAGTGTCTCTAAAGTATCTGTGAAAAGTATCTGTGACCCCGGAGGGGGGTATGTCGCACAGGCGCGGTTTCGAGGCAAGGGGCCGCCCGGGCCTTCTGATCCGCGGAGAGCGGCCAGCAATCAAGCTTCGTGGCGCAGCAGCCAAGCTCCCCCGGCAGCCTGCCAAGCCAGGCGCTGGCCTTAATCGATTTCGGCATTGCGCAGCCGCAGCGCATTGGCAACGACGCTAACCGACGAAACCGACATGGCCGCAGCGGCAATCACGGGCGACAAGAGCAGACCAAAGGAAGGATAGAGAATGCCTGCGGCAACAGGCACGCCTGCCGCATTATAAGCAAAGGCGAAGAAAAGATTTTGCCTGATATTGCGCATCGTCATCTCGGAAAGTTTGCGAGCGCGCAAAATGCCTTTGAGATCGCCCTTGAGAAGGGTGATGCCCGCGCTTTCGATGGCGATATCCGTGCCAGTGCCCATGGCGATCCCGACATCGGCGGCGGCAAGCGCAGGAGCATCATTGATGCCATCGCCCGCCATCGCAACAATCCGCCCCTGGGCGCGCAACTCTTCCACAATAGCGCTCTTGCTCGCGGGAAGAACGCCAGCTTTGACCTCTGCGATTCCCAGCTTGCGGGCAACGGCTTCGGCCGTCGTCCTGTTGTCGCCTGTCACCATCACAACGCGCATCCCCTCAGCCAGCAGCGCCTTGACCGCTTTGGCTGCCCCCTGCTTGACAGGGTCGGAGATGGCTATGAGACCGGCCGCTTGGCCATCGAGGCCAACGAAGACAACCGTCGCGCCCTCCTTGCGCAATCCATCTGCCTCCCTCAAGAGCCCGGCCGTGCTGATCCCGCTTTCCCTGACGAAACCAGCGCTGCCAGCCACGAGCTGGCGGCCAGCGGTTTCGCCGGTAACACCTTTTCCTGGCACAGCCTGAAAGGCTGATGGCTCAGACAATTCGAGCTTACGTTCTGCCGCGGCAGCAACAATTGCGGCGGCCAGCGGGTGCTCGCTTCCCCGCTCAAGACTCGCAACGAGCCGCAAGAGCTCATCCTCGCCGAGGCCGCCGCAGGGCCTAACTGCCGTGACCCTTGGCCGGCCTTCTGTAAGCGTGCCAGTCTTATCGATGGCGAGCGTGTCGGCCTTTTCCATGCGCTCGAGCGCCTCAGCATTCTTGATGAGGACGCCGGACTGGGCCCCGCGCCCAACGCCGACCATAATAGACATGGGAGTGGCAAGCCCGAGCGCGCAGGGGCAGGCGATGATGAGGACCGAGACAGAAGCAATCAGCGCGTAGGACAGGCGCGGTTCAGGGCCGAAGACCGCCCAGGCCCCGAAGGCTGTAAGCGCCACAACGAGGACAAGAGGAACGAACCAGGAGGACACCTGGTCAGCAAGGCGCTGAATGGGAGCGCGGCTCCGCTGGGCCTCGGCAACGAGATGCACGATTTGCGAGAGCAGCGTTTCGGAGCCAACCTTTTCGGCCCGCATGATAAACGAGCCCCATTGATTGAGCGTTCCTCCAATGACGTGCGCGCCTGCCTCCTTGCTAACCGGGAGGGACTCACCCGTGACAAGCGATTCATCAATCGTCCCGCGGCCATTGAGTATGATACCGTCCACCGGCACTTTCTCGCCAGGCCGCACGCGCAGCCTGTCGCCTGCCGCGACAGCATCAAGGCTTACCTCCTCATCGCTCCCATCGCTGCGCAGGCGCCGCGCCGTCTTTGGAGCAAGCTTGAGGAGCGCCCTGATTGCATTCGACGTCCGCTCGCGTGCCCGCAGCTCCAGCACTTGGCCGAGAAGCACGAGCACAGTGATGACCGCGGCAGCTTCGAAATAGACAGGAACCGCGCCTTCCGGGCTGCGGACTCCTTCAGGAAAAAGACCTGGCGCCAAGACCGCAACAGCGCTGTAGAGCCATGCGATCCCGGTTCCTAAGGAGATCAAGGTGAACATATTCAAGTGCCGCGCCGCGACCGACCGCGCGCCGCGCTCGAAAAAGGGCCAGCCAGCCCACAGCACGGCTGGCGTGGCAAAGGCAAATTGCAGCCAGTTCGACTCCTGCTGATCGGCTGGCAAGTGAAAATCGAGGACATGCCCGCCCATCTCAAGGAGCACCACCGGCAGGCTGAGAAGAAGCGCAATCCAGAAGCGCCGCGTCATATCGGCAAGCTCGGGGCTTGGGCCTTCCTCAGCGCTGGAGATCACGGGCTCAAGCGCCATTCCGCAGATTGGGCAGTTTCCGGGATTGGGCTGCCTGATCTGCGGATGCATCGGGCAGGTGTAAACTATGCCGCTCTCTGCCGGTGCGCGGAGATCTGGCGGGGGGCCGGGTTTTACATAGCGTGCCGGCCCGGCAGTGAATTTCTCCTTGCACCGCGCCGAGCAGAAATAATAGGCGGCACCGCCGTATTCCGCCTGCTGCCCTGCGCTAGCGGGATCAACTTCCATGCCGCAGACAGGATCTTTCACCTTTTGCGGAAGCC
>DASRYK010000028.1:0-8422 GCA_035687205.1 Methylocella sp. | reverse complement strand
CCACATCCAGCCGACCAGGGCCAGGAAGGAGATCAACTCGACCGGCTCCTCGATATAGAGGATGGTCATCCAGTAGGTGGTGAACTCGGGCGCGAACGAGTCGAGGCCCGCGTACCAGCCGAAATACTGCTCGTAGATGCGGATGCCAATGTAGTAGACGCAAATAGCGAGCGTTCCGAGTACGACTGGTTTCCCATCGAAAAGTGGCGCCTCGGTGACGGCCGCAGCCTCGCCGGTGCGCGCAGTTCCGGTTACTAAGCTCATGATACCAGCCTCATAGCTTGATAGGCTTCATAGCCTTGTTACCGCTTGCCGGAATGGCCGGCTCGCAGACTGGCTGGAAATTACGCGCGGCTTCGAAAGAGGGGAAATCGTTTGTTGCTATAAGCGGTATCAATAAAACCTATGGCTTCATCAATGCGGATTCTTGCTGGAGCATAGGCGGAGACAAGGGCAGCCGCGAAGGCAAGTTTGAGCTGGGGCGTTTCAATCACACTCGTGCGGGAGGCATCAAGGGCTCAGCCGAAGGCTGATACTTGCTCCGCGCTCCGCGGCCTGACAGAAACCCGTCAGCAATCCATAAATCGAAACCTGTCTTGCCGCCTGGATCGTTAAGATAACACTATGCACTGATTGCAAACCGGCGGCTTCACCGCCTGCAGCAGCTCTTGAGGGATTGGGCGGAAGAAGCGCGCCGGATCTTCCGCCCGCGGTTGATCAGCTGCTGGCCGTGATGCTCTCCGTCTCCTCACATCCCCCGCAAAGCTCGGTGAAACGGCCGAGTATTTGCAGCGACACGCCAAATAAGCCAAGGGAAAACCAGCTAAAGAACGCGAAGGGCCAATGGAGCGGAGCAACCGAAATTTCTTCCATGATCCAGACAGTTGTTCCCCATTCGGCGAAACCGGCCCCTGGAAGTAGCATCAAGGGGCCGAAGACGAAACAAACGAATGCGACCGATACGCCCCTGCAGGCAAAGGCCGGCAGGCGGGTGCGCGAATAAATAAAAGCGCCAAGGCCGATGATGATGTAGACCGGGATCGCCACAAAAACCTTGATCAGATTTTGGTGCATGAAGCCCGTATGACGGTATGCCACCTCATGCCAGGCAGCGTCTTGCTCACCAAAGTAGCTGTTCCCCCAATAAAGCGCGAGGGCGTAAACCAATATCCAGCCCAAGAGATAAAAAGTCCGCCGAATCTCCTCCCGGGGCGCGACCTTCGCAACATCACGGTCGCGAGTCTTCCAGAGATAGACGACCAAAGCAAGGAAGCAAACCAATTCTACAACGGACAGGGTGCTCAGAACAGACACCCAATAGAGCTGGAACTCATCGGAAAAGGCATCTATTCCGCCTGTCCGGTGGAAAAATTGCTGATAGATCCGCGCGCCGATGTAGAACGCGCAAAGCGATGCGGCGGCGATCAACGTTTTATTTAAATCAATGAGGGGACGTTCGCCGGACGCATCGGCAACTTCCGTTTTTCTTGGGAAGAATGCTGTTATGTAGCTCATGTGATTTGCCTTTCGTGCAGCCGTGCATATTGCTGGGCGCGGTTGAGGCGCCCCCGTGACGGTGATTGCGGTTTCGTTTTGCTAGGTATTCTTGAGGGCCGCGGCGGCTATGCGTTTGGCCGGAGAGAAGCCGCATGGGGAGGGCCGCGCGCAGCAAAGGAGAATCGAACCCGCGGTCTCGCTATCTTCTCCAGCGCCTTACCAAAAACAAAAGGCGATGCTAGCAGCGTTGCGAAAACGGCCAAAACGCCGGACGCCGTGAAGAAGGTCAGCCCGTGAGCCGCGCAGGCCACGATGCAGCAAAGGCCGTGCCCGCGGCATTTGTCTTTTTGAGGCGTCTCCAACGGTCCGCCGCTCTGAAAACAGAACATGCCTGCCGGTAAGAAGCCCCTTGCTGACAAGGCGGAAAGCGCAAAGGCCTGCAGCACAAGCGCGTAAAGCGCGATCACAGCTATTGCGGCTCTCTTAGTGCTTAAGCCTTCAACCAAATCAACGATCCCCCTATGCGCACGCTCACGCAGGAATGCCTAAGCTCGCTGGCCAGCTTCCA
This sequence comes from Methylocella sp., assembly GCA_035687205.1. GTDB lineage: Bacteria > Pseudomonadota > Alphaproteobacteria > Rhizobiales > Beijerinckiaceae > Methylocapsa. Next base: position 6,357 of record DASRYK010000028.1, on the reverse strand, counting down.
GCCGAGCGCGCCAGATCTCATGCCGTCAAGGAATCTCCGGCGGCAGGAACTCATGCAAAATAACGAAGTGACGCGCCCTTTGGTCTTTAGCGCTTAGAAGCACCAAAGCTTGGCCGGGTCATTTTGACGCGGGCGCCTGCTTATTGAACGGCCAGCTTCCCTCTCAAGCATTCGTCAAAACGGACAGCAGCTGGAAAATACGACAGCATCCCGCAACAATAGAAAGTGAAGAACGCGTTCTTTCCGCAAGCTGCGCGGACGCTTTGTCTAGCCCGAGATTTTTGAAAAATCCGCAATGCCATGCATCGCGCGCCGCAATTCATTGAGAAGCCTCAGGCGATTGAGACGCAGGCGGGGGTCGCTCGCATTTACGGTCACTTTATCGAAGAACTCATCAACCGGGGCCCGCAGAGAGGCCAAGGATTCCATCGCATCCTCGAAGGGCTTCTTTCCTGCGAACTGAGGCTTGCCAATCCATGAATCAGCTTCGCGCAAACAGCGCAGAGTTTCGCCCGCGACAGCCTCAATCTTTTCCCAAAGCCTCTGTTCTACCGGGTCTTGAAGGAGCGCCAAATCGGCGCGCCCGTCAAAGGCTCCAGGCCCATCGGTTTTCTCTTCCGCGCGCAGAATGTTGATGGCGCGGCGGTAACCCGTGAGTAGATTTGCGCCAGCGTCGGTCTGAAGGAAATTCTGAAGCGCCTCGACGCGGGAAACGATCAAAAGAAGATCGTCCTGGCCTGGAAGGGCAAAAACAGCGTCGATCAAATCATATCTCGTGCCGCCTTCGCGCAGATAGACTTTGAGCCGCTCGTTGAAAAAATTCAAGAGCTCTGCGCAAAGGCTCTCCTTACGATCACCGTCCACGGGGACAGGGAAACCCTTTCGCGAGAATGCCAATTCGAAGAAAGCCCGCAGCGGCAGGCGCAGCTTGTTCTCGAGGATGATGGCGATAATGCCCAGAGCAGCGCGCCGCAAGGCAAAGGGGTCCTTGCTGCCGGTCGGCTTCTCGCCAATCGCGAAGAAGCAGGTCAAAGTGTCAAGTTTGTCGGCAAGCGCGGCGCTGATTGCAACCGGCGCCGATGGCACGCGGCCGCTTTGACCCTGGGGCTTATAGTGATCCTCAATCGCCTCGGCGACGCTCGCATCTTCGCCCTGCGCCAGCGCATAATAGCGCCCCATCACACCCTGAAGCTCGGGGAACTCGCCAACCATCTCGGAAGTGAGATCGGCCTTGCAAAGACGCGCCGCGCGTCCGGCGAGCGCAACATCGGCTCCCGCATAGGGCGCAATCTCTTGGGCAAGGCCGGTAAGCCTTGTCACGCGTGCGCCCTGGCTCCCGAGCTTCTCGTGGAAAATCATCTGATCGAGCTTCTCGATCCTGTCCTCGAGCCGTATTTTAAGATCGGTTTGCCAGAAAAACTTGGCATCGGCGAGCCTGGCTCTCACCACGCGGCCGTAGCCTGCGGCAACCGCTGCGCCGCCGTCGGCGGCTTCGATATTCGCCACAAGGAGGAATCTGTTGCTGAGCTTCCCGGAAAAAGGATCCGTCAGCACAAAGCATTTCTGGTTCACGCGGATCGTTGTTCTGATGACCTCTGGAGGAATGTCAAGAAAAGCCGCGTCGAATTCGCCAACAAGGACAACCGGCCATTCCACAAGGCCCGCGACTTCCTGCAAAAGCGCCTCGTCCTCAACAAGATCGAGTCCCTGGGCCATGGCGAGATGCCGGGCATCATAAAGGATAATGTCGCGCCGGCGCGCCGGATCGAGCACGACTTTGGCTTTCTCAAGAGCCGCAACATAGTCGCTGTAGCGGCGCACCTTGATTTTGCCCGGCGCCATGAATCTGTGGCCGCAGGTGACATTTCCGGATTGCACGCCATCGACAGTGAAGGGAACGACCTCTGTCTCCTCTGTCTCAGAGCCGAATGTGGCAAGGATCGCATGCAAGGGCCGCACCCAGCGCAAAGCCTCCGGCTTAGCAGAAGAAGCGCCCCACCGCATCGACTTCGGCCATGGGAAGCTCTTGATGATGGAAGGCAGGATCTCGGACAGAACAGCCGCGGTCTCCTTTCCTTTCTGCTCGATAATAGCGACATAAAACTCGCCTTTTTTCGGATCTCTCTGGATCTTGGCTTCGGCAAGCGAGGCAAGGCCCGCGCTTTTCAAGAACCCCTGCACGGCCGCCTCGGGCGCGCCGACGCGCGGCCCCTTTTTTTCCTCCCGGATTTCGGGCTGGCGCGCCGGGAGACCCGAGATGTGGAGGGCAAGCCGCCTCGGCGATACAAAGCTCACCGCGCCTTCATAGGAAAGGCCACGCTCGTGCAGCGCCCCGGTGACTAAACGGCAGAGGTCAACGGCCGCACGCTCTTGCATGCGCGCCGGAATCTCTTCGGAGAAGAGCTCAAGAAGCAGGTCGGGCATTGTAACGGTTCATCTCGAAGGCGGAAATAAGAAAAGCGCTTCTCTATAGACGCCGCGAGCCTGGGGTGGAAATCCCCCGCCCCAGTTTTGCTCCCTTCCCGCCGCCTGCCTTTGCGTCAACGCGCCAAACACGCTAAACTTGTTCTCTGCTGGAGGCCGCCTTTATGTTTCACTCCTTAGATATCCTGTTCCCGGAACATTTCCGTAACCGTTTTCCTTTTTCTTTTTCCGCGCGGCCTCGCGCAAACCGGTTTTGGCGGGTTCTCCAGAGCCTAGGCGCCATTGCCATTCTCGGGCTCTGCGTCTCCGGCTGCGGTTATAACACAATCCCCACGCTCGAAGAGGAGGCCAAAGCGAAGTGGAGCATCGTCCAGAGCCAATATCAGCGCCGCGCCGATCTCATCCCTAACCTTGTGGCAACCGTGCAAGGCTATGCCAAGCAGGAAAAGGATGTTCTGACGTCGGTCATCGAGGCCCGTGCCAAGGCGAACTCCGTGCAGCTCGACGCCTCGCAGCTCACCGACCCTGAGAAGCTCAAGCATTTCCAGGAGGCCCAGATGCAGCTTTCCGGCGCGCTCGGGCGCCTCCTCGCAGTCAGCGAAAACTACCCCGAGCTTAAATCGAACCAAAACTTCCTCGCCCTTCAGTCGCAGCTCGAAGGCACGGAAAACCGGATTGCTGTGGCAAGGCGTGACTATATCGAGGCGGTCCGGGCTTATAATACGAGCCTGAGGACATTTCCGACGCTGTTTTGGGCCGCGACCTTTTTCCGCGGAAGCAAGCCAATGGCGGAATTTGCCGCAAACGAGGCCGCGCAGTCCCCGCCGCAAGTCAAATTTTGATATTGGCAAAGAGAATTTCCGCTGCGCCTTTGCACAGGGGTGATGCCTTTGAGTGAGGGGGCGCCCGGCCCAGATCTTTTCTCGCAGGCGCGCGCGCGGAAGCCCGCCGCCGCAGGAATTCTTGTTGCGGCTTTCGCGGCGGCTCTGCTCTTTACAGCGCTAACGCTTGCCTATTCCTTTCCTCCGCTTAGTGGCAGGGTCGTCGATCAGGCGGGGATCATCCCTCAAGCCGCCGCCGCACGAATCGCGGCAAAGCTCGAGGCGCTCGAATCAAAATCCGGCATCCAGCTCGTCGTGGCAACCGTCAAGTCTCTCGAGGGCGATGATATTGCGCCCTATGCCAATGCGCTGTTCCGGGCCTGGGGCCTTGGCGAAAGGGAAAAGAACAATGGCGTGCTGCTGCTTGTCGCGCCGAATGAGCGCAGGGCGCGGATCGAGGTCGGATATGGGCTCGAAGGCACGCTCACCGATGCGCTCTCGAAGATCATCATCACCAACGCCATGGTGCCGCGGTTCAAGGAAGGCGATTTCCCTGGCGGGATCGAGCGCGGCGTCGACGATATCATCACGGTGCTGACAACGGATTCCTCGGAGTGGGAGAAGCGCCCCGAGCTGCGCATTGTGCGGCAGGACACGGCGTTCGATGAGCTTGCGCCCTGGATCGCCCTTGGGCTTTTGATCCTTGTCTTTTTTCTGATGACGCCGCCGCGCGAGCGCGGCAATTTCCTGTCGTTTATCCTCGGCATGATGATGAGCCAAGGGCGGGACCGGGGCTATCGCGGCGGCCCGGGCGGCTGGGGCCAAGGGCCTGGCGGCTGGTCTGGCGGCGGATTTTCAGGCGGCGGCGGATCGTCGGGAGGGGGCGGAGCCTCAGGAGAGTGGTGATGGCAGAGCTTTCAGACGAAGACCAGCAGCGGATCAGCGCCGCGATCCGCGCGGCAGAACGGCAGACCTCGGGCGAGATCGTTTGCGTGCTCGCGCGCGCCTCGTCCGACTATTTGTCCCATGCCACGGCATGGTCGGCGCTCATCGCGCTCCTCTCGCCGTGGTTCCTGCTCGCTTTCACAAGCCTGTCCGTGCACATTATTCTGACCGGGCAAATCGTTATTTTCGTCACGCTCTATCTGATCTTGTCGCAATCGGCTCTGCTGCGCTTCCTGATGCCACGGGGGATGCTCCGCGCGCAGGCCCATCGCGCCGCGATGGAGCAGTTCATGATCCGCGGCATGGCGCGCAAGAAGAACCGCGCGGGCATATTGATCTTCGTATCGCTTGCCGAGCACTATGCGCGCATTGTGGCAGACGAAGGAATCGCATCGAAGGCTCTTCCTTCCGTCTGGCAGGAAGCCGTCGATGCGCTGCTCGAACGCGCCAAGGCTGGCGAGATCGCGGAGGGCTTTATCCTGGCGGTCGAGATCTGCGGCCGCCAGCTCGCCGAGCATTTTCCGCCAAGCGCAGGCGGGGAAGACGAGCTTCCCGACCGGATTTATGTGATTTGAGCGCTTAAGGGTCCTCAGGGCAGGCAACCGTTGGCAGCGACTGCGGCGGCGCCGTGGGATTAATCAAAAGGAACTGCGCGCTGATGCAGGAGTCCTTCTTTGCCGTGAAGGTGCAGGTCTGCCCCTGCCCCTTGCAGGCGCCAGCCCCCCAGCGGGCAAATCTTGAATCCTGACCTGGGGTCGCAATCGCCGTCACCGTTGCCCCAAGCGGGAAGGCCGTATCCAGATGCGGGCAGACGTAGCAATTCTTGAACTCGCAGGGTGACCGGCCCTGGCAATAGCCCAAGTCGCCCACAATGATCCGCAGGCTTCCGATGGCGACGCGCCGGTGATCGCCGCCGCTATAGATCCCGCCGCGGAAATCGGCACAGCCATTCTGGTTGAACCTGATGCAGCGGGTGCACGCAGGCAAAGCGGGAGCCGCGGGGCGGGAGCTCAATGCAAGCGCCTGTGTGCAAACGCGGCTGCATGGCGGCGGGGCCGGCACGGGAAAACTGGGCGAGGCGGGAAAGCGCGTCCAGCGGTCGAGCGGCAGCGGCTTGCCGTAAAAGTCATAGCTCGTGCGCTGTGGCGTGAGACGGAGCTTATAGAGCCAGAAGTTCTCGGCCCGTGAGCCGAGCTTCTCGTCATATTGATAAGCAGCCGTGTTGTTATCCGCCGGCCCAGTGCATTCCTTGCCAAGGAAATAGCGCGCCGCATGCTCCAGCTCATGCAAGAGCGCGGCGCAAGGGTTCTTGGGCGCCTTGTCAGGGTAAAAGCCCGACAGATTCGAGTCCCAGCCCAAATAAAGAATATGCCCGGTTGAATCGCCGCCGGGATTGGGGTTGGCGGTATCCGCTCCGCCCTTCTGGTAATAGACGACGACTTCGGCGCCATCGAGCTGCTTCAGAATATTGGCAGAAAGCCCGCCAGCCGCCTTGAACTGGCTGACGCAGCCTTGCAGCCTGGCCTCGAAATTTTGAGGATCCTGAAAGCCGCGCAGAAACACGAAAGTGGGCTCCGCATGGGCGGGCGCTGCGGCGGGCACGGCAAAAAGAGTGCAAATGGACAGGAGCAAAAGAAAAAGGCGTCCGCACGGCATTCGGGCCTCCAAGCGCTTAAGCGGCTGCCACGCCCGGGAATGCTTATCCAAGAAACGCGAATTGCGCGCGCCGCACGCTGCATCGCCGCCGGGCGGCAGCATCGCTTGAACCGAAGCTAGCCCGGCCTCTATCGCGGCTCAATTCCCCATCCGGGTTAAACGCGGGGAATCGCACAAGGCCCGAGAAAGAGCTCCTGGCGGCTTTTGCCCTCATCCTTCGCCTTTATGGGCCTCACGCGAAGCCTTCTTGCTGAACCTTCCAGCCGCTTCCCGGCGCGATTTTTCCCGTTTCCAGAGGACAGAGACACGGCAATTCCATTGACGCCCAAATTATCCCATGTTATCCCAAATCATCCCGGAACACTCCGCTGCTCCGGGCAATCCGGGGCGCAAGGCGCTCCTCTCCCGGCACGCCACGGGAGCCCGTTCGGGGTTGGGGGGTGGACGGTTTTGACGGATTTGTCTCGCACTACACGGGCAGGCTCGATGCCAAGGGCCGGGTCTCCATCCC
>DASRYK010000027.1:0-9996 GCA_035687205.1 Methylocella sp. | reverse complement strand
TCGTCCCTGATCCTTTTCATCATTGGCTTCACGATGGGCGGGCTGAACTATGTCGTCACCGTGCTCCAGGGGCGCACGCGGGGGATGACCATGATGCGCCTGCCGCTCACCGTATGGGGGATATTTTCAGCGACCGTCCTTGCTCTGCTTGCCTTCCCAGCCTTGTTCGCCGCCTCCGTCATGATGCTGCTCGACAGGGTCTTGGGGTCGAGTTTCTTCATGCCCGCCATCGTCCAGGCGGGCGAGCATCTGAAATACGAAGGCGGCAGCCCCATTCTGTTCCAGCATCTCTTCTGGTTCTTTGGCCATCCCGAGGTCTATATCGTCGCCCTTCCCGCCTTTGGCATCGTCTCCGATCTCATCGCCACCCATGCGCGGAAAAACATCTTCGGCTACCGCATGATGGTCTGGGCCATCGTGGCGATCGCTGTCCTCAGCTTCATCGTATGGGGGCATCACATGTATATCAGCGGCATGAACCCGCTGTTTGGATTCTTCTTTGCGACTTCGACGCTCATCATTGCGGTCCCCACGGCGATCAAAGTCTATAACTGGGTCCTGACCCTCTGGCGCGGCGACATCCACCTGACGGTGCCGATGCTGTTTGCCCTCGGATTCATCGTCACCTTCGTCAATGGCGGGATCACCGGCCTCTTCCTTGGCAATGTGATCGTCGATGTTCCGCTCTCAGCAACGATGTTTGTCGTCGCCCATTTCCACATGGTGATGGGGATCGCGCCGATTCTCGTCGTGTTCGGAGGGATCTACCATTGGTACCCCAAGATCACGGGGCGGATGCTTAATGAGACGCTAGGCCAGATCCATTTCTGGATCACCTTCCTAGGGGCCTATGCAATTTATTTCCCCATGCATTACCTGGGGTTCATCGGCGTGCCGCGGCGCTATTACGAGCTCGGGGAGACAGCCTTCGTCCCGCCTTCGGCCGCAAGCCTCAATGTTTTCATCACCGTTGCGGCCTTGATCGTCGGCGCTGCGCAAATTCTTTTCTTCTATAACTTGATATGGAGCTATTACAAAGGCAGGCTCGCGGGCAGCAACCCGTGGAGAGCGACCACGCTCGAATGGCAAACCCCTGAGACTCCGCCTGGCCATGGGAATTGGGGCAAGGAGCTGCCCATCGTTTACCGCTGGGCTTACGATTACAGCGTGCCGGGCGCGGCGGAGGATTTCCTGCCGCAAAACCAGCCTCCCCCCAAGGCTCCATTCATACCGGCTGCCGCAGCATGAACGTCGCGATGCTCTTCTTTGCAGTGCTGGCGGTCATCGCCGCGTGGTGGCTCTCGCAGCAGCGGATCACCGCAAAGCCATGGCTCGAAACGGGCGCGGCCGCCGATACGGGCGCCTCACCTTTGCCGCCCGCAAAGATTGGGCTGGGCGTGTTTCTTGCTGTCGCGGGCACGCTCTTCGCGCTCTTTTTCAGCGCTTATTTCATGCGGATGAGCCTGCCGCAATTGAATGCCAGCGGGTGGCAGACGCTCGACCCTCCAAAGCTGCTATGGCTCAATACGGCCTTGCTGGCCTTGAGCAGTGCTGCCTTGCAATGGGCCCATATCGGCGCATACCGAAGACAAAGCGAGAAGATGCAGCGCGGTTTGCTTCTCGCAGGAGGGCTTGCCTTCGCCTTTCTTGCTGGTCAGCTCATCGCGTGGCGGGAGCTTTCGGCGGCGGGCTACCACCTTACCGCTAGCCCCGCAGCGGCGTTCTTTTACCTTATCACGGGCGTTCACGGCCTGCATCTGCTTGGCGGCCTTGTGGCGCTCGGCGCAACGGCTGACAGGGTTTGGCGCAGCGCTGTTGTTTCTGATGCGGGACTGAGCGTCGAGCTATGCGCCATTTACTGGCATTTTCTGCTTCTGGTCTGGCTCGTTTTTTTCGTTCTGCTTCTTGTCACCGCCGGCGCCCCTCTGGACGGCGGTCTCTTTTCCTTGATCTGCAGCGTTTTTTGAGGGCTGGCCCATGTTTGCCGCACCGAAATATTCTCCACGGAAGGCTTCAGAAGAACCGGCACTCGAGCCAGCGCTCGCGGCCTCGCTCGAAGTCCCTCCCCGCCCGAACGGCTGGCGAGGCTTTGCCGCCGACTGGTCTTCGGACCAGCGCGCATTCAAGAGCGCCACATGGGGGAAGGCGATGGTCTGGATCTTCCTCCTCAGCGACACCTTTATCTTCAGCTGTTTTCTTATCTCCTACATGACGGTCCGGATGTCCACGACCGTGCCATGGCCAGACCCGAGCAAGGTCTTCTCGCTCACAATAGCCGGAAAGGAAACGCCGCTTCTTCTCATCGCTATCATGACCTTCATTCTGATCAGCAGCAGCGGCACGATGGCCATGGCCGTCAATTACGGCTACCGGCGCGACCGCGTGACAACGGCGCTCCTTATGCTAGCCACCGCCGCTCTCGGCGCCTCCTTCGTCGGCATGCAAGCTTTCGAATGGACCAAGCTCATCATGGAGGGCGTGCGGCCCTGGGCCAACCCTTGGGGCGCAGCACAGTTCGGATCGAGCTTCTTCATGATCACGGGCTTCCACGGCACCCATGTGACGATCGGCGTCATCTTTCTGCTGATCATCGCGCGTAAGGTCTGGCGCGGCGACTTCGACCGCGGCACGCGAGGCTTTTTCACGGGCCGCAAGGGCCGTTACGAGATCGTCGAAACCCTAGGGCTCTACTGGCACTTCGTCGATCTCGTCTGGGTGTTCATCTTTGCGCTCTTCTATCTCTGGTGAGGGCCCCCATGACACAGGAAATCGCGGCGCAGGAAGGCCAGCAGCATCCCATCAAGATTTATCTGCTGGTCTGGGGATGGCTTTTCGTTCTCAGCGCTTGCTCTTATCTCGTTGACTATTTCGGCCTCGAAGGCATGACGCGGTGGTCCTTAATTCTGCTCTTCATGACCGTGAAGGCGGGATTGATCGTGGCCGTTTTCATGCACATGGCTTGGGAGCGGCTTGCTTTGGTCTATGCCATTCTCGTTCCGCCGGGAGCCGTGCTCCTTTTTGTGGCGATCATGGCCTTCGAGTCCGATTACACCCTCAACACGCGGCTCACCTATTTCGGAACGGCGGAGCCCGTTGCTCAAACCGGGCTCTCCGGGGCACATATGCCAAGCTCCAGGCATTAGACGAGCGGCCGCCTAGCGCCAAGTTGGCGCGGGCCTTGCGCCCCGCATCTTCCGCTTGCCTCTTCCTTTGCGGCACGGCCGCACAGCCCAGGCCCTTGCACCGAGACCCGCGCCGGGCGCGCAAAATAGCAATCCTTTGCGCTCCTTCAGGCGGGCGGAGCGTGGTCCACCACCTTGCGGTAAAGATGCCAGCTCGAATGCGCAAGCACAGGGACGGTAACCGCAAGCCCAACGAAAAGCAGCAGGAATCCCGCCGCCAGGAGCGCCGCGACAATGAGCCCCCACAGCGCCATGGTGAAAGGATTGAGCAGCACCGCTTTGATGGACGTCAGAATAGCCACTGGCGCTTCGACGTCGCGGTCAAGGAGCAGAGGAAAAGAGACAACGCTGATACTGAGCGAAACGACGGCGAAGACAAAGCCGATTGCCGTGCCATAGACGATGAGCTTCCAGCCCTGCGGGGTTTTGAACACATTCGTGAGGAACTCCGTGAGGGAGTCAGGCGGCGTCGAGCCGAAGAGCGAAACATAAAGCGCCTGTGCCGTGTATTCCCAGCCCATGAAGATCACGAGCAGCAGCATGCCAAGGGAAAGGATCGAGAAGATCGAATGGGCGCGCACGACGCGGAAGGCGTCTGACCATGAAGGCTCAAGACCAAGCTCTCGGCGCCGGCTGATTTCATAAAGGCCAATCCCCGCGAAAGGGCCGATGAGAGCAAAGCCCGCCATCAGCGGGAAGATCAGAGGCAGCGCATAGCCTGCAAGGAAGAGGCCGACGATGGGATAGATGAGGCCGAGGAAGACGAGCGACGACGGCATGGCCAGAAAATCGTCCACGCCCTTGGAGAGAACGTCTTTCAGATCCGCAGGCGTAATCTTGTGCACAGCGGGATAAACAGGAACCGAATCCGGGCTGGCGACCACATGAAACTTTGGCATTGGCGTTCCTCCCTAACCGGTCAGCGGACGGTCACGAGGCTGCGGCGAAGCTTCACGAGACGGGCTGGGTCGGCGGAGCCTCGTTTTTCGAATTTTTTCCAATATAACACGTTTTGCGCCTCGCGGTGCCGCCATCGAGCGGAACGCGATAGAATCGCGATGAAATTTGATTGCAGAAAGCGCGGGCTTTGCAATCCGCTGCTGAATATTTTTGTGCATGGCGCCATGGAGGGGGGCGCGCATAACGAAGCAGCTGATCGCGCCATGAAGGGCAAACAGTGAAGCGGTAGAAAATGAGGCGATAGAGCGCTTTTCACGCGGCTAGGCTCTTCGCAATGCGACTGGCGGTTAAAGAAAGACAGGCGGAGAAAGACTTCCGGTGATGAACCCGGGCAATCTTAAATTTTGTGTCGCACCCATGATGGATTGGACGGACCGGCACTGCCGTTTCTTCCACCGCCTCCTCTCGAAACGGGCGCGTCTTTATACGGAGATGCTGACCGTGGCCGCCGTGCTTCATGGCGACCGCGCCCGGCTGCTCAATTTCGATGCGGCGGAGCATCCGGTTGCCTTGCAGCTAGGCGGATCACACCCCGTGCAATTGGCGGATGCTGCCGCAATCGGCGCTGACTTTGGCTATGATGAGATCAATCTCAACATTGGCTGCCCGTCGGAGCGCGTGCAGGATGGCGCCTTTGGCGCCTGCCTCATGCGCGAGCCGGAGCTTGTGGGCGAATGCATCGCAGCGATCAAGGCGCGGGTCAAAGTCCCGGTCACCGTCAAATGCCGTCTGGGTGTCGATGATCAAGAGCCCGGGGCCGCGCTTGGGGCCTTGGCTTCTGCTGTTGTTGCAGCGGGCTGCGATGCGCTGATCGTCCATGCGCGAAAGGCCTGGCTCAAGGGCCTCTCTCCGAGGGAGAACCGGAGCGTCCCGCCGCTTGATTACGCCTTGGTCCGCGAGCTAAAGCAAAGCTTTCCATCCATCCCGGTTGTGCTCAACGGCGGGCTTACAGAGCCCGGCCAGATGCAGGCCGAGCTCGCTTATGTCGATGGCGTGATGGCCGGGCGCGCGGCCTATCAGAACCCTGCTCTGCTGCTCGGCGTTGACCCTTTTTTCTTCGGCGAGGAGGCGCCTGTTTCCAGCGCAGCCGAGGCCATTGAGCGTTTCATCCCTTACGTTGGAGCTCGCCTCGCCGAAGGCGTGCCTCTCCATGCGATGACGCGGCACCTTCTGGGGCTTTTCAATGGCCAGGCGGGAGCCCGCTCCTGGCGCAGGCATCTTGCGGAAGAAGGCGTAAAGCCAGGCGCCGGAATTGGTGTCCTGCGCGAGGCGCTCGCGCATGTCACACGCTGCCGCGTGATCAACAAAGCGGCATGAATGGCCTGGGCCTCTTGAAAACCCGCCAGGGCTGTTCGATTTATACTCTAGCATTGTAAAGTATTATTGCAGTATTTTTTGCACAAAACTTCATATTCTTAGAGTGATAAAGGAGGCTTCCATGAAGAAACTGCTGCTCCTCCGGAAGACTGGCGAGTTCCACTGGGTTGGAGACGGGTTTCCTGTCCGCACGATTTTCTCTTATGACCGCGATGCGGAGGCACTGTCGCCTTTTCTTCTTTTGGACTATGCTGGCCCTGAGACCTTTGCGCCGTCGGAAAAGCCGCGCGGGGTTGGGCCGCATCCGCACCGGGGATTTGAAACGGTGACGATCGCCTATAGCGGCGAAATCGAGCATCGCGACTCGGCTGGGGGCGGCGGAATCATCCGGCCCGGCGGCGTGCAATGGATGACCGCCGGATCGGGCATCGTCCATGAGGAGATGCACAGCGCCCGCTATACAAGGGAAGGCGGGCCTTTTGAAATGATCCAGCTCTGGGTCAATCTTACCGCTGCAGACAAGAATGCGGCCCCTGCCTATCAGAATATTACGGAAGCTGACATCCCGTCCGTGAGCCTGTCCTGCGGCGGCGGCAGAGTGCGCGTGATTGCAGGCAATTTTCTCGGAACGCCTGGGCCAGCGCGGACCCATAGCCCCATGAATATCTGGGACGTGTATCTTAACGCAGGCGCGCGCGCAGTCTTCTCTGTGCCGGAAGGATGGACCACGGCGCTCTTCGTGCGGAAGGGCCAGACCCGGCTGGGCACGGGCGAAAGCGCTGGCGAGGCGCAGCTGGCTCTTCTTTCGCGGGAGGGCAGCACATTCGCGCTGGAGGCAGCCGGGGACACAGCTTTGCTGATCCTTAATGGCGAGCCAATTCGTGAGCCGGCCGCCGGCTACGGGCCTTTCGTCATGAACACGAAAGCGGAAATCGCTCAGGCCATTGACGATTACCGCAATGGCCGGATGGGCCGCCTTACGGCGAACGCCAAAGCCCCCGGCACACACGCCTGAAAAGCTTTGCGCTTGGCGGAAAACGTCAGCTTGCATGCGCGCCAGGCCGCCTCTCCTCGGGCGGCCCGCTGAACAGGGCCAAGCCCTTATGTTGCACCAGCGGCACACAGGCATGGGGCTTCGCCCATCCTTAATGCAACGCTTGTTGACGCGCTGAGAATGATACGTAATAACATTACGTCCACCATTCGCACGGGCCTATCCATGTCAAATCATGCAATTTCCCTGCATATCTGGCGAGCCGTTATGCCCTTAGCGCTTCTGACAGCTAGCGCCGCCCAGGCTATCGAGCTGCCGCCTATTGATGTGCCCGTGGAAACCCCCATTGCCAAACAGAAAACCAGCGAGAAGGAGCCCCCTGGCCCTGGGTCATTGATCGTCATTGAAAATGCCTATGCGTCTCTCACGGTTGTGCCGCGATCCGATATCGAGCTCGAACAGTATAAGACGCTCGGCGATGCGCTCTTCAACCGGCCGGGTCTCAGCGGATCGACCTATGCCCCCCTCGCAGCGAACCGGCCGATCATCCGGGGCCTCGACAATTTCCGCGTCCGCATTCAGGAAAACGGGAGCAATGTGGGCGATGTATCGGCGCTCGGCGAGGATCACCCCGTTCCCATCGACCCATTGGCGTCGCAGCAGATCGAGGTCATCCGCGGGCCTGCGACCTTACGCTATGGCTCAGAGGCAACCGGCGGCGTCGTCAGCGCAACGAACAACAGAATTCCAAGCTTCATTCCCCCGAAGGGTTTCTCGGCGGCGACGCTGACGGGTGTCTTATCGGCCGATAACGGCATTGATCACGTAAGCGAATTTAATGCCGGGGCGGAAAATTTTGCTGTCCATGCGGACATCTTCGCGCGGGCCGGGCAAAATTATGCAATCCCAGGAGGCGAGCAGCCAAATTCCGCCGCGAACCGTCAGGGCGTGTCGCTTGGCGGATCCTACATTTATGAAGGCGGCTACGCCGGTGCAGCCTTCAGCAACTTCGATACCGTTTATCATATCCCGGGGGGCGCTCAGGCCGAATCCTTGACCCGCATTCACGCCGTGCAAGACAAGGTCATGGGGAAGGGAGAGGTCCATTCTTCCTCGGATCTCATTAATGCTTTTCGATTCTGGGTCGTTGCCTCGGATTACAGGCATGAGGAAATCGGGATTGGGGAAGACGGTGTTGACGGCATCAAGACGGTGTTCAAAGCGAACGAACAGGAGCTTAGGGCCGAGATTCAGCAGACGCCGCTCAATTCGCCCTTTGGCATGCTGAACGGCGCCGCAGGAATCCAGGCAGGCAACCGGGCGATTTCGACTTCGGGCGCAGAAGTACTGCTGCTTCCCTCGGTTCGACGCTCGCTCGCTGCCTACGTCTTTGAAGAGCTGTCCTTAACGGGCAAGACACGCGTGCAGGCGGCTGGGCGCGCCGAATATGTCAATGCTGGCGGCACGGCGGGCTTGTTTCCTGCCAATTTCCTGCCGCCGCCTGAGAGCCCTGCGGCCAATCCAATGGTCCGGACTTTCTTGCCCCTAAGCGCGAGCCTTGGTCTTCAGCAAGACCTTCCCTATGACATGGTGATGAGCCTTAGCGGGCTTTATTCGCAGCGTGCGCCGAGCACCGCCGAGCTCTTCTCCCTGGGGCCGCATGATGCAACCGGCACCTTCGAGATTGGTGATCCCAATCTTTCGCCCGAAATCAGCAGCACAGGCGAACTCGGCCTCAGGCGCTCGGCTGGACCGCTCCGGTTTGATGCGAGTCTCTACTATACTTTCTTCAACGGCTTCATCTATAAGCGGCTCACGGGCATAACATGCGACGGCGATTTCGGATCCTGCGGCACGGGCACGGAGCTCCAGCAAGTCGTCTACTCGCAGCAAAATGCAGTTTTTTTCGGCGGCGAGCTCGGCCTGCAATATGACATGCTGCCGCTTGGCCCGGGCGTTGCTGGCGTGGAATTGCAATATGATTATGTGCGGGCGCGCTTCACCAATGGCACCAATGTTCCGCGCATTCCCCCGATGCGCGTGGGCGGCGGCGTCTATTACCGCGACGATAATTGGTATGCCCGCACCGGCATTCTTCATGCTTTTGCGCAAAATTTGACGGCGCCGTTCGAAACGCCGACGGCGGGCTACGACAATCTGCAGATGGAACTCGCGTACCGTCAAAAGCTCAGCCCGGGGCTTGGGTTCGCCCAAGTCAGCGCAGGCATCTCAGGAGACAATCTCTTGAATGAGCAAATGCGCAACAGCGCGTCATTCAAGAAGGATCAGATCCTCCTGCCCGGACGCGGCGTGCGGGCGCATCTGACACTCACGTTCTGATGTCAGACGGTTGCCTTTCCGAGCCTTCCGGCAAGATCCTGAATGAATTGCCAGGCGGTGCGGCCCGAGCGGGAGCCCCGCGTGATCGCCCATTCAAGCGCCTCGCGCTCGATTTCCGCGCGGCAGCCGGCGAGGCCAAAATGGTCCGCATACCCAAGAACCATGGCAAGATAATCCTCTTGCGTGCAGGCGTGGAATCCGAGCCAGAGCCCAAAGCGGTCGGAGAGCGAGATCTTCTCCTGAACCGCGTCGTCAGGATTAATGGCTGTTCCGCGCTCGTTTTCGATCATCTCCCGCGGCAGAATATGCCTGCGGTTGGAGGTGGCATAAAAAAGAACATTTGGCGGCCGCCCTTCGATACCGCCTTCAAGCGCAGCCTTGAGCGACTTATAGCTTGTGTCCGATGCCTCGAAGGAGAGATCGTCGCAAAAGATGAGGAACCGCCAGGGCTCCCCGCGCAAAAGCGCCATCAGCGAGGGAAGGCCGCCGATATCCTCGCGGTGAATTTCAATGAGCTTGAGCGGCTTGAACCCCTGAAGATTTGCCTGCCTTGTGTTGATTTCGGCATGAACCGCCTTGACGAGGGCCGATTTGCCCATGCCGCGCGCGCCCCAGAGCAGAGCATTGTTGGCCGCAAACCCCTGTGCGAAGCGCTGGGTGTTCGCCAAAAGCGTGTCACGGGCCCGGTCAATAGCCCGCAAGAGCCAGATATCCACGGCGTTCACACGCTCAACAGGAACAAGCGCCCCCGTCTCACCGTCGAAAACAAACGCGTCCGCCGCAGCAAAACCGCTGACCGGACGCGGCGGGCCCGCGAGCCTGTCGAGAGCATCAGCGATCCGCTCCAGAGCCCGGGCTGAGGAGGAAAGCCGCGGCCCGGCGGTATCATTCCGCGTCATCATCTTGCACCTGAAAAGCTTTTCAATTTCAGTAGTTTCCAATCAAGCGCCGGGCGCTGCGCACCCTTGGGGGCTGCTGCCCGCCCCAGCGGCTTAACCGCCATTGCTTTCGCGCCCGCTCTGGCTATATTCGCGCGCCACACAGTTGGCTGCCTGGCAGACACGTCTTTAGCCACGGATCGAGGAGAAGGGAATTGTTCACCTCCGCTTTTGCCCAGACCGCGCCTCTTGGACCGCCGAGCGGCGGTGAGATGGTGATGCAGCTCGTCCCCTTCGCCTTTATCTTTCTCATCGCCTATCTGCT
>DASRYK010000026.1:0-16774 GCA_035687205.1 Methylocella sp. | reverse complement strand
AATCATTCTCACCTATCCAGGCGTGCACGCGCTGATTTTTCACCGCTTCGCGAACCATCTTTGGCGGAAAGGCATGAGGTTTCCTGCGCGGCTGCTTTCCTGGGCTGCGCGCTTGCTCACCAATGTCGACATTCATCCGGGAGCGACAATCGGGCGGCGTCTCTTCATTGATCACGGTGCCGGTGTTGTCATTGGCGAGACAGCAGAGATTGGCGACGATGTGACGCTTTATCATGGAGTCACTTTGGGAGGAACCAGCTGGTCTCCTGGGAAACGGCATCCGACTGTGGAGAGCGATGTTCTCATCGGAGCTGGGGCGAAAATATTGGGGCCAATCCGAGTTTGTGCGGGCGCCCGCGTTGGCGCTAATTCTGTGGTTGTTGAGGACGTTCCGCCGGGCATGACGGTGGTCGGCATTCCAGGAAGAATTGTCCGGGAGCCGCGCAAGCGGAGACAGACGGACGGCCGCATTGACCTCGATCATCATCTTATTCCCGATCCTGTGGGCGACGCACTCGCCCGTATGCTCGACCGGATCGAATTCTTGGAGGCCCGTGTCACCCATTTGCAGGGGCGCGGAGCTTCGCGGGCATCGGGAGCCCGGCCCGGCGGCCCAGCGCTGGCGGCAGGAAAGAAGGGCGATACCGGTCAGGACGTAAAGCCGGTTCCGCGTTATCATGCGACGGTGGAGAGTCTGAGATCATGAGTGTGCTTGAAGAACTTAACCAATTATCTGCAGCGGAAGATTTTTTCACGTTCTTGGATGTCCCTTTCGATGCCTCGGTTGTCCAGGTCGCGCGGCTCCATATCATGCGCCGTATGGGTCAATATCTGAAGGGAAGCCAGATGGATGGCGCCTTCGACGGTCTGAGCGATTTGGAAGTCCGTGCGCTTTGCCGTGAGCATCTCGATCAGGCCTATCAAGATTTCGTTCAATCCTCACCCATCGCGGAGCGCGTGTTTAAAGTTCACAAAGAAGCTGTGGGGCCGAAAGCAGAGCCTGCCAAGCCATTTGTTCCCCTTACCACCCTTGGTGTGGCGAGCAAGCAGGGCAGCACAGATGTCGCCTAGTTCGCCAATGCGTCAAAGGGTGCCGGCGGCTCTGGAGTGGAGCGCGAGAATGGCAGCGGTCATATGTTAACCGCTTGGATTTTTTGTCTGCGGCCGGTGTCTGGCATGGCATTTGCGGATTAGCGCACGAGAATGAAAGAGACTCCGATGCATATTGTCGTCTGCATGAAGCAAGTCCCTGATAGTGCGCAGATCCGCGTTCATCCGGTTACGAACACCATCATGCGCCAAGGGGTGCCCACGATCATTAATCCTTATGACCTCTTTGCAATCGAAGAGGCGATGCGGTGGCGTGACCGCTTTGGCGGCGAGGTGACGGTGCTCACGATGGGTCCTCCGATGGCGGAGGAATCTCTGCGCAAAGCTCTCACCTTCGGGGTCGACCGGGCCGTGCTGCTAACGGACCGTTATTTTGCCGGCTCCGATACGCTGGCCACAAGCTTCGCTCTTGCGGCGGCTCTCCGGAAGATTAGCCAGGAATTTGGTGAACCGCTTATGGTTTTCACCGGCAAACAGACGATTGATGGCGACACGGCCCAAGTCGGCCCGGGAATTGCCAAAAGGCTGGGCCTCCATCAACTCACCTATGTCTCGCGGATTGCCGAGATTGATCCTGCGGGGCGGAGAATCACGGTCGAGCGCCGGGCCGAAGGGGGAGTGCAAGTGTTATCCACCCGCCTGCCCGCATTGATCACGATCCTTGAGGGCGTGAACGAAATCCGGCGCGGTACACTTGATGACGCCTACCGTGCAGCGCGGGCAAAAATCGTGACTTGGAGTGCGGCAGATGCAGGAATCGCTGATTTCTCAAAATGTGGCCTGCGCGGGTCCCCTACCATCGTGAAGAAAGTGTTTGCGCCAGCGCCTCGCTCCGAGAAGGCATATCAAATTCCGGCGGGTGAGCTTTCGATGGAAGCAATCGCAGAGAAAACAATGCAGGAAATCTTCAAACGGCAGCCTGCGATCGAGACGGATCTTATGCGGTTTTCAGCCGGGCAGTAAAAAGGCAGGACCATGACCGAGGCGCCCAAACAAGCCCAAACGCCACAAAGCCGGGCCGGCACAAAGAAGGAGCTGCCCGAGCATTTCAAAGCCTATAAGCATGTTTGGGTGTTCATCGAGTCCGAGCATGGCGCGGTGCACCCCGTTTCATATGAGCTTCTCGGTGAAGGCCGGAAGCTTGCCGATAAGCGCGGGGTCGAGCTTGCGGCTGTGGTCTTGGGGTGTGACAAGGACGCCAATGCGGCTGCTGCCGCTGCTAGCTTCGAGTTCGGCGCCGATGTTGTCTATATAGTGACAGATCCTGCGCTTTCTCATTACCGCAACGAGGCCTTCACAAAGGCCATGACCGATCTCGTGAACGCCTACAAGCCTGAGATCTTGCTTCTTGGCGCCACGACCTTAGGACGTGATCTCGCAGGGTCTGTTGCCACCACTTTGCTCACGGGTCTCACAGCGGATTGCACGGAGCTTGCGATCGACGACGAAGGCTCGCTTGCCGCAACGAGGCCGACTTTCGGCGGTTCGCTTCTTTGCACCATTCTGACATTGAACTACAGGCCGCAAATGGCAACGGTGCGGCCACGCGTTCTTCCGATGCCGCAGAGGCAGGAGGGACGGCGCGGCCGGATCGTTGAATGCTCTCTAAATCTTGCCGAAGACGATATCGTGACAAAGGTTGTGCGATTCATCGCAGACCGCGAGTCGAACAAAGCGCAGCTTGCCTATGCCGATATCGTCGTTGCAGGCGGACTCGGCCTGCGGTCGGCTGAAAACTTCCAGCTTGTCAAATCGCTCGCCGAAGTGCTTGGCGCGGAGTACGGCGGTTCGCGTCCGCTTGTTCAGAAGGGCTGGATCACCTCGGACCGGCAAATCGGGCAGACAGGAAAAACGATCCGGCCAAAGCTTTACATAGCTGCGGGAATCTCAGGGGCAATTCAGCACCGGGTTGGTGTCGAAGGGGCCGACCTGATTGTTGCTATCAACACCGATCCGAATGCACCGATCTTCGACTTTGCTCATGTCGGGATCGTTGCTGACGCAATCCAGCTCCTGCCAGCGCTCACGGAGGCGTTCCGCAAGCATTTGTCTGTGAACCGGCTGGCAGGCTAAAGGAGGCAGGTATGATCGAGGAGCGCTTCGACGCAATTGTTGTGGGAGCAGGCCCGTCAGGAAATGCTGCCGCATACACTATGGCCAAGGAGGGGCTCAAGGTTCTTCAGCTTGAGCGGGGCGAATATCCTGGCTCAAAAAATGTGCAGGGCGCGATTCTCTATGCAAATGCCCTGGAAAAGCTCATTCCAGATTTCCGGGATGATGCCCCCCTTGAGCGGCATATTATTGAGCAGCGCCTATGGACGATGGATGACACGTCCTATATCGGGATGCATTACAGATCCGAGGATTTCAATGAAGAGCGGCCGAACCGCTATACGATCATCCGCGCCCAATTTGACAAATGGTTCAGCCGCAAGGTTCGCGACGCGGGTGCCGTGTTGCTGTGTGAAACAACGGTCAAAGAGCTCTTACGCGATGCGCGTGGCAAAGTGATCGGGGTAAAGACCGACCGCGATGGAGGAATGGTTTTTGCCGATGTTGTGATTTTGGGCGAAGGCGTAAACGGCATTGTTGGCCAGCGCTCTGGCCTGCGGCCTGAGCTTAAGCCGGAAAGTGTTGCCTTAGCCGTCAAGGAAATGCATTTTTTACCGCGGGAAGTGATCGAGAGCCGCTTTAATCTTAAAGGCAATGAGGGCACAGTGATCGAGGCCATGGGAACGATCACTGCGGGAATGACAGGGACGGGGTTCCTTTACACCAATCAGGAATCGATCTCGGTTGGCATAGGCTGTCTGGTCTCGGATTTCGCTGAAAGCGGGATGACGCCCTATGGTCTGCTTGAAGCCTTCAAGAACCACCCGAGCATTAGGCCGCTGCTGGCCAATTCCGAGTGCAAGGAATATGCGGCCCATCTGATCCCGGAAGGCGGGTACAATGCAATTCCAGAGATCTATGGAGATGGCTGGATCGTTGTCGGAGACGCAGGGCAATTCGTCAATGCCGTGCACCGCGAGGGATCTAATCTCGCAATGACAACAGGCCGCATAGCGGGGGAAACCGTTGTGTGGCTGAAACGGCGGCGCGAAGAGCTATCGAAGGCCAATCTAGCGGAATACAAACGGCGCCTCGACGAGACGTTCGTTATCAAGGACCTCAAGAAATACAAGAAGATCCCCGAGTTCCTCCACCGCAATAAACAGGTGTTTGGGCTTTATCCTAAGCTTCTGAGCGCTGCCGCGCAGACGTGGTTCCGCGTTGATGGCGCCGACAAGCTTAGCAAGGAGAAAGAGATCCTGAAATCATTCCGGAAGGGCCGGACGCTCCCGGGCCTGATCGGAGATGCGGTCAAGCTGGCGAGGGCATGGCGATGACGAGCGTAACAGGAACGGGCGCTACAACAGCCAAGGTTGAGGAAAAGCTTTATCAGAACCGGTATCTTGTGGATGCCGGGCGGCCGCACATCAAAGTCCGCCCGCATGACGTCCCATCGAAGGCTTTGCTCTCACTCGTCTATACGTGCCCTGCCGGCTGCTACAGCCAGAACGACAAAGGCCAGGTGGAGATCACTGTCGATGGCTGTTTCGAATGCGGCACTTGCCGGGTTGTGACGGCAAAGACTGGGGAGATCGAGTGGGATTATCCGCGCGGGGGATTTGGTGTGCTATACAAATTTGGCTAAGTAAGCCGACTGTTTTTTACATGATGTGGGTCTAGTGGCAGCATGTTTATTACTCCTGGCTTGCTGCGGACTTTGTGTGTCTCATCCTTTTACTGAGGCGCCGTCAATAAGAGAGATCACGAGCGCGGGAAGCTGGCCCTGTTAGAGATATTCACAAGACCGTTTGATCCAGAAACCCGAGGTTCTTCCCTGCAGACCGGCCGTGAAGCGGAGCCAAAAAACAAAAAAGGCCAAACCCAATTCGAATGGTTTCCATTTGGCATGCCGGCAGGTTTCCTTCTCTGCAATGCAAGAAGCACTCGATGCTGTGACCGGGAAGGAATTTGCAGAACTTTCACGCCTCCAGACCAGAGATGGCACGCTTAGTGCTCTAAGGCATAATGCGAATGGCCATCCGTCCAACTCTGCTTAATGGAGCTAATGCCCTGAATTCAGGCTGCAAGCGGAAAGTGAAGCGGACGTGCCGCCTGTAAAGGTGTGCCGTCAGACCCGGCGAGTGTGTACCGGAAATAAGATCAACAAGCTTTGACTGTGTCAGATTCACTACATGGCATCCCCAGCAGAAAATGCTGTTAAATATGCTTTCATTGCAAAAATTTGTTGCACATGCCTCTCGTCCTTGCAACACTCCCTGCAAGCGGCAAAGCCCATGGCCGCACAAAGATTTCAAATGATTTGGGAGGTGCGCCCTAGTCACAAAATTTCGGGGCGATCTTTATGACGAATCATATACGCGGCGTTTCAGCGCCTGAGGCCAAGCCTTTAACCGCCGCTGCGGCGGAGTTGTCGAACCGCGCGGATCTCGCACTGCATGGCGTTTACGAGATTTCTAAAATTCTGGCGACCCCAGGGCGACTTGAAACGACTTTATCGAACGTCCTGAAGCTGCTTTCGAGCTTTCTCGAGATGCGCCATGGGATTATCGCGCTCATCGACGAAGCAGGCACGCCGAAGATTGTCGTCGGCGCGGGCTGGAATGAAGAGAATGCAAAGACATATTTTGACCGGATTCCAGAGCGGGCCATCGGTCAGATCGTCACAACGAAAATGCCCGTCGTTGTGGAAAATGTCACAAAAAATCTTTTGTTCTTGGGCTGGTCGCCCGTTGAGAGAGGAAAGACAGATTCGAAAGTGTCGTTCATTGGCGTGCCGATCAAGGAGAGGGACCGTGTTATTGGCACGCTGACGATCGACAGGGTTTGGGATGGACGCGCCTATTTCCGGTTCGACGAGGATGTGCGTTTCCTTGCGATGATCGCCAACCTGGTGGGCCAAACTGTGCGTTTGCACAATGTCGTTGCGCGCGACCGCGAGCGTTTGATGGCTGAACAAAGCCGCCTCGCGAAGGAGCTTTCAGGAACTCATGCGAGCGGCCGGGATTCGCGCGCGCGTGGAATTATTGGCGAAAGCGAAGCTATTCACGCCGTCCTCGATAAAATAAAGATGGTTGCACGCACGAATTCCACTGTGCTTCTGCGCGGAGAATCTGGAACAGGGAAGGAGCTGTTCGCCCGTGCGACCCACGATCTTTCCCCGCGCAAGAAAGGCCCTTTTATCAAGCTGAATTGCGCAGCTCTTCCCGAATCCGTTTTGGAGTCGGAGCTTTTCGGTCATGAGAAAGGCGCCTTCACGGGCGCGCTGACACAGCGCAAAGGGCGATTTGAGCTCGCTGACCGGGGCACGCTCTTTCTTGACGAAATCGGAGAAATCTCTCCTTCGTTCCAGGCGAAGCTGCTCCGGGTTCTTCAAGAAGGCGAGTTCGAGCGCGTTGGCGGAATGCGGACTTTGAAGGTTGATGTGCGGCTGGTTGCTGCAACGAATAAGAACTTGGAAGAGGCGGTGGCACGGGGCGAATTCCGTGCCGACCTTTATTACCGGATCAATGTCGTGACGATTATTCTTCCGGCCCTCCGGGACCGTCCAGGCGACATTTTTCTGCTCGCGCGCGAATTTCTGCGCCGCTTTAACGAAGAGCACGGCACGCAGATGGGCTTTACAAATTCGGCGAGGGCCGTTCTTGAGGGATGCTATTTTCCTGGCAATGTGCGCGAGCTTGAGAATTGCGTGCGGCGGACGGCAACGCTTGCGAAAGATCAAAAGATCGTTGCTGACGACTTCGCTTGCCGGCATGACGAGTGCCTATCCTCGACCCTTTGGAAGGGCCCCCTGGCTGTGCCGGGACCGCTAAAGCCATTTCCAGGAGCTGCGGCAAATCCGCAATCGGCGCCTTCCGGCGTTCCTCCAGCTTCTCTCTCAGAAAAATCGCTGCCGCCTGTGGCATGCGAGGAAGCTGATGCTCCTGCAGACGCTTGCCGCTCCGCAGAGCACGGCAGCATCGCTAAAGGCGACGATCAGGCCGAGCTCACCCGTTTGCTTCACGCCATGGAGACAGCGGGCTGGGTTCAGGCGAAAGCCGCACGGCTGCTTAATCTCACGCCGCGGCAAATCGGTTATGCGCTGCGCAAGCATAATATTCCAATTAAGCGCTTCTAAGCCATCAAGCTGCGCTGGCCGGGAGGCATAGGCCTCAGTGGCCGAATGCCAAGCGGTGCATCTTCCGCTGCGCCCCGGGCGAATCGGAAGATCCTTGTTGGGAATCTGACACATCGTGGATGCTGTTAGGGGCGAAAGAAGGGGAAGCCTTCGAACAAGCGTTGAATCAAGTGATTAACACACTGGCACATGGCTTGCTGCTCTTGCATGAGAAGCAAAGCGAAGGCTGCCTTTGATCGCAGGTCAGAGGGTGTATAGGCTTTGCGTCCGAGCATTATACCGAGCTCATGCATTATACCGGGCTCATAAGGAAAGACGGACATGACCTATAAGATCATCGCGTCACAATGCACTGCCTGCAGCATCTGTGAGTTTGAATGCCCAAACGCAGCGATATATATGAAGGGCGATGCATTCGTAATTGATCCGAAAAAATGCACGGAGTGCGAAGGTCACCACGACAAGCCAAAATGCAGTGAGGTTTGCCCAGTTCCAAACACTTGCGTTCCTGCTTAGCGCTTTCTGAGCTCGGGGGAAAAGGTGACTTGCCATTAATTCCGCGGCGGCTCAATTGAGGCCTGCGCAGTGGCCCAGCGGCTGCAGAGTGAATAAGGAGAGCCTCTTGTTGCACCTTTTCCAGCTTTTCTGAGCACCATAAAGGAGAGCTGGGCTCTGGCCGTTTGAAGCTCGCAATGAGACGGCGTGTCAGCTGTCTGATGCTGCACGGCCAGGGGGGTCAATGCCTGGATTTTATCAACTAGAGGGACTCAGCTTTATGAAGGTGATGATTCGCCGCTCCCCTGAAACGGGTCTTTCCATTTATGTGCCAAAGAAGGATCTGGAAGAGCCCATTGTTGAATCGGAGCATGAGACACTCTGGGGCGGCTGGATACGGATCGCAAACGGCTGGGTGCTAGACCTTCCCGCTATGGCGCCCGACACGAAACTGCCCGTGACCGTTAATGCGCGGAAGTGGGGCGACGGAGAGGAGTGATAAAGGATGAACGCACCACTTCCGCCTGTGGAAACCTTAAGTCCAGCAGGCGCTGAGGCGGCGCTGAGATCTCTTGCCGCTCCTTTGCGCGGGGGAGCAATTATTCCGTATCTAGGGCCAGGCGCGGTCGCGCTTGCCGAACCGCGTATCCCTTTGACCCCCGAAGATCTCGCAGAGTTCTTTGCCCGGAAGGTTGCCTTACCGCGCCGCGCTAAAGGAAATGCCTGGGCGTCAGCGCAGCATATAGAAAGCATGAAACACCGCTCAACCCTATCGGCATTCATGGCAGAGGCATTTGCGCCAGTGGTCAAGCCTACGGCATTTCACCGCTATCTCGCCTCGCTGCCTTTGCCGATGATTGTTGACACATGGTACGATGGCGCAATGCAGGCAGCGCTGAGTTCGCGCAACGATTGGGGACAAATTCAAGGCATCACGCGCGCCGGAATCGGTGAGAACCGCTGGTACCGCTTTTATGATGCTGCTGGCCGGGAGGCAGGCCTTGCCGCAGCGGAAACCTGGACAACGGTTCTCTATAAGCCTCATGGGGGCATTTCGCCAGCGCAGAATTTCTTGATCTCGGATGCCGATTATGTCGAAGTTCTAACGGAAATCGACATCCAGACACCTATTCCTGATGAAGTGAAACAGCGGCGTACCGGGCGCAGTTTTTTGTTTCTTGGCTGCCGATTTCATGATCAGCTCCTGCGGAACTATGCGCGGCAAATCATGAAACGGTCTTCTGCGGTTCACTATGTTCTAGCCGAGCCTGACCAGCTTACAAAAAACGAGCTTCGCTTCATCGCGGACCAGGGTATGACGCCGCTTGCGATTCCGCTTGCCCACGCTGTTGAGATATTACTCGAAGCCTCCTAAGCGCGTCCTTAAGGTTTCCTATTTCCAACCCGCCGTATGAGCTCGTCCCGCTGCAGCCTTCTGCAAAGCAGATGAGCTCATTCGCACGCACCAATCTTAGGTGTTGTGTTTCAAACAATACCGAGTGCACCGGCATTCCTGTCCGCAAAGCGACAGATGGGAATGTCAACAAGAAATTAATTAATTTTCAATGGCTTGCGCCGACTCTCGTGATGGCACGCGAGTTGCTCGATCACAGCAAATCCGAAAGGCGGGCCAAGTGTGCCAGCCTCTAGCGAGGAACGGACATGCACGCATCAGCACAACACGAAGGATTGGTTCCCCACCCCCCCCGCGAATATCGAAGCGGTGATGCAAAAGGTGGCTGAGCACAAAGGGTGCGGCACGCATGGCGGCAGCGGGAAGGCCAGTTGCGGATCAGCAGCGGGTCAAGGCGATCTTCCTGCTGAAATATGGGAAAAGGTCAAGAACCATCCCTGCTATAGCGAAGAAGCGCATCATCATTATGCCCGGATGCATGTGGCTGTCGCTCCAGCATGCAACATTCAGTGCAATTATTGCAACCGGAAATACGACTGCGCTAATGAATCCCGGCCTGGCGTGGTGAGCGAAAAGCTAACACCAGAACAAGCTGCAAGAAAGGTGCTCGCGGTGGCATCGACTATCCCGCAAATGACTGTTCTCGGGATCGCAGGGCCTGGCGATCCTCTCGCCAACCCCGAAAAAACGTTCAAAACATTTGAGCTAATTGCAAAGACGGCGCCGGATATCAAGCTTTGTCTCTCGACCAACGGGCTTGCGCTGCCTGACCATGTTGACACCATTGCAGGCTTCAATGTGGACCATGTCACGATCACCATCAATATGATTGATCCGGAAATCGGGGCAAAGATTTATCCCTGGGTCTTTTGGAAGCACAAACGTTATACCGGCGTGGAGGCGGCAAAACTGCTTTCAGACCGGCAGTTGCAGGGGCTCGAGATGCTTACCGAGCGGGGCATCCTCTGCAAGATCAATTCCGTGATGATCCCTGGAATCAACGACAAGCATCTTGTCGAAGTTAATAAAGCGGTCAAATCGCGGGGTGCATTCCTGCACAACATTATGCCTCTCATTTCCTCGACTGAACATGGCACAGTATTTGGCCTAAGTGGCCAGCGGGGCCCAACTGCTCAGGAGCTCAAAGCCCTTCAAGACGCTTGTGAAGGGGAAATGAACATGATGCGCCATTGCCGGCAGTGCCGTGCGGATGCGGTTGGGCTGCTCGGGGAGGATCGTAGCGCTGAGTTCACAACGGACAAGATCATGGCAATGGAGGTCAATTACGATCTCGATTCCCGCAAAGCCTATCAGGCGAAAGTCGAGGAAGAGCGTCTTGCCAAGGTGGCAGCGCGGGAAGAGGAGCTGTCGTCACTCGCCGGTGAGATAAGCGGCATTAAGCTTCTCGTCGCTGTGGCCACAAAAGGTTCTGGCCTTATCAATGAGCACTTTGGCCATGCCAAGGAGTTTCAGGTCTATGAGCTTTCCACGAAGGGAGCAAAGTTCGTCGGCCACCGGCGGGTCGATCTTTATTGCCAGGGCGGATATGGCGAGGAAGACAGCCTTGAGACTATCATCCGTGCAATCAACGACTGCCATGCGGTTTTCGTGGCCAAAATCGGGGGATGCCCGAAGAGCGATCTGATTAAAGCTGGAATCGAGCCTGTGGATCAATTCGCCCATGAATTTATCGAGAAATCGGCGATCACTTGGTTCAAAGAATATCTCGAAAAAGTAAAGAGTGGCGAGATCGAACATGTTCAGCGCGGCGACGCTGCGATCCGCCAGGGGGCGCTGATTTCGGCAGCCTGACAATACGGCCGCCGGCCGGGCATGCGGCTGCACAAGGCCTGGAAGACGGTGCTGGGATGATCCTCGAAGAATACGCCTGAAAGGCTCACCCAGTTTGATTGGCAAAGCGCCGCAGGTCTCTGTCATCGAGATGAAGGAGCGACTTATGGCGTTGAAGATCATAGCTTCGCAGTGCACAAGCTGTTCGGCCTGTGAAGCGGAATGCCCAAACTTGGCGATCTCCGAAAAGGGCGGCACCTTTGTCATTGATCCAAAGAAGTGCACAGAATGCATTGGCCATTATGATACGCCGCAATGTGCGGCCGTGTGCCCTGTGGATGATACCTGCGTGATCGACGAATCCTATCCGCGGTATCAAGCAGCAGAATAGTGGGAGAATATTCATGGACCTGAGCATCACTCCGGCAGCAGAGAGATTTATTAGGCTTATGCTGCGTGCAGACGGCGGGCCGGGCAGCGGATTTAGACTCGCTGTGACGCCGGGCGGATGCTCAGGGCTCTCCGCAGAAATAAGCGTGCTTCCAGCTCCGGAACCTGGAGATGCGATCATTGAGCGCAATGGGTTGAAGCTCTTCTTGCCTGCGGAAAGCCGTATTCTGCTTGAAGGCGTGACGATTGATTTTGCAGACACTGCCTCCCAGACTGGGCTCGTCTTCCGCGATCCCAAGGCAGCTTGCTGCAGCCAAAGTGAAAAGCCATCCCAATAATCGTTTAGTCTGGGAAACGTTATAACTTGTGCGGTTCCGCAAATGCAATCACAGCCATTGAAAGGAGAAGATGCCCTTTTTGAAGAGGCTCTGCTGGGCTGGGGATTGCCAGAGAAAGCGGAGTGGCATTTGTGGCAGGCGGGCCTTTCTTACCACGCGGACGATGTTGCAGAAGAGCATCTTAAGCAGGCTGAAACACTGGCGCCAGGCCATGCCGCAGTTTTGATTGGGATCTATCGGTTCAATTTTTATAAAGGGCGATTGAAGGAGGCGCTCGACATTGCGAGTCGGTGCCTCGAAATGGCAGCCAAAGAAACCAACCTGCCAAGTGATTGGCGGAACGTGTCGGCGAGTGATGCTGTATTCGGCCGTTACGAGGAAATTGCCCCGCGCTTTTTCCTGTTTACACTCAAAAGCTATGCCTATCTTCAATTGCGTCTCGGAAATGTTGAAGAGGGGCGTGAGGCGGTTATGAAGCTTCTTGATCTTGATCCTGGAGACAAGATCGGCGCAAAAGTCCTGCTCGATGTCATCGAAGGAATGGGTCAAGAAAGTGACTGATGACATTGACGAAACGGTTGACTGGCAAGGTAACGAGATCGATTGCAGAACGTGCATGCACGAGCCGCTGCTCGCCTTAGGGCGCTGCCGCCTAAAGCATGCTTGCGTCAACGACCGCTATGCCCGGCGGATTGACCGCTTCTTCAATTGGAATCCGCATCTTGGGGATCATTACGTCACGCACCCCCATTTTGAAGTTCGCGCCATCGCCGCGAAACACGCTAATGTTTTTTTGCTTCCTCCTCTTCTTGAAGATCCTGAGGAGACAGTGCGATGGAATGCCGCACGGCGGCTGCCCAAGCGCTACGCATTGAAGCTGCGCAACGACCCCCACCGCGAGGTCAGAATTCGAATCATTTCCTTGTTAGATGATTCAGAGCTCATTCCAATGATGGGAGATCCCGACTATTATGTTAGGCTTGTCGTTGCGCGGCGAATCGCTCCGGCGCTCTTATCCCGGATGATCCACGATGAGGAAGCGGAGGTGAGGCGGGTCGTGGCGGGAAGGGTGCAACAGGGATGGCTTCTTCAAATGGCAGATGATTGTGATCCAGCCGTGAGATTGGAAGTTGCGCAGCGTCTTACACCCCTGCTCTTGGCTCGGCTGCGCCATGATTCTGATTGGCGCATCCGGTATGAAGTGGCGAGCCGGTGCTCCATAACTGTGGTGACAGAGCTCGCAGATGATCCGGATTGCCTTGTGCGTGAGATAGCCAAGTCCCGGCTGCTAAAGGCGCAAAATCGCCGGAGGGGTATGCCAGTATGAGCAATATTGTCCGGGACAGCGATGTGGTCGAAATCACCGAGCCGCCTTACTTCACTTTTGGCGAGAAGGTTAAGGCTAAGCGTGTGATCCGGAACGACGGGACTTATGCCGGAAAAGAAATTGGGGAGATTTTAGCAAAGAAAGGGGAAATCGGCTACGTAGTCAGCATCGGCACATTTCTTCAGCAATTTTACATCTATGGTGTCGAATTTGTCGAGAGCGGTAATCGTGTTGGCATGAAGCGGAAGGAGCTCGAGCCTGTGATACCGCGTGACGAAGAAGACGATTTGCCCCTTCCCGGAGCCGCCTCATGATCGAACCGCGGATACCAATCTATCAATGGGGCCAGCGCGTGCGTGCGCTCGTAGATCTCCATAATGACGGTTCATTTCCTGATGTGCCCAAGGATGCTCTCCTGGTAAAGAGCGGCGATGGGGGCGAAATTGTTCAAGTCGGGACACATACAGAGTCTAACACGCCGATCTATCTTGTTGAGTTCGGTGAACGCCTCGTTGTTGGTTGTTTCGAAGAGGAGATTGATCCAGAAGGGTGAGTGCAGTCCTGCAAGAGGACTGTTTCCCCGTGCTTGATGTGGAACCCCCATTATGTCAGATGCGTTTAAATCCGACATTGCCCTTCGATGTGCGTTGTATCCGAATGATCTTGACCGGCGGCGAATCGAGCGCGCTTTGAAGGAGCGCAAACTCTATCGCTACGTCGTGCCAAAGCTGCGAACGGCCGAGTGCGGCTATCACATCGAAAGCCCATGCTGCTCGCGAAATATAGACCCAGAAGGGGGGATCATCGATGTTGCGCTTCTCCAATACAACCTGGAGGGCGCAGCGTGGCGTCTTTACCGTAAGAACCACAGCTGCGGGATTTGGGAGCTCCATAGCCGGCATGAACGGCTGCCCGATGCGCTGGAGTTGCTGAAGTCCGATCCCGCAAGAGAGTTCTGGCAGTGAATTTGCTTCTCGAGATGAGATACCGAGCTGGCAGAGTGACAGCATGGCTTTAAGTGAAGAAGATTTGGCGCAGATCGAATCATTGCTTCTGGAGCCTGATGCTGCGGTGAAGCCTTTGGCCGAATGGAGGCAGCGGTTCCCGCATCTGACCTGGACACGGTGTGACGCATCTGACGTTATAGAAACGCCTTTTCGCGCGTATGAGCATCTCGATATCCATCTCTTGGACAGTACCGGACATTGCGCCTATGTCACGCCTGATCCGGCACGTGCCACAGGGATTATACTAGCACGCCGGAGGGCTGGTTGATGGCCGGGCCAGCGCCTGCGCATGATTGGCTTGAAACCTGTATTAAGAGACAGGATCCTGACGTTTCGGTTATTCCGTTGTCGGACCCGGATATCACGGAGGCGGAGCTTGAGGCAGTTGACCGCGTTCTTCGCTCACCAAGACTTTCAAACGGCCCTGTCGCTGAAGCGTTCGAGGCAGCCTTTGCAGAATATCTTGGCCGCAAATATGCAGTAGCGGTTCCAAGTGGGACAATCGGTCTTTTGATCGCGCTCGCTTCTTACGGCATTGGCGCTGGCGATGAGGTGATTGCCTCCCCCCACGCATTCAAGGAATCCGCGCACGCCGTTAGTCTCTCCGGGGCTCGCCCGGTATTCGCAGACATTGATTATTGGGCAGGCACTTTGGTGCCTGAAAAAGCCGAAGCGCTTATTGGGCCAAAAACGCGAGCTATCCTCGCATGCAACAATAACGGTCACCCAGCTTCATGGCCTTCCTTGCGAGCCCTGGCGAAAGCGCATGGTTTAATCCTTATCGAGGACTCAACCGAGGCAATCGGATCGAAATATCAAAACGCCCTTGTAGGCACATTCGGTGACACGGCTATTTTCGATTTTTCGCAGCCTTCTCCTCTCACATGTGGAGAAGGGGGGATGGTAGTCACAGATGATATAGATGTGGCGGTCGCATTGCGGCGGCATCGGTTGCACCGTCTAAATGAGCGGACGTCGGTCGTTGTTTCAGGGACAGCGCCTTATCAAGCAGGAATGAGCGATCTCTCCGCTGCACTCGGTCTGGCCCAGCTGAACCGCCTTGATGAGATTCTCGAACGGCGCAGGCTAACGGAGCATCTCTATTACAAACATGTGCAATCCTTTGAAGGGATAAAAGATCCGTTTGTGGCTCCTGACGTGACGGAAGTTAACTGGCTGCTTTACGTTTTGCACTTAGGAACACGATTCTCGCGATCAAGCCGCGATGCGATAATCGAGGATTTGCGTGTCGAGCAAATCGAGGCGGCGGCATACAGCAGCCCCCTTCATTTGCAGCGTCATTACTTCGAAATGGGATACCGCCGCGGAAACTTCCTTGTCACGGAGAAGGTTGCAGACCGGGCAATCGCGCTGCCTTTTCACACGCATCTGAGCGAGGACCAGATCGCCTTCATCGTTGAGACGATGAAAGATGCGTCGATCAATGTTGGGGCCGGTTCAGCAATTTATTTGTGAGCGCTTCGAAGTCCAGCGCAAATGAGTGCAGGATATTTCCCGGAACAGGAGGATAATTGATGCCGCTGATCACGATTTTGCCGTCGGGAAAGACGATTGAGGCAGCGGAAGGAATGACACTTCTTGCGGCTATACTGGCTGCAGAGGAAGACTTGGGCCACAAATGCGATGGCAATGCCTCATGTGGCACGTGTCATCTTTTCGTTCACGAAGGCCGCAAGGGTTTATCGAAGGTTGGACGGGAGGAGAACGAGAAACTCGATACGATTGTTGGCGTCGGCTCCAAATCCCGCTTGGCTTGCCAGGCGAAGATCCTGGGCACCGAAAATATTAAAGTCGAGTTATTAAGTTTCTCCTCAGGACTGTAAAAGCTGTGGAGGGTTTTGACAATGGAATCCGGTGAAGTGGTGGCGCCTGGCTCCGCCCCGGTCATAATTCACGCTCGTTTTGCGCCGAATGGGACGGTTGTGGAAATCAGCGAGCGTCCGCCGAGTTTGACGCCTCAGGATTGGTTCAACTTTTTAAGTGACAGAGTGGGCACAAAATATCAGACGCTGGCGGGGGGCCGCGGGGTGTTCCGTTTGACGCGGGCAGAAACCGATGAGCTGAAGGCCGGAGCGGTCTCTTAATACCGCGGATGAAGTCGATGAATGGCCTGACGGCCCGTGACCTGCCACTGAGTATTTCCCCCACGCGGAGTAAGAGTCCGGCCCGACGAAGAGGGACGGACGATGAAGCGGAGAAGCGGTTCACCGAGGAGCAGATCATCGCGGTGCAGCGTGAGCATGAGGCTGGCGCGAAGACCGCCGATCTGGCTCGCAGGCACGGCGTCTCGGAAGCGACGCTGTACAACTGGAAGGCCAAGTACGGCGGCATGGACATATCGGATGCCAAGCGGCTGCGGCCGCTGGAGGACGAGAACCGCAAGCTGAAGAAGCTGTTGGCGGAGTCGATGATCGACCATGCGGCGCTTAAGGAGCTTCTGACAAAAAATGGCAGGGTCCGGCGCCAAGCGTGATGCCGTCGCTCACCTGCGAAAGGTGCTGGGGATGAGCGAGCGTCGGGCCTGCACCCTGGTAGATGCCGATCGCAAGATGGACGGTTCTAGAAACCTCGCCATTTCAGCGAGATTTTGATTTAATGCCTTCGTTAGGACAGGGGGATGATGCGGGATGCGCGGTCAGCCGGGATTTTTCGATATCGATGAGCGGCTGAAGCGTCTCAGCGATCTTGGCG
>DASRYK010000025.1:0-11060 GCA_035687205.1 Methylocella sp. | reverse complement strand
CTGGGGCTCATCATCACATCGAGCAAGGAAATGAGCTGTGTTTTCACCTCTGTGCGCGGCCACAAGGAGCGTTATATGGGGACGATTCGCAAATTCGGCCTTGATATTGGCGTCACCGACAAAGGAGTTTTGAGCTGGACTGTTTTCGCCCCGACGTCTGATCCAGGCCCTGGAGCGCTTGCTGGCGAATATGCAGGCGTTGACGCATCGGCAACAGTCGGTGCGGGCGTCGGCGCGAATGTCCTCGTCGGCGGATCGGACCGGACCATTTCCCTGCAGCCCCTGTCGGTTCAGGCGCAGACCGGCCTTGCCCTTGCAGGCGGCGTTGCGGCGCTGATGCTTCGCCCAGCCCCCTGAACGCGCAGGTTAATCTGCGCTCAGGGGAGGAGACTGACCTTTCGCCACCGGCTTAGCGCATTTTGGGAAGCCCCCGCTCTCTGGGGATTTGAGCGGCGGGGTTTGTGCTGCAGCGGAAGAGTGCGCGGCTTAAAGGGCGCGCCCGAGCTTGCCCTTGCGCCGCGGCTCTTAAATTTCGCAGCTTGGGCCGCATGAGCCCGTTCCCTGTGCAACGGCAGTTAAGCACTCCCCTCTCGCGCTAGTGATAGCACGTGTCCCGTAGAAGCGGCTGCTGTTCTCGAACACGCCGCAAAAGGGGAAAATCGCATCCCCTCTCGTAGGTTTCTCACCACCGCGGATGAATGCCGGGCGGCAAGATGAGGCTTACAGCGATGATTGTGGCTGACACCGCAAGCACACCGCTCGATAAAAGCCAAAGCGCCATCCCATAAAGGTTCTGACGCATACTGGCAGGCGGCATGCTGCAATAGATGCCAACAACACCCAGACCGCAAAGCCACAGAGCCAATAGGGCGGTCATTTCTGCTCTCCTTGGCAAGACATATGGCGCCGCCTTTTCCCGGCAATCTCCAGCCCCCAAAAAATCCGGCTGATTTCCTGCGGCCAACCCTTCCCCAGCAGGGACTCACGCCGCTGCCTCGCCCGGACCGCAAACCCTCCAAGAAAGAGCTGCCCCGCTCTTCTGGAAGGCTGATCTTTTGATGGCGCGCGGCACTCGGAGGCTTCTTCAGCGCCTGGGCTTCTCGACAGTGACCGGATTGCCGCTCCACTCCGGGCGGCGCGCCGGCATTGTGGCCCTTGCGATAGATCCGGCCATCTGCATCGTCGAAATTAAGTCCTCCGCCGCCGGCTTCGGGTCAGATAGGAAATGGAGCAGCTACCGCGCCGATGGCGACAGATTTTTCTTTGCGGTTCCTGAAACCTTTCCCGCCGCGATCATACCCTCCAGCGCCGGCTTCACTGTTGCGGACACCTATAACGCGGAGATCCTGAGGGCTGCGCCTCAGCAACGCTTATGTGCCGCAACACGGCGCGCCATGCTTTTGCGCTTAGCGCATCCCGCCGCTCAGCGGGTCCACCGCCTGAGCGAACCGAATCTTGCGGCCCGGGCGTCTGAAGCGCCACGCGAAGGATATTCCGCTATTGCCGCTGCCGCAAAATTGCGAAAGGCGAATCTGTCACCTCCGCCCCGGTATCGATCCATTCAAAAACAGCGCCGGGCTTCCGGGGATAAAGGTCAAGATTCAAAACCAGAAATTCAGCCGCCAGAGCGCCAATATCGATTTGGCCATCCACAACCGGATCAGGAGGGTCATCCTCGCCCATTCCGGCAAAGCCGCAAGTCCCCGCATCGCCCTGCCCTGGCGTGACGAACTCGACGTTGATTTCAGCTGTGACGTCAGCCGGAAAGGGCTCGAGCGTGATCACACAGGTTTGCATAACGCGAGCGGCAACCGATCCGCTCACCCTAAAGCGGGCGCTGCTTAGCTTTGTGACGCGGAAATTCGCTTCAAAGGAAGCGATACCTTCCAGCCCACACTCAACTGCCAGCGCGGCGCGCTCTTCCCCGGAAGCGCAGACGGCAATGTCAAGGCCCTCCTCGGGCACCGATTCGACATTGATAAAACGGGAAAAACTCCCGTCACGGGATTTCGTGTGTGAAGTGATGGGCTCTGGATGAAAAAGGGTCTTGGGCATATCCACCCCCCTTATCGCAATATGAGGGTTTCCCTGGCCGCCTTCAAGCCCAGCAAAAGCATCTTGCGGCTTCTGCTTACAGACTGCAATGCATTGCCCCCGCCAGCAGCCAGCCTTTCAAAGGATGGAGGAAAGGTCCGGGAAGGGAGGCTTGCCCGAGATCAAGGAGCTGAGCGTGGCCTCGGCCAGGGCCGAGCGGGCCGTCACAACATAGCGGGCAAGGCGGGCGGCCTCATCCGGCTGTCCGCGGCCCGCATAGACATTCCTCGAAAGAGCGGCCGCCAAGCTCGCGGCTCCATTTTGCAAAGCGCGCTCATAGGCGGCAACGCGGCCGCAAAAGGCCGCCGCAAGTGTTTTCATATGCTTAGGCACGCTCAAGTCGCCAACCCCATTCTCCCGCATGGCGGCATCGAAGCCGCGGAAGAAGGCATCGGTCAGATCTTGCGCAATCGCCGGGGCCGGCGGGGGCATTTGCTTGAGTCTGGAGAGGATGAGAAATGCATGCAAGGCCAGTGCCTCGAAACGCCCCTCGACACTATCCTCGATGCCGTATCCAGCAAAAAGGGCAGGCTGGCGTGCCGCTGCCACGATCTCGCCGGAAAGGCGGTCAATCAATTCCCGGTTTGGTGAGCGCTGGAAGAGGCGGAGAATCATGCTAAGCCG
The DNA here is from genome assembly GCA_035687205.1 of Methylocella sp. Classification (GTDB taxonomy): domain Bacteria; phylum Pseudomonadota; class Alphaproteobacteria; order Rhizobiales; family Beijerinckiaceae; genus Methylocapsa. Next base: position 8,342 of record DASRYK010000025.1, on the reverse strand, counting down.
CTGCAATGCCCCCGGCTCGCTGAATGCCAGCCATTCCGGCAAGCTTGCCACGGACCGTGAAAGCTGGCGCCGGACATCCAAAGGTGATGGTTGCAATGGTTGCGACAAGCAAAGACAAGCACGGTTTTCTCCATGCGAGCATGCCGGAGGCGAAGAACCAGAATCACCTGGCAAGGCGATGCGGCGCCCAGCCAGCGGTCCGCTATGTGAAGCTGGCCCTCGTTGCGGCCCTTGCCCTGAGCGCCGCAGGCTGTCTCGGCTACGATGGTCAAGTGATTCACGGCTACCAGCTCGACCCGAAAGCAGCCGAGCAAGTCAGGCCTGGCGACTCGGCGGAGCATATTCTCGTCCTTCTCGGAACGCCAACGACAACCTCCACCGTCGGCGGCGATGCCTGGTATTACGTGACCCAGGTCACCAACCGGAGCGTGCAGTTCATGCAGCCCAAGGTGACCGATCAGAGGGTTTTTGCGGTCTACTTCACCAAGGACAAGAAGGTCGCACGCGTCGCGAATTACGGCATGGAGGACGGGAAGCTCATCGATTTCGTGAGCAGAACCACTCCAACGGCCGGCGCCGAATCGACCTTCCTCAAAGGCATGTTCATCAACCTCCTGCGATTCTAAGCGCGCGGGGCAAACCCCGCGCGGCCTCAATGCGCGAGAATCGCAAGAAGCAAAAGCGCAACAATATTGGTGATCTTGATCGCCGGATTGACGGCGGGGCCAGCGGTGTCCTTGTAAGGATCGCCAACAGTGTCCCCCGTGACCGAGGCTTTATGCGCCTCGCTGCCCTTGAAATGGCTCACGCCGTCCTTGTCGACGAAGCCATCCTCAAAGGTTTTCTTGGCATTGTCCCAAGCCCCCCCGCCCGAGGTCATGGAGACAGCCACGAAGAGCCCATTGACGATAACGCCAAGCAAAGAGGCGCCCAAAGCCGCGAAGGCCGAGGCCTTCGACCCTGAAATAAGGAGCGTGCCGAAATAAACAACGAGCGGCGCAAGCACGGGCAGCAAGGAGGGCACGATCATCTCCTTGATCGCGGCCTTGGTGAGCATATCAACGGCGCGGCCGTAATCCGGCCGCTCCGCGCCTTGCATGATCCCGGGTTTCTCCCGGAACTGCCGCCGCACCTCGAGAACGACCGAGCCCGCTGCACGGCCGACCGCCGTCATCGCTATGCCGCCAAAGAGATAGGGAATCAGCCCCCCGAAGATGAGGCCCGCGACGACATATGGATTTGATATATCAAAGGAAACAGGCCCCATGCCTTTGAAATAGGGCGAGATGTCCGGGTTCGAGGCAAAATACTCGAGATCGTGGCTGTAAGCATTAAACAGCACCAGCGCGCCAAGGCCCGCTGAGCCAATCGCATAGCCCTTGGTCACCGCCTTCGTCGTATTGCCGACGGCGTCTAGCGCATCGGTCACGCGCCGGACCTCTTTGGGGAGCCCGGCCATCTCGGCGATGCCGCCTGCATTGTCGGTCACCGGCCCAAAGGCGTCAAGCGCAACGATCATGCCCGCAAGCCCTAGCATTGTGGTGACCGCGATCGCCGTGCCGAAGAGACCGGCGAGCTGGCTTGTGAAGATGATGCCGCCGATAATGACGAGGGCCGGGAGCGCTGTTGATTCGAGTGAAACGGCGAGACCCTGAATAACATTGGTGCCATGCCCCGTGACGGAGGCCTGGGCAATCGACAACACGGGGCGCTTCCCGGTGCCCGTGTAATATTCGGTGATAAGAACGATGAGCCCCGTCACAGCAAGACCGATGACCCCGCAAAGGAAGAGCTGAAAGCCTCCAACCGGCACTCCATTAGCCGTTCCAACCGTTCCCCAGCCGACCGTGAGAGAGGTAGCTGCAGCAAGGCCTGCAATTGAGAGAACCCCGGCAGCGATCAGCCCTTTGTAAAGCGCCCCCATGATCGAATTGCTGGAGCCAAGCTTGACGAAAAACGTTCCCGCGATGGATGTCACGATACAGGCTGCGCAGATCGCAAGCGGATAGATCATAGCCCCCTCGAGGACTTGCTGGCCTGTGAAGAAGATAGCCGCCAGCACCATGGTCGCAACAACGGTAACGGCGTAAGTCTCGAAAAGATCGGCCGCCATTCCGGCACAATCGCCGACGTTATCGCCGACGTTGTCGGCAATCGTCGCAGGGTTGCGGGGATCGTCTTCGGGGATTCCGGCCTCCACCTTGCCGACAAGATCCGCTCCGACATCGGCGCCCTTTGTGAAAATGCCGCCGCCGAGACGGGCAAAGATAGAAATTAAGGAAGCGCCGAACCCGAGCGCGACGAGCGCATCAATGGTCTCCCTGCTGTTCGGCGCATGGCCAAGGGGCCCGGTGAGGATATAAAAATAGACGGCGACCCCGAGCAGAGCGAGACCGGCGACCAGAAGGCCGGTGACCGCCCCTGCCTTGAAAGAAAGGTCAAGCCCCGAGGCGAGCGACTGTGTGGCCGCCTGAGCGGTGCGGACGTTGGCGCGGACCGACACATTCATGCCAATGAATCCCGCAGCGCCCGACAGCACCGCGCCGATGAGAAAGCCCGCCGCGATCGTCCAGGAAACGAAAACGCCAAAAGCAGCAAAGATTACGAGCCCGACGCCGGCGATGGTCGTGTATTGGCGCTTTAAATAAGCCTGGGCGCCTTCGGCAACCGCTCCAGCAATTTCTTGCATGCGCGGCGTTCCCGCGCTGGCGGCAAGGAGCCTTGACGAGGTCACCACACCATAGACCACGGATAGGAGCCCGGCGAAAATCACCCACCAAATTGCATTCATAGGCAGCTACCTTGGATTTCGATTGACGGCCGGCGGGGCGCATGCGCGGCTTGGCCCTGACCTAGCCGAATCTGTTGCACCGCGCAATGACGCATTGCCCTGGTCTCCCCGGCCTTAGAAATCAAAAATGTTGAAAAGCCAGGCGGCCGAGGACAAGCTTTCGCCCATCAAGGCCCCTGAACACGGGCGGCGCGCTTCCTTGGAGGGCTGTGGCAACGGGCCGCACCGGGATCCCGGCAGCGGCGGCCGCCGCTTCGAAAGCCTGGCAGCGGGACGGCGGCACTGCGCATAAGATTTCGTAGTCATCACCGTGGGTCAATAACATTCCGGCAAGCTCCGGCGCCCCCCTTAAAACCTTCTGCGCTGCCATGGACAGCGGCACGCTTGCAGCCGCGACCTCGGCCGTCAATCCAGCAAGGCTCAGCATTTTGGCAAGATCGCCCGCGAGACCATCTGAAATATCCATCGCGGCATGGGCATGCGCGCGCAGGGCCTCCCGCAGCCCGAGACGGGGCTGAGGGAGAAGATAGCGTTCTGCAAGAAAGGCTGCATCCTCAGGCGGCAGACTGCGCATCCATCCGGCTTCGCTCTCTGGCGCCCTTCGCAGTTGAAGGCCTAAGGCGGCATCCCCTATCGTCCCAGTGACATAAATCCGGTCGCCCGCCGCGGCAGTTCCGCGGGCAATCATTCCGCTGGGGGGAACGGTGCCGAAAGCGGTGACCGATAAAATAAGCGGGCCGGGGCTGCGCACCGTATCGCCGCCAAGGAGCGGGCATTTGTATTCTCCGGCATCGGCGCCGAGCCCCTCTGCGAAATCCGCCAGCCAGGCAACCGTCCAATCGCCGGGCAGGCCTAGTCCCAGAAGAAAACCGCAAGGCGCGGCGCCCTTAGCGGCAAGATCGGAGAGATTGACGCGCAAGGCCTTGCGCGCGACCGCGCCTGGGGGGTCGCTGGGGAAAAAATGCACCCCGCCGATCAACATATCCTTCGTCACCACGAAGTCCTGGCCTGGGGCTCGGGCAAGCAGCGCAGCATCGTCGCGCAAGCCAAAAGCGCCAGGCCCCGCAAGCGGCGCAAAATAGGCTGCGATCAGCTCGTCCTCAGACGGCCTGCGCATGATACGCCTTTCTGCGTTCAACCCCGCGGCTCGAATTCGGCAGCCCGGCACTGGCGCGCCACGGCATCGAGCACGGCATTGACCATTCCTGCTTCCTCCGGGCCGAAAAAGGCTGCCGCAATATCGACATATTCCTTAATCGAGACGCGGGCCGGTATGTCTTTGCGGTTTTTCAACTCATAGGCCCCGGCGCGCAAGATCGCGCGCATCACTGAATCGATCCGCGCGAGCGGCCAGCCCGCCGCCAAGGTTTTATCGATGAGTCTGTCAATCGGCCCCTGACCGGCCACGACGCCCGAAAGAATATCGTTGAAGAAAGCAAGCTCAGCATCCTTGTATTGGACGCCCTCAATCTCATGGCCAATCCAGTGGGTCTCGAATTCCGCCTTGGTCTCCTTCAGGCCTTTCCCGGTCAATTCCATCTCGTAAAGGGCCTGGACGGCATTGAGACGGGCAGCAGAGCGGCGTTCGGCGCCCGCCATCACGCAGCCCCGGTTTCGCATTTGAGCCTGTGCAGCGAAAGCGCAGCACGGGCGGCATCCCCCCCCTTGTCGCCCTGCGCAGGATCGGCGCGGGCAAGGGCCTGGGTCTCGTTTTCGACCGTTAGAATACCGTTTCCAAGAGCGAGCCTGGTCGATAGAGCAAGCTCCATCAACGCCCGCGCGCTCTCCCGGGCGACAATCTCGAAATGAAAGGTCTCGCCACGAATGACGCACCCGAGCGCAACCGCGCCATGGTAGGGGCGCCCCGAATTCTCGGCCTGGCCGGCCGCGATGGCCATCGCAAGCGGAATTTCGAGCGCTCCAGGCACGCTGACCACATCGAACGTTGCCCCGGCGCCGGTCAGGGCACGCCTGGCGCCCTCAAGCAGAAGATTGGAAATATGCTCGTAATAGCGCGCCTCCACAATGAGGAAATGGGCGCCATGCCAGCTTTCCTCGTGAACGGCCGCAATGCGCCTGGGTGAAGCCATAGCCGGAAACTCGAACTGCTGCGCGGGGCGGTTCTACTAACAACCGGGCTGCGCAGCCGCAACATCACCGCCTGCTTTTGAGCAGAGGAGCCAAAGCCAAGCGCTTTCCCCTGGCATTAACGAAAGCTTGGCAGCTCCTTAGAGATAGGCGCGGTATCCATGCTTAAGCTTTGTTGACCGGATGATTGCCCGTGCTTCGCTGTCTTTCCCGGCGGCGCACGCCTCGGCAGCACGGCTCATGTCCGCCTCGATCTTCTCGTAAACGGAACGGGCGAGATTGCCAGTTCCGACATCGGCATCGAGCACGGCTTGATAGCGGTTGAGCTCCCCCGTGCATGCTGCTCCCTCCGGCAAGGCGGGCCACGCCGGAAGGGCGGGGGCACTGGGAGCAGCCGCTGCCTGCGGTGCCGGGCGGTGCGGCTGGCTGCAGCCTCCCAACGCCAAGGCTGCGAGAAAAAGCCCCCAAGGCGCAGTGGCGACGGCCAGCGGGGAAGCAAGAGTCGATCGTTTCAACATGTCAAACTCCGCGCGCTGCAGGTTTCGGCTCCCAGGCTCCGGGCCTCTAGCCGCCGGCAGGGCGGTTGCCAAGGAAGCTCCCCCTCCCTCAGGCGTTTGCGGGATCCGCCTCCAGGGCAAAGCGCTGCCTTTGCTCATAACGGCCCAGGGTCCAGACCGCAAGCGTGGGCTTTCGCGATGGACTCTGTCCCCACCCCCGGGAGTTACCGGCTTATTTTGTTTCCGGCACATTGCCTTGAGGGCGAGCAGCCCAAAGGGCCGCTTAATGGCTTCATGGCGAGCCCAGACGAGACTGGAAGACTGAAATCAATTCATATATGTGTGATCAAAATTGTGCCAGCGGATCTTTGCACAGGCATGAACTGAGTTGAGTATTGCTGCCTGAAACAGGTTCTGAGCTGGCTTGATTCCCGGGCATGCATGCATAACTCAGCATAAAATCAAATTTTCAGCACGGCAAATTTACTAAACCAACAGTCACAAGAGGGGAAACTCCAGGATGGGATCCAAGCGTCAACACGGAACCCCATCGCGATAGGCCTTCGCTGGCATCTAAAGACGGGTTAGAATGCCTAAGGGCCGGTCTGCCAGAGGCGGGGCCGGGGCTCGAAGTATCGTTCTGGCTGCTGGTTTATTCCGGCTCAACAAATGATTGCGGAATTCAGGAAGCGGCACGAATAGTATGTTGAAACTTAATCAGCGTTTCATTGCGGATGACACAAGTTCTGCGGCCGGCGGCCCGCTAGCTGCCGCCCCCAGCAATTTCTATGTGCGGGTCCTCAGGCACCAGCTGCCAACTGTGATCGTCTTTATGGTCCTCACGATGGCGCTCGCCATTCTCTACCTAGCAACGGCAGTGCCGACTTATGTCGCAACAGCCTATATGGTGATTGATGCCCGCAAGGCGCAAATGCTCGATCCCCAGGAAGCCGCGCGGGGGGCTGTCAATATCGACGCTGGCATGGTCCAGACCCAGATCGAGCTAATGAAATCTCAGAATGTCAGCCGTGCGGTGATTAAGCGCCTCAATTTGACTGATGATCCCGAATTCGCGGGACGCCCTCCAGGATTTTTCGGCAGTCTGAAAGAACGGATCTTGGGCCTCTTCCGCGGTCCGGCCAAACCCTTGTCCGAGGAGGAAGCAAAGGCGCAGAAGCTGCGCAGCGTCCAGGCGGCTTTCGAAGGCAAGCGGAATGTGACGCGGGTCGGTCAGAGCTACGTCATGGAGATTGACGTGCAATCGGAGGACCCGAAGAAAGCCGCACGCATCGCCAATGAGATCGCCGAAGCATACATCGACGATGCACTTCAAGCCAAATATGAGGAGACAAGGCGGGCGAATGTCTGGCTGCAGGAGCGCCTGAAAGATCTTCGCACCGAGCTTTCCGCGCAGCAGCAGGCGATCGTAGCCTTCCGGCAGAAAAACAACATCACTTATGTCGATACGTCCAGCGGCAAATCCCCCATCGACACGCCGGGCAAGCTGATGAACGAGCAGCAGCTCTCTGAGATCAATAGCCAGTTCATCCTCGCGCAAGCGGCGACTGCCCAGGCAAAAGCACGCTATGACCAGATTCAAGATGTCATCAAGCAGGACGTGCCTGATGCTTCCATCACAGATGCTCTGAACGATGCCGTCATCGTCAGACTGAGAAGCCAGTACCTTGACCTTGCGGCCCGTGTTGGAATCTATGCGCAGAAATACGGGGATTCTCATCTTTCGGTGCATGCCTTGCGCACGCAGATGCGCGAGATCGAACATGCCATCAAGGATGAGATGCAAAAGATCGCGCAAAGCTACAAGAATGAATACGAAATCGCGCTTGCGCGCGAGCAGAGCCTTCGCAAAAACTTAGACGCTGCGACGTCGCAATCACTAATTACCAATCAAGCGCAAATCCAGTTGCAGGAGCTCGAGAGCAAGGCTCAGACGTCCCGGACGCTCCACGATAATTTCCTGCAGCACTATATGGAAACGATTCAGCAGCAGTCCTTTCCCATCACCGAGGCCCGTCTTGTTGGATTTGCCGACGCGCCTATAACAAAAACCTATCCTAAGACCTCACTCGTCCTGCTTCTTGCTGGCGCCGGAGGACTCGCCTTGAGCTTTGGGATTGCCGCGCTGCGGGAAATGCTCGACCGCGTATTCCGCTCGAGCGAGCAGATTCAAGAAGAGCTGCAAACCGATTGCCTTGCGATGCTGCCGCTCGTTAAAACAGATAATACAAGCGGCGCCGGAGACAGTAATGACCCCGTTCCTCCCGGCCAGCCATTGGGGCTGAGAAAGCAGCCCATGCTCGAAATTGTGCTGGACCAGCCATTTTCCCACTTCAGCGAGGCTTTGCGCACCGTCAAAGTCGCAAGCGATCTTGGATCAATCTTGAAGACCAAGAAAGTCCAAGGGATTATTTCTACTCTGCCCGCCGAAGGCAAATCGACGGTCTCCGCCAATTACGCTCAGCTGATCGCGCACGGAGGAAGCCGCGCCGTTCTCATCGATGCAGACCTGCGCAATCCGACTCTCTCTGCCCTTCTCGGCTACGAAGGGCCGGGGCTGATCGACGTGCTCGCCGGCTGGCAATCCATCGACGAAGCGCTTCTCGTTGATTCGCGAAGCGGCCTGCGGTTCCTTCCTTCGGGGAGACGCTCAAGCATGCCGCATACAAATGAGATCCTCGCATCCGATGCGATGAAGAATTTGCTCGCGAAGCTGCACGAAGCTTACGACTATATCATCGTTGATCTTCCCCCGCTCATTCCAGTGGTGGACGCGCGCGCCTCGACAGCCTTCATTGATTCCTACATTTTTGTCGTTCAATGGGGATCGACGAAGATCGACGTCGTGAGGCATGCGCTGTCTGCTGCGCCAGAACTCTACGAGCGCCTTCTTGGCGTCGTCGTCAACAAGGTCGACACATCGGCTGTCCGCCGCTATGAGCGCTACC
>DASRYK010000024.1:0-10996 GCA_035687205.1 Methylocella sp. | reverse complement strand
GTACGCGGTGCGGCATTCGCAGGACCTTTAGCAGAAAAGACGAAAAGACATAGGGGAGCGCCCGCCGTTCCTGTTGCAAAGCTCCAGAGGCGCGGCGGGTGAAGCGCGTGCTGTGGCGCTCACGCTTATAAGCGCTGCCGGGCTAAGCTGCGGCCACGGCAAAGGCTCGCCAGAGGCATCTGCCTTCATCTAGCCGCCTTTTCGGGCCTGTCTTTTGTGCTGCGCGTCATTCAACCCTTATTCAGCCCGCGCTCTCTAGCGTTGATCCGGGATCAACGGCTTCAAAGTCAGGAAGGCCCCGTGCAAAGCGCCTCGAAGCTTCTCGTATTCATTCTGATCCTCGCTGGCACGCTGATTTTGCCTGCGCGGGCAGAGACAGAAAAACGCATCGCTTTCGTCGTCGGCAATGCGGCCTATGAAGCCGGTCCGCATCCCACAGCAGCAAACGACGCGGGGCTCGTGGCTCAGACGCTGCAAGTTGCCGGCTTTGATGTCTCCGGCGCGCGCGATCTTGACGGCGCGTCCCTGCGCGCGGCATTCCGGGATTTTCTCGACAAGGCTCAGGAGGGCGGGCCCGATACCGTGGCCTTTGTGTATCTCGCAGGGTACGGCGTTCAGTTCGGCGGCGAGAATTACTTTGTGCCGGTCGATGCAAAGGTCACGGCTGCGGCAGACGTGCCTGTTGAGGCTTTGCGGCTATCGGACTATACGACGCGCCTCGCTGGGCTGCCGCTCAAGGCAAGCTTCGTCGTTCTTGATGCGGCACGGACAAATCCATTTGCCAAATCGGGCCAGCCCTTAGCCAGCGGCTTAGCGCTCGCCGATGCCGAGCCAAACATGCTTATCGCTTTCAATGCCGCTCCCGGCACGGTTGCGCCTGCCAGTGCCGGAGGCGACAGCTATGGTGCTTATGCGCGCGCCTTGGCCGAGATGATCCGTGAGGGCGGGCTGAGCCCGTCAGGGCTCTTTGACGGCGTTCGCCTCAGGGTCAGCGAGGTGACGCAGGGGGCTGAGATCCCCTGGCATGTCTCCCGGATCGAGGCTTCTTTCGTCTTTTTCGAGAGAGCTGCGGACGCCCCGCCGCCCGCCTTCGCCACGAGCCAAGCTGCCGCGATCGCGTCGCAGCCCATCGGCGGCCTCGGGCCGCAGGGTGCCTATGCCGCGGCTCTCGAGCGCGACACCGTGCAAGGCTATGAAGAATTTCTCGCCGCTTATCCTTCGGACCCCATGGCGCCGCGCATCCGCGCTTTGCTAGCCGCCCGGCGCGAATCAATCACTTGGCGCCGGACCTTGGAGGCCGGCACGCCTGCAGCCTGCTGGTCATATCTTAAACGCTATCCCCGCGGGCCCCATGCTGGGGAGGCCCGCAGACGCTTGGCAACGCTTGCTGCTCCCCCGGAGCCGCCGCCTGCTTTCACCCCCATCGTTTATGATATTCCACCTCCGCCGCCAGCCGAGACCGTCTATATCAGCCGCCCCGTGCTGGTTCTCAGCGATCCCCTATTCGCCTTTGCGCCTCCGCCGCCAATTCCATTCCTGGCTCCGCCTCCAGCCTATCTCATAATTCCGCCCCCGCCGCCTCCCCCTGCGCTTTACGTGCTTCCAGCACCGGTCTTCGTCCCGGTTCCTGTCTGGATCAGGCCGCCGCGCTATGTGGCACCCCCGCCGAATAACGTCATCTTTGCCAATATTCACAACACGGCATTCATCAAAAACATCAATGGCGGAGCTAAAGGCGCGCGGGATCCCGCAGGCGCGCCGCGCCGGCAGCCTGGGCCTGCGGCAATCGTTGGGGGGGCAGGAGCCGGGGCGGCCCAGCTGTCCGCCGCCCATGTTGCACTTCCTCCTTCGATCGCCCGCAAGGCAGCGCTGACCGGCGGCCCGGACGCCCCCCGGCCGGGAAGCGGCCGTGGAGAGCCTTCTGGCGCAGCGCCCCCCGGCATGCTGAATATCCCCAGGAGGGAGCCGGGCCGTGACCTCCCCCGGATGTCCGCACCGGATGCAGCAGGGGCTCCGGCTCCCGGCAAGCCTGGCCAGCCATTGCCCAAACGTGTGCCGCCCGGCCACGACTTGCCGGGCACTGCGCTGGCAGAGCCGGAAACGCCTCAAGGAGGTAAGGCCGGCGCGCCCTCCGCCAAAGGAGTCAAGCTTGGCCGCGGTCAGCCGGGTGTGGATTCAGGGCCGGGAGCCCCTCCAGGCAAGCCTTCGCGGCGCGGACATGCAGTGCAAGGCGGAGCTGAGGCTACCTCCGCTGAGCCAGGAACGGCGGCGGGCAAGCCTTCTTCCACAGCACGGGTGAGGCATGGTGCTTACCCACATGAGCTAGGCGCTGCACCGCCTGGCGGATCCATGATGAGTTGGCCTCAAAGTGGCTCTAAGGGAACCAAGCCTAGTCCGGTTATCCCCGGTAAACCGCGATCTGGGCGTCGGCCAGCCGTGAGATCGCTAGCGGATACAGGGCCGGCTGCTGGCGGTCAGATGGCTCCCTTGAGCCCGAAGCCCGCAGCCCCGGCCGCACATCCCGGCTTCCTAGCGAGGCCGCAGCCCCTGCAACAGCCATTCCGCCCGCCGCCGCGGCAGGCTTTTCCAGGCCCTGGACCGTCAGCACGCCCTCATTCTTCCCCGCAAGGCTCCAGGCCGCGCCCTCCGGCAAAAGCAAAGCCGCAGGCGCATCCTCCGCAATAGCGCCGCTGGACCGGGGGCCGCTGGCGCCAAGACCGTTGCGCTTACTCGGAAGGGGGGCGCGGTCTGGCAGGGCAGGGGAAGCAGACTTACCTACATCGGCGGGAAGGGAGTCCGGTCATGTCAAATTCAATCGTCATCACAATACCGCACCGCCTTGGCGCAGAGGAGGCAAAGAAGCGGATTGCCGGGCGCATGGATATGCTGCGCAGGGACTATATCGATAAGCTCGGCCATAGCGAATGCATTTGGAACGGCGACACGGCGGATCTGCGCATCGCCGTTTTCGGGCAGACTGTCACTGGAACGATCCAGGTTTTAAATGACGCTCTGCGAATCGAAGTGCGGCTGCCTTGGATCCTTGCCGCGTTGACCGGTAAGATTCAACATGTCCTTCAAAGCAATGCGGAAGAATCGCTCAAGATTGGCCATACGCCGCCGAAGGCTTGATCACACGGAGCATAGCCGCTTGGCCAGCTGCCTCATTTCACCGCGATCATGACATCAGAAGATTTAATAACGGCGGACGCTTGCATGCCGATCTTGAGCCCGAGCTCGTCAGCGGCCTCATTGGTAATGGAAGCAATAACGGTCTCCCCCCCTTTAAGTTCGAGTTCGACATGGGCTGTGGTTGCGCCTTTGTGAATGCTCTTGACCGTTCCATCAAGGACGTTGCGCGCGGATAACTTCATTTCTAATCTCCGATGAATGTTCCGGATGCTGGGGTTTCCCGGCCGCGTGACCTTGCTGATTGAGTTTCTCAGCCAGCACAGCCAGCGGCTTTGCTCTTATCTGGGGGCCTAATCAGAACGCCCTTGAAAGAAACAACCACCAGCCTGATCCGGCTAGGGTATGACCGTCTGCGGACGCTTCCGCGAGCAGAATGTTAGCCAGGCAGGGCTCTGCAAGCAAATTTTCTAAAAAAAGAATTTTAATTGTGCTCTGGAATTCATTAACGAAGGCGGGGGCAGCGCTGGTTTGCGCTGCGTACATCTTGTTAGAACCACTCGAAAACAAGGCCGACTGTCATGCTCATAAAATCTGCGTTCACATTTGCTGCCTTTGCGCTGCTTATGACAGCTCCGGCACATAGCCAATCAGATCTGCGAGCGCAGCAGGAGCTCGCGTGTCAAGACGATGCCTACCGCCTTTGCCCAGACGAAATTCCGGACGAAGCCCGCGTTGCAAATTGCATGGCGCGCCAGAAGGCCAAGCTGAGCCCTGCTTGCCGTGCGATGTTCGACCCGCCGCCCCGCACAAAATCCAAGCGGTGATACGGTGACTCTCCTGTAAGATTCCATAAGGAGGCGGACATCGCTCGTACTGCGGACTGCCTTTCTCAAATTGCTTGGCGCCTGCGGGCTGGTTTACCGCTTTGCATGGCGGCATGAAAATCCTTGCCGAGAAGCTCCTTTTCCGGGAGTGGATTTAAGGAGCTTGTTATGCTGCTTGCGAGAGGGCCGCGCAGATATCCTCGACCACTCTTTCGACAAGATCGATATTGTCGCCTTCGCCCATGACGCGGATGACGGGCTCGGTCCCTGAGGGGCGGACGATGAGGCGGCCGCTCTCGCCGAGCTTCGCGCGCCCATCCTCGATGGCCCGCGTGACATTTGCGTCCGCGAGCGGACGGCCTCGGGGCAGGCGCACATTCCGCAAGACCTGCGGCGCTGGCTCGAAGCACCGGCAGACTTGGCTTGCAGGCTTGTTCCGCTGCTTGATGATCGCCAAGAGCTGCAGGGCCGCGACAAGGCCGTCCCCAGTAGTGCAATAATCGGACAGGATGATATGGCCTGAGGGTTCACCGCCGAGATTGATGCCTTCGGCGCGCATATGCTCGAGCACGTAACGGTCGCCGACGGCGGTGCGCGCGAGCGATAGGCCGAGGCCCTGGAGATAGCGCTCAAGCCCAATATTCGACATCAGTGTTGCAACCACGCTGGGCTTTGAGAGGCGGCCTTCCTCCTGCCAGCTCTGGGCGATGGCGGCGAGCAGCTGATCGCCATCGACGACTTTTCCTGTTTCGTCGACGATCAAGACCCGGTCCGCGTCGCCATCGAGTGCGATGCCGATATCGGCACGCACCTCCCGGACCTTCTTGATTAGAGCCTCAGGCGCAGTCGAGCCGATATCGCGGTTGATGTTGAATCCGTCCGGAGAAACACCAATTGGCACAACATCCGCGCCGAGCTCCCACAAAGCCTCGGGAGCGACCTTGTAGGCGGCGCCATTGGCGCAATCAACGACGATGCGCAGCCCATCAAGCGACAGGCTCCGCAAGAGGGTGCGCTTGGCGCATTCTATATAGCGGGCACGGTCGCCTTCGACCCGCATCGCGCGCCCAAGATCGGCGGGCTTTGATAATTTCAGCGCGCCCGGCTGATCAACCAGCGCTTCGATCTTGGCTTCGTCCTCATCTGAAAGCTTATAGCCGTCCGGGCCGAAGAGCTTGATCCCATTGTCTTCGTAGAGGTTGTGCGAGGCGGAGATCATGACGCCGACATCCGCGCGCATCGATGGCGTGAGCATCGCCACGGCAGGTGTCGGCACCGGGCCCAGCAGCAGCACATCGATCCCCACCGAGGTGAAGCCCGCGACAAGCGCGGTCTCGATCATATAGCCGGAAAGCCGCGTATCCTTGCCGATTACTGCCCTGTTGCGGTATTCGCCGCGGCGAAAGAGGATGCCTGTCGCCTGTGCGACCTTCAAGGCAAGTTCGGGTGTGATCGCTGAATTGGCAATGCCCCGGATGCCATCGGTTCCAAAATATTTTCCCGCCATTGATGAACTATCCCCTGATAATGCTGCTCATGATTCAATACTGCATACGCTCCTTGCGGCCACGTTTTCCGGTATCTGTAATCAGGCTATGGCTGGATAGGTATTCTATCACTTAGAAGTTAAAAAACGATACGGCGCGCCAATGTTATCAAGGATGAAAAGACCTTCGAATGACGCCGTCAAGGTTCCAGCTCTTAACTTGCTCTGGGAGGCCGGATTTTGATGATGACTGGTTGACATACGGTCACTTTTTAAAGTTTCTCGACCGTTCCGCGAGCGGCATTTCGCAAGAGCAGGCTAGAACTTGAGATGCGCATGCATGCCGGACCTTGGGACGGATTCGGCAACCTCTCGGCGTTCGGTTCGCGAACGCCGAGGGAGCTCGGTGCGTCGCGCCGCTGATTTGCTCCCATGTAAGGGGCAACGCCTGGTGCTTAGTAATAACTGAGCTGCAGCCGCTGCGGCCATGGATATGCAGAGCCCGCAAGCAGCGAGAAGGACGACACCTTCAAGAATCCATGGGCAAGGCGGGAGTTATGGAGGTTTCGCCTCCGATCACGGCGATCCGGACCATATTGGTCGCGCCTGGCGTGCCGAAAGGCATCCCTGCGACGATGATGATGCGCTCGCCTTTTTCTGCAAATCCTTCGCGCTTGGCAAATTTGCAGGCCCGCATTGTCATATCGTCAATGTCGTAGGCGTCTTTGGTGACGACGGCATGCACGCCCCAAACGAGGGTAAGCCGGTTGGCGGTCTCGCGGCTTGGCGTGAGGGCAAGGATTGGCGCCTGCGGCCTCTCTCTCGCGATCCGGAATGCTGTGGCTCCTGACGAAGTCCAGGCAACAATTGCTTTGAGGTCGAGCGTTTCGGCGAAATAGCGCGCTGCGACCGCAATGGCGATAGCATCGGCATTGGTGGCTTCGGGCGCGGCGCGCTGCGCGTTGATGATATTGCGGTAATGAACATCACGCTCGACCTCGATAGCGATCTTGTCCATCATCACGACGGCTTCCAGCGGATAGGCGCCAGCGGCGCTCTCAGCAGAGAGCATGACTGCATCGGCACCTTCAAAGACGGCGGTTGCGACATCCGACACCTCAGCGCGTGTTGGCACCGGTGCCGCGACCATGGATTCAAGCATCTGAGTTGCAACTACGACAGGCTTGCCAAGCCTGCGAGCCGTGCGGTTGATCCGCTTCTGCAGCCCGGGGACTTTCTCAAGCGGCATCTCGACGCCGAGATCGCCGCGCGCCACCATCAAGGCGTCGGAGATCTCAACGATTTCCTCGAGCCGCGAGATTGCGAGAGGCTTTTCGATCTTCGACATGACCAGTGCGCGGCCAGCGGCGAGCTTCTTGACCTCGGCCACATCCTCCGGCCGCTGCACGAATGAGATTGCAACCCAGTCGATCCCTGCCTCGAGCCCAGCCTCAATGTCCGCACGGTCCTTGCCAGTGATCGATGAAACCGGAATCTCGGTGTCGGGAAGGCATACGCCCTTCCGGTCCGAAATCTCCCCGCCGACATCGATGACCGCAATGGCGCGCTCAGAATCAGCCTCGGCGACATGAAGCTTGACCCTCCCGTCATCGATCAAAACCGTATGCCCCGGCTTTAGCGAGCGGAGAACCTCAGGATGCGGCAGCCACACCCGTTTTTTGGTCCCAGGCGCCGGATCGGAATCGAGCACAAATTTTTCGCCTTGGACGAGCGTGACCACACGCTCTCTGAATGTGCCGATACGAAGCTTAGGGCCCTGAAGATCAATCAGAATTCCGACCGGACGCCCGGTTTCTTCGCGCAGCGCATTGATCATTGCAGCCTGCGTGCGCAGATCTTCGTGCGAGGCGTGGCTCATGTTGATGCGGAAAAGATCGGCCCCCGCATGAAACAGCGCGGCCACCATCGCCGGAGTCGCAGAGGCTGGCCCGAGCGTCGCAATGATCTTGCACCGGCGCAGCCGCCGCATTTCAACCTCAACACATCAAATTCTAGGGGCTCGAAGGGCTGCCGCTTGGCTCTGACTGATTTTCTGTCGAATCTGTCAATTGAACCGTCCAGTTTCTCGCTTCTTTACCTGTATCGACCTCAAAAAATCCGGTCCTGTCAAAACCGCGCACAAAGCAATCTTCGCGCCCGATGATGCGGAACTCGCGGTCCCTGGTGCACATAAAGGCCTTGCCTTTCCATTCGCCGCCGTGCTCATCCATCGCATAGACATAATAATATTCAGCCGCGAGCGGGCCGCGCACTAAGATTTCGCAAGCGCTGGGCTTTAAATTCCACCAGCCCTCGCTGATCCAGGTTTCGCCGTCCGTGTAGGCAAGCGCAACACTAACCCGGCTGCTCGAATTGTTGCAAAGGCGGAAATCCGCGCGGGCCAGCGAAGATGAGCCCGGGATCATGGCGGAGGCAAGCGCGGCAAGAATCAAGGCACGCATCATAGCGGTCAGGACTGGATGGCTGATGCTGCCCGGATGATGCCGTCTACGTTGTGAACGCCGGGAAATCATAAAACGCCTCCTCACAAAAAGAAAAAGATGAGGCGTGGCCGCACAAAGAAATTTTCCGGGCCGCATGGCCATGGCAGGCTATCTCTGGGCGGCCGTTCCACTCCCTTGCGGCTGAGGCGCGCTCGCGAAAATTCTCCTTGTCACTCACATTTTCAAGGCGGACTTCAGCTCGCGCAGCTGAGCGCATTTTTCGGCTGCAGTCCGGCGGGCTTCTTCGGACTTTGCCTCTGCAGCCTCGGCCTCGGCTTTTTCTGCCTCGGCGTCGAGCGCCGCCGCGTCGAGATCGCTCATATCAATTGCTTGGTCAGCGAGAATGGTAAGGCCTGATGGTGCAACCTCCGCGAAGCCGCCGGGCACAAAGAGGCGTGACTTCTTAGCGGGGCTTTCGTCGATCACCACGATCCCTGGCTTCAAGGTCGAGATGAGGGGCGCATGGTCTTTAAGAACTGTGAATTCCCCCTCGGTGCCCGGGACGATCACGGCTTCGACCTCGCCGGAAAAGACGAGCCTCTCAGGAGAGATGAGTTCGAAATGAAAGACCGCCATCGCTCAACCCAGGTTATGATTTTCAGACTTGCAGATAAAGCAGCAGGCCCGCGCCTTCAGGCCGCCTCAGCCGCAAGCCTTTGCGCCTTTTCGACAGCTTCCTCAATCGTTCCAACCATATAGAAGGCGGCTTCGGGCAAATGGTCGTAATTCCCCTCCGCCAGCCCTTTGAAGCCTTTGATCGTGTCGGCGAGCGGCACGAGCTTCCCCGGCGAGCCGGTGAAGACCTCGGCGACATGGAAAGGCTGCGACAGGAAGCGTTCGATCTTGCGTGCGCGGGCCACCGTCAGCTTGTCTTCTTCCGAAAGCTCGTCCATGCCGAGGATGGCAATGATATCCTGCAAAGCTTTATAGCGCTGCAAGATTTGCTGAACTTGGCGCGCGACAGAATAATGCTCCTCGCCCACTATCTGCGGCGAGAGCATGCGTGAGGTCGAATCGAGCGGATCGACCGCTGGGTAAATGCCTTTCTCGGCGATCGCACGCGACAAAACAGTGGTCGCGTCGAGATGGGCGAAGGATGTCGCCGGGGCCGGATCGGTCAAATCGTCAGCAGGAACATAGATCGCCTGGACGGAGGTGATCGACCCCTTAGTCGTGGTTGTAATCCGCTCTTGCAGCGCACCCATATCGGTTGCAAGAGTTGGCTGGTAGCCGACAGCGGACGGAATGCGGCCAAGAAGCGCCGAGACCTCAGAGCCCGCCTGAGTGAAACGGAAGATGTTGTCGATGAACAAGAGCACGTCCTGGCCCTGGTCGCGGAACTCCTCGGCCACCGTAAGGCCCGTCAAGCCGACCCTCGCACGCGCGCCAGGAGGCTCGTTCATCTGGCCATAGACCAAAGCGCATTTCGAGCCTTTGGCCGAGCCGCCATGCTCGCGCGGATCGACATTGACCTTGGACTCGATCATCTCATGATAGAGATCGTTGCCTTCGCGAGTCCGCTCGCCGACTCCCGCAAACACTGAATAGCCGCCGTGCGCTTTGGCGATGTTGTTGATGAGCTCCATGATCAAGACGGTCTTGCCGACCCCTGCGCCGCCGAATAGGCCGATCTTTCCGCCTTTCGCATAGGGCGCAAGAAGATCCACAACTTTGATACCGGTGACCAGAATTTGCGCCTCGGTCGATTGCTCGGCATAGCTGGGCGCTGGCTGGTGGATCGCGCGGCGCTTTTGCGCGCCAATGGGCCCTGCCTCGTCTACGGGCTCGCCGATGACGTTGATAATACGTCCAAGGCACTCTTCGCCGACCGGAACAGAGATGGGGCCGCCAGTATCGACGACGGGCTGGCCGCGGACCAAACCTTCCGAGACGTCCATTGCGATGCAGCGGACGGCGTTTTCGCCAAGGTGCTGCGCAACTTCGAGGACAAGACGGTTGCCGCGATTATCGGTCTCAAGCGCGTTGAGAATTTCCGGCAGATGCCCGTCGAATTTCACATCGACGACAGCGCCGATGACCTGCGTGATGTGGCCCGTTGGCAAATTGGGCGCTGCGTCGGCCATGTGTCTTGTCCTCGCGATCGGTTGATTGATTAAAGCGCTTCGGCGCCCGAGATGATCTCGATGAGCTCTTTGGTGATCATCGCTTGGCGGGAGCGGTTGTATTGCAGGGTCTGTTTGCGGATCATCTCGCCCGCATTGCGGGAGGCATTGTCCATCGCGCTCATGCGCGCGCCTTGCTCGGAGGCCGCATTCTCCAGAAGAGCCCGCAGGATCTGCGTTGAAATATTGCGCGGGAGCAGGGCAGCGAGAATCTCCTCCTCGTCCGGCTCGTATTCATAGGATGCTCCATTGCCCTCCTCCTCGCTGCCCGCAGGCAAGGGGAGGGGAATGAGCTGCTGCGCCGTGGGAACTTGCGAGATCACGGATCTGAAACGCGCATAAAACAGCGTGCAGACGTCAAATTCAAAGGCCTCATGCAGCGCCACGATCTTGCGCCCAATCGCGTCGGCATCGCTAAAACCAATGTTGCGGACGGAGCGCAGCTCGATCACTTCGATGATCTGCCGGCCGAACTGCCGGCGCAAAATGTCATAACCCTTCTTGCCAACGCAGAGAAACTTGACGGTCTTGCCTTGGCCCATGAGCGAGACCGCAGTGTCGCGTGCAAGCCTTGCAATCGAAGAGTTGAAAGCGCCGCAAAGACCCCGCTCGGCTGTGCAAACGATGAGAAGATGTATTGAATCGCGCCCTCCGCCGCCGAGCAGCGCCGGAACATGGCCGGCCGTTTTCATCGAAGCGGCAAGATTGGCGACAACCCGCTCCATCCGCTCCGCATAAGGTCTTGCGGATTCCGCTGCCATCTGCGCCCGGCGAAGCTTTGCAGCAGCAACCATCTGCATGGCCTTGGTGATTTTTTGTGTCGCTTTGACGGAGGCAATCCGGTTGCGCAGATCCTTCAACGAGGGCATGGTCTATCCGCTTCACCTCACCAGGGCGCCGCCACTTCTGCTAACAGTCTCCGGTCAA
>DASRYK010000023.1:0-27533 GCA_035687205.1 Methylocella sp. | reverse complement strand
CGGGCTTTGCGAGAGCCCGCTGACTTTCCAGGCGATCATCATCTGGCGGGACGAGTTGAACGACAGCAAGGTCTTGCTGCGCGACATCATCGATCTCGAGGCGACTTATGCGGGGCCGGACGGGAAGAACGCTCCCAAGATTGACATGACCGCGCAGGTCGCTGACGCGCTTGGCGCGCAGCAGGCGCCCGCAATTGCGCCGATTGATCCGCCGGCGAGGCTGCGCCCTGCCAGCGAAGAAGAAGGCGAGCTTGACCCGCCGGTTCCAGGGGAATCCTTCGACGATGAGGACGACCTTGAGAATTCCGTGTCACTCTCGGCGATGGAATCCGAGCTCAAGCCAAAGGTGCTCGAAACATTCGACCGGATTGCAAGCGCCTATAAGAAGCTGCGCCGGCTTCAGGACCAGAACGTCGTCAACAAGCTCAAGAACGAGACGCTCACCCCCTCGCAAGAGCGCAAATACAAGACCCTCAAGAAGGAGATTGTCCGGGACGTCAAATCGCTTTCGCTCAACCCCAACCGAATCGAAGCGCTTGTTGACCAGCTTTACGACATCAACAAGCGCCTGATTGGATTTGAGACGAAGCTCATGCGGCTTGCAGAAGGGTCGGGCGTCTCGCGCGAGGATTTTCTCAAGAATTATCAGAACTCCGAGCTTGATCCGAAATGGCTGCTGCGTGTCTCCAAGCTTGGCGGCCGGGGCTGGAAGGACTTCGTGGCTTCGAAGAAGGAGCAGATCAAAGAGCTGCTGTCTGAGATTCATGGGCTTGCGACCGAAACCGGCCTTGAGATCCAAGAGTTCCGCCGGATCGTTCACCTTGTGCAAAAGGGCGAAAGGGAGGCGCGCCAAGCCAAGAAGGAAATGGTGGAGGCTAATCTCCGCCTGGTGATTTCCATTGCCAAGAAATACACCAATCGCGGCCTTCAGTTCCTGGATCTGATCCAGGAGGGCAACATTGGGCTCATGAAGGCTGTCGACAAATTCGAGTACCGGCGCGGCTATAAATTCTCGACCTATGCGACTTGGTGGATCAGGCAGGCGATCACGCGCTCCATTGCCGATCAGGCGCGCACGATCCGCATCCCCGTCCATATGATCGAAACGATCAACAAGATTGTGCGGACCTCCCGGCAAATTCTCCATGAAATCGGGCGCGAGCCGACTCCTGAGGAGCTTGCCGAGAAACTCGCCATGCCGCTTGAAAAAGTGCGCAAGGTCTTGAAAATCGCCAAAGAGCCCGTCTCGCTTGAAACGCCGATCGGCGATGAGGAAGATTCTCATCTCGGCGACTTCATCGAGGACAAGAATGCAATCTTGCCCATCGATGCCGCGATCCAGTCGAATTTGCGCGAAACGACGACTCGCGTGCTCGCGTCATTAACGCCGCGCGAGGAGCGCGTGCTCCGGATGCGGTTTGGCATCGGAATGAACACCGACCACACGCTTGAGGAAGTGGGCCAGCAGTTCTCCGTGACCCGCGAGCGCATCCGCCAGATCGAGGCCAAGGCGCTGCGTAAGCTCAAGCACCCGTCGCGCTCGCGCAAGCTCCGCAGTTTTCTCGACAATTAGCTGCTGTCTGGCCGCAAGAGACGCGAGTTGCGTCTCTCATGCCAGAAGGCTGGCGCATCTTTGCGTTGTTGACCTTCGTATTCCGTTTTCTAAGCCGCGCAGGCCGCTGAGAAGATTCCGGGAATCCCCTCAAGCGCTTCCGGCCCCGCGCCGCCAGCTTTAGCGGGCGGCGCGGCCCTTCGCTCAAAGAGCGTCAATTCCGGTGCATGGGATTGCTGCCCGTGATGCGCACAAAGCCTTGCGCGAGCGCGAGAGGTTTCACTGCGGCACCGCCCCCGAAATGGGCTGGATCGAGGTCGCTCGCTGCTGCTCCGAAAGATGAGACATATTCCGCCATCGGCCTGTTCGACAGCATGTCAGGGATGATCCTCGCGGCGCGGCGCAGACCCGTAACATTCTTTCCGGGGCTTGGCTGGGAGGGGAAGATTGTAGAGCTATTGCCTGCCGGCGTCTGGAGGCCGTGGCTGCTGCGGGCAGCCGCGGCAGGCCCGTTTACCGCTAAGGAGCCCCCGGCGGCCGTATCGCCTGCGTGATCTGCCCTGTCAGCCGCTCCCGCAAGGGGTCTGCGCAGATCTTGAGCGGGCGTCTCCGCGGCAAAGGCGAGAATTTGCTTTGGCACGCTAAGCTGGGGTTGGGCCTGCCTGTCTTTTGGCCCTTCGGTGATCACCATGGGCAGGGCGGCCATATTTGCGGGAGAATTTACGCTTGCTGCCCCCTGCGCCTCGGATGGAATGGCGCCTTCCCCAGACTCTCGCGGCAGCCCTGATTCTGCGGGCGCCTTGGCTACAGCGATGGACGCGAGCCGCGCAGATGCTCCAGGGCGCGCTGGAGGCAGCGGAACATCGGCGGCTGCAATAAGGTGACTGCTCGCCGCAAGCGCGGGGCGCGGCGGCGGCAAGGGCGCTGCAAGCGCGGCGGCCTGGCGCGCAGCTCTTTGATCCTTGCGCAGGTCCTGCACCTCAGCAACCACAGGAGCGGGGCCTGCCTCAGCAATTGAGCTCCGCTCCGGTGCAGGGGAAGCAGCCGCGGGTGCGGCATTCGCTTGGGTGAGGGCAGGCGCGGGCAGTGCACCAGCGGCCCCGGGCTCTTGCGGCGCAGCGGCTCCTGCCGCATTGGTGACGGTGGCGCCAGTGCGCGCTCCCCGAAGCGACGCGACTTCGACGCGGCCCCGCCGCCCGCGCCTCGGCTCTGCTGCGGGCGGCGCCTCAACCGGCGCGGCCTGCTGCGCTTCGTCCCGTTTACCAAAGAGCCAGGCAAAGAAATTGCCCACTGGCGAAGCCTGCGGAATATCGGCAACCACGCTGCCACGGGATGCGAGCTCGGCGCGCGCTTCTGCATAGCGGGGAAGCGCCCGGCCATCCGCTGCGAGATGAACGGTCTTCCCATCCGGGAACAAACGCGCGAGCTGGTCATAGCTCATGCGCGGCCAGGACCGCACGCCGCCGACGTCGAGATGGACGAAATTCGCTCCCGGATACCATCCGACCCCGCCGCGCTGGAGTCGCATGCCAATCTCGCGGATCCTTTCCATCGGCATGCCGGGCATGGTCGTGTCCATCGCGCGGCCCAGAATGTGCTGCGAATGCTCAGCGACGCCTTTCGAGCGGCGCCGCAACATCGCATTGGTTTCAGGCGAGCGGTAGGCGGACACAATCACAATGGGCTCGCTAGCCCCAGCCGTGCGGTAGACTTCCCAGATCACATCGAAAAGGCGAGGATCCATCCGGGTCTGGTCGTTGTTGCGCCAATCGCGCAAGAACCAATTAAGCTTTTCCAGCACCGCCGGATCGTAGGCGCCATTGATCCGGAATGTTGCCTGAATCGATTCGCCTGTATGCGAATGATAAAGGTTCAATGTGCGGGTGTCGCCGTTTGCAACAGCCGTCTCGGTCGATGTGGGAAGAAAGATCCCCAAGGCAGCCGCAGCGATGCCGGCAGCGGCAAGACGTCGGGCGCGTGCAAGGCGAAGGGAACGGCGGCAGGGCGGGCTCAATGTAAATCTCGCTGATGGTTGAGTGCGTAACAACGAAACGAGGCGTGAAAATGCCATGGGGCGGGCTTCACTCTGAGCTGCATGCGGCTCTTTGCGCCTTGCGGCGCTGAGAGCGCGCGATGTTCCGCTCATTCATGAATCGTCAATCATTGAGGCCATCATCATTCATGAAATAAAGAACCAAATATGGCGAGCCCATGTCGAAACTGGCGCGGGCGTTTCCCTGCGGTTTCCGGGCCCTAGGGGCGGTGCTGGCAGCTCCTGCGGCGCCGCGCGCCAGCGGCTGGTGTGAGACCCTTGCAGAGAAGCGGGCTGAAGGAGCCAAAAGCATGCGCATCTGGCTTTTGCGGGCGGACTTTGATTCACAGATAGAAGGCATTGCAGGCTTGCGTTGCGCTGGGCGGGGAGGACCGCAAGCGCCGTAGCAGGAGTGTGGAACATGGCGGGCTATGATGTCGATCTCTTTGTGATCGGGGCGGGCTCTGGCGGCGTGCGCGCTGCAAGGGTTGCTGCTGCCCATGGCGCTAAGGTGATGATCGCGGAGGAATTCCGCATTGGGGGAACATGCGTGATCCGGGGCTGCGTGCCGAAAAAGCTCATGGTTTATGCCAGCCGCTACAAGGATCACTTCGCTGATGCGGCGGGATTTGGCTGGAAACTCGCCAAGCCTTCCTTCGACTGGCCCGCGCTTGTTGCCGCAAAGGAGAAAGAGATCACGCGCCTCTCGGCCATTTACAGGAGCAATCTCCTTAAGGCGGGCGTTGAAATTGTCGAAAGCCGCGCGGAAATCGAGGATGCGCACGGCGTGCGCCTGCTTGCGGACGGCCGCAGGGTGAGCGCCAAAATCATTCTGGTTGCGACGGGCGCACGGCCAGTTCTTGAGCCCGATGTTCCCGGCCGCGAGTTTGCGATCACCTCGAATGAAGTCTTCGATCTTCCCGCCTTGCCTGAGCGCATGCTGATCGTCGGCGGCGGCTACATTGCTGTTGAATTTGCCTCGGTCTTCGCGCGCCTCGGCACGCAGGTGACTCTTGCCGCGCGCGGCGAGAATGTGCTGCGCGGATTTGACGAGGACATGCGTGCGGGCATCCGCGACGGGCTTGCGGATGCGGGGGTCAGGCTCAACTTCGGCATGCTGCCCACGCAGATCGAAAAGACGTCATCCGGTCTGCGGGTGACATTGACCAAGGGAGCGCAGTATGAGGCGGATCAGGTGATGATCGCAACCGGGCGGCGGCCCAACACCGCTGGCCTTGGCTTGGAGAATGCCGGCGTCGAGATGGACTGCCTCGGAGCCATCAAGGTCGATGCCTGCTCGAAGTCCAATGTCCCGTCGATTTATGCGGTGGGAGATGTCACCAGCCGCGTGGCGCTCACACCTGTGGCCATTCGCGAAGGGCATGCTTTTGCCGACACGGTTTTTGGGGGAAGGCCTGAGACCGTGGCTTACGACAATATTCCAACCGCCGTCTTCGCGACGCCGGAGCTTGGCTGCGTCGGCCTCACCGAAGCAGAGGCGCGAGCGGCATTCGACTGTGTCGATATCTATGAGGCCGCCTTCCGGCCCCTTAAAGCAGCGCTCTCGGGGCGTGCGGAAAAAACTCTGATGAAAATCGTCGTGGATGGCGAAACGGACCGTGTCCTTGGCGTGCATATTCTGGGCGAGGATGCAGCCGAAATGGCACAGCTCTTGGGCATTGCCGTGAAGATGGGCGCAAGAAAAGCCGATTTCGATGCCACTATGGCGCTCCATCCCACAGCGGCGGAAGAGCTTGTCACGATGCGCAGCCGGACGGCGAGGTTTGAGCGGGAGGTTGCAGGTCCCGAAGGCCCGGACGCCGGGCCGGTCGGGATAATGTAGCACAAGCTTAGATCTTTTCTTTCTGGAAAATTGGTTCTAAGCCGTTTCTAATAATTTATTACTCTGGCGCTTCTCTCGCGCAAAAGAGGCAAAAGAGGAAGAAGCGGAAGAAGCGGGAAAGGCGGATTAAGGGGCGATGGCCCCTCCGTTGCCGCCGAGCCCGTCGAGCAGGCGCCAGACTCTTCCGGCTTTACGGCGCCGGGCGCGGGGAAGAATTGGCCTGCGGCCGCTCCGCGCCTTAGCTATTACGTGCAGCCGCCCATTGCAAAAGGCGGGCGCGCCGAGATCGTGATCAAGAGCGAGACGTTTGTGCCTTACCCCCCGAATCTGCATGGGCACAGGTTCCAGCTGGCGGCAATTAACGGAAAACGGCTTTCTCTGCGTCATATTTAAGGATCAGGAGTCCTGGGCGGTCTTGAGGATTGCATGCGCAAAATGAGCTTTCGTGAGACCTCCGGGCTGCGCAGCCATTTCCGCTTTCCATTTTCGAAATCATCCGTATAACGCCGTTGAAGGTGCCGTTTTGGGCGCGCGCCTTACGCGCCTTAGACGTGAGAGGATTTACTATGGAGCCCTGGTCGCCTGCGAGCTGGAGAACGAAGCCGATCGAGCAAGTGCCGGCTTATCCCGACGAGGCGGCTCTGGCCGAAGTCGAGCGCCAGCTTTCGGGCTTTCCGCCGCTCGTCTTTGCAGGCGAGGCGCGCAAGCTCAAGCGCATGCTGGCCAAGGTTGCAGCCGGCGAGGCGTTCCTCTTGCAAGGCGGGGATTGTGCCGAAAGCTTTGCCGAGCATGCGGCGGACAATATTCGCGATTTTTTCCGCGTGTTCCTGCAGATGGCGGTGGTCACCACCTTCGCCGCGGCTCTGCCCGTCGTCAAGCTTGGCCGGATTGCTGGCCAGTTTGCCAAGCCGCGCTCCCTGCCGACCGAGTCAGCGGGCGGGGTAGAGCTGCCAAGCTACCGCGGCGACATCATCAACGACATCGCCTTCGATGCGAAGAGCCGCGAGCCAGACCCCGCGCGCCAGCTGATGGCGTACCGGCAGTCGGCAGCGACTTTGAACTTGTTGCGCGCCTTCGCGACGGGCGGCTATGCCAATCTCGAGAACGCCCATGGCTGGATGCTCAGCTTTGTCAAGGACAGCCCTCAGTCGGCCCGTTATCAGGAGCTCGCCAGCCGCATCACCGAGACGCTCGGCTTCATGCGCGCGATCGGGCTCGACCCCGAGGCGCATCAGGAGCTGCGCCAGACCGATTTCTACACCTCGCATGAAGCGCTGCTCCTCGGCTATGAGGAAGCGCTAACCCGCATCGATTCGACGACGGGCGACTACTATGCGACCTCGGGACATATGATCTGGATCGGCGACCGCACGCGTCAGCCGGGCTATGCCCATGTCGAATATGCGCGCGGCGTCAAGAACCCGCTCGGCATCAAATGCGGCCCGGCGCTTTCCCCCGACGAGCTTTTAAAGCTCATCGACATTCTCAATCCGGCAAATGAGGGAGGCAGGCTCACCTTGATCTGCCGCTTCGGCGCCGACAAGGCGGGAGATCATTTGCCGCGATTGATCCGCGCCGTCCAGAGAGAAGGGCGGTGTGTGGTTTGGTCCTGTGATCCCATGCATGGCAACACGGTCAAGGCGGCAAGCGGCTATAAGACACGCCCCTTCGACAAGATCATGAGCGAGATCCGCACTTTCTTTGAGGTCCACCGCGCGGAGGGGACTTATGCTGGAGGCGTGCATCTCGAAATGACGGGCAAGAATGTCACCGAATGCATCGGCGGCGCGCGGGCGATATCGGAGGCCGATCTCCGCGACCGCTACCACACCTATTGCGACCCGAGGCTCAATTGCGAGCAGGCGATCGAGGTTGCCTTTCTCGTCGCCGAGCTTCTGAAGTCCGAGCGGATCAGCCGCAGCCGCGCCGCTGCGGCGGAATGAAAGCTGACGGCGGGCGAGTCCGCTCATGAGCAGCGAGCCCGTAAACCGCCTCGTCATCGGCCTCGCACAGATCAATTGCACGGTTGGCGATATTACGGGCAATGCCGCGCGGCTGCGCGCCGCGCGCGCTGAGGCTGGAGCCTTCGGCGCTGACATTGTGATGTTCTCCGAGCTTTATCTCGCGGGCTACCCGCCCGAGGACCTTGTTCTGAAGCCTGCCTTTGTCGAGGCCTGCCGCGCGGCTTGCGAGGAAATCGCAGCCGACACGGCGGACGGCGGGCCCGCCGTTCTTGTGGGCCTCCCCTGGAAGGAGAATGGGCATTGCTATAATGCCTATGCGCTGCTTGCCAATGGCAGGATCGAAGCCCTGCGCTTCAAGGCGGATCTGCCGAACTATGGGGTTTTCGACGAGAAGCGCGTCTTCACAGCCGGCCCGATGCCTGGGCCGGTTTCCTTCAAAGGGGTGCGCATCGGCCTTCCGATCTGCGAGGATATTTGGGGCCCAGACCCCGTCGAATGCATTGCTGAGACCGGGGGGGAGATCCTCCTTGTTCCCAACGGCTCGCCTTACCATCGCGGCAAGACGGACGAGCGGCTTTCGGTCGCCTCCGCGCGGGTGAGGGAAGTCAAGCTGCCCCTCGTCTATCTCAACCAGCTCGGCGGGCAGGATGAGCTTGTCTTCGATGGCGCATCTTTCGGGCTCAATGGCGATCTCTCCCGCGCCTTCCAGCTTCCGGCCTTCACGCCAATGGTCGCAAAGACCGTCTGGGAGCGCAGCGCTCGCGGCTTTGTCTGCACGGAGGGGCCATTCTGTGCCGTTGAGGAGGGCGATGAAGCCGATTACGCGGCCTGCGTGCTCGGCCTGCGCGACTATGTGAACAAGAACAGGTTTCCGGGCGTGGTGATGGGCCTCTCGGGCGGAATCGACTCGGCGCTCTGCGCGGCCATCTCCGCGGATGCGCTTGGCCCTGAGCGCGTTCATTGCATCATGATGCCTTACCGATTCACATCGAGTGAATCGCTTTCCGATGCCGAGCGCTGCGCGCACGCCCTGGGTGTGCGCTATGACATATTGCCGGTTGCTCCCGCGGTCGAAGGTTTCGAGAAGATTCTTGCTCCTATCTTCGCGGGGACGAGCCGCGGCACCACGGAGGAGAACATACAAAGCCGTGTGCGCGGCACCGTTCTGATGTCGGTGTCGAACAAATTTGGCTCCATGCTTGTGACGACGGGCAACAAATCGGAGATGTCGGTCGGCTATGCCACAATCTATGGCGACATGAATGGCGGCTTCAATCCCATCAAAGATATTTACAAGATGCAGGTCTACCGCCTTGCCGCCTTGCGCAACCGCTGGAAGCCGAAAGACGCGCTCGGCCCTGACGGCGAGGTGATCTCCAAAAGCATCTTGACAAAGGCGCCTTCGGCCGAGCTGCGCGAGAACCAGAAGGACCAGGACTCTCTGCCGCCTTATGAGGTGCTCGATGGAATTCTCGAAAGTCTCGTCGAGAAAGAGATGCGCGTCTCTGATGTCATCGCGGAGGGCTATGATCCCGAGACTGTGAGGAGGGTCGAAAGGCTCCTTTATATTGCCGAATATAAGCGCCGCCAGTCCGCCCCCGGCGTGAAGGTGACGAAGAAAAATTTCGGGCGCGACAGGCGCTATCCGATCGTCAATCTCTTTCGCGACGCAGGTGAGCGGCGCGGGCCATGAGCGGCTGTTCCTGCCGCGCCGGGCGGGGCTTTGGCGCTCTGGCCGCACAGAATGTTTTCACGTGAAACATTTTCGTCCGGTTGAGGCGTTGAACCTTACATGGCTGCTTTCATGCCTGCCTCTGAAAATTGTAAGTTTGGCCAGCGGCATTGACCGGTTGACCTTCGTGCCGGAAATGCGCAGCGGATGGCGGCTTCGGCAGCACAGGAGGAAATCATGGGCGGCACATACGAGGGGGCATGTTTTTGCGGCGCTGTGGAGATCCGCGTCAGAGGCGAGCCCAAGGCCATGGGCTACTGCCACTGCCGCTCCTGGTCTGGCGGGCCGGTCAATGCCTTCACGCTCTGGCCGCCCGAGGCCGTGGAAGTTGTGAAGGGCGCGGAGAACATCGCTACTTTCCAGAAGACGCAGATGAGCTGCCGCAAGTTTTGCAGCCTCTGCGGCGGCCATCTGATGACGGATCATCCTTCGCTGAAGCTGACCGACGTTTTCGCGGCCACAATTCCGGGCCTGTCCTTCGCACCGCAGGTGCATGTCAACTATGCGGAAACCGTGCTGCCGATGCGGGACGGGCTGCCAAAACTCAAGGATTTTCCAGCTGAGTTTGGCGGGTCGGGGGAGACCGTGCCGGAATAGGCTTCCACGCGTTACGCGCCAGGGAGCCATTGGCGGGCTGGCGCAGGCCTTTGAGAAGGGCTTGCAGCCCGCGGTATGCGATGGTCTGGCAGGCGGGGGTCTTAGACGCCATGAGCTTTCTCACCAAGCTTCCGAGAGACCTTTACGCAAGTGATGGTTTTGCGAGCTTTGAGGGTGATGGGCGCTTCAGCCTTGGCGACGGCCGGGCCATGATGTGGATGTCGCAGCTTGCCTATGAGACGGACGAGCCGGAAAAGATCCAAGACATTCTGGGCCTGTGGGGCATGGCTCCCGGCGGCAATGGTGTCATCGCAGGCGAGGTCAAGACGCTCCTGCCTCTTGCGCACACCCGCGCGGTCATGGCGGAGGGGAGGGGAGCGGCCATCGTTGCATTCGCGGGCGGCGATCCTCTTGTGCTGGCGAATTGGATGACCGTGCTTGACGTACGGACTGGCGGCCCTCAGGTTGCCAAGGGGTTTGAGCTTGCCATTGGCTGCGTCTGGCAGCAGCTGCAATCTTTGCTTCAAGAGCCCCAAGCGCAAGGGGCCAGAATTTTCCTGACAGGGCATAGCCTCGGCGGCGCGCTCGCTGTGCTTGCGGCGGACCGGATCCTAAAAGCAGGCGGCAGGGTGGATGCAGTTTACACCTTCGGCATGCCGCGCCCCGGCACCAAGGAATTCGCTGCGGCCTACAATGAACGGATCGGCGGGCGGACCTACAGACTCGTTTATGGCTGCGATCTTGTCCCCGCCCTTCCGCCGCCAGCCTTGGGATTCCGGCATGTCGGCCGGTATCTTCACTGCGAGAGCGGCGGCACATTCAAATGCGAGGCGCTGGAAGACGGCACAGATTCGGACAGCCCCACATTCCTGCCAGAGATCGCCAGGGATCTGAAGGAGATCTCCCGCGCGCCGTTCAGCGCAGCTGCAGAAGCGGCACGAAGATTGCGATCGGCTCTCTTGCTGGCATCTGGGCTCGGAGCAGAAGGAGCGCGGCGGGATTTCAAGGGCATTGCGATCGCGCTCCTGCCGCCGCGCCTGCGCGATCACATCCCCGCTTGCTACATCGGCGGGTTCTCGCGGCCGTCTCAGGACGAATAGACCGCGCTGCGATCACTGGCGGCGCGTGTCTCCCGCAGGCGCTGCGGAGGCGTTTGACCGAGAAAAGCCCGGCCTGCCCTGCGGGATCAAACATGCGCAGCTATCGCAATTTTCCCCACCCGTTGCGGCAATTGCCGGGAGAGACCCTATATGTCAAAGGCTTGCTGCAGCCGCGTTCCGGTGCCCGCCCGGTATCCCGCTCTTGCCTTTCACGCAGAATGGAGCCGTCTAGCATGTGGCGGCGCAGATCCGGGCGCCATTTGCGCGGCTCCAGCGCAATCCAGGAACTTCCATGCCGCACCCTATTGTCCGCTTCGCTCCGTCACCGACCGGCTACATCCATATTGGCAATGCGCGGACTGCGCTCCTCAATTTTCTCTTCGCGCGAAAGCATCATGGCCAGTTCATTCTGCGCTTCGATGACACCGATCAGGAGCGCTCGAAAGAAGAGTATATGCAGGCGATCGAGGCGGATCTTGCCTGGCTTGGCGCCGTGCCGGACGTGGTCTTGCGCCAGTCGGGGCGCTTTGCGCTTTATGCAGCAGCTGTCCAGAAGCTGCGCGCCATGGGGCGGCTTTATCCCGCTTACGAAACGGCTGGGGAGCTTGAACGCAAGCGCAAGCGCCAGCAGGCAAGGGGGCTCCCCCCCGTCTATGACCGGGCAGCGCTTGCGCTTTCGGCTGAGGAGCGGGCACGGCTCGAGGCAGAAGGCCGAAGGCCGCATTGGCGCTTCAAGCTTGATCATAAGACCGTGCACTGGAACGATCTCGTGCGCGGGGAGAGCCATATCGACTGCGCCTCCCTATCCGACCCGGTGCTTCTGCGCGAGGATCAGACCTATCTCTACACGCTTCCCTCGGTTGTCGATGATATCGACCAGAGGATCACGCATATCATCAGGGGCGAGGACCATGTGACCAACACGGCGGTCCAGATCCAGCTGTTTGAGGCGCTTGCCGGCCCGGAGAGGCATCCGGTCTTTGCCCATCACAATCTCTTGTTTTCGGCTACCGGCGAGGGGCTTTCGAAACGGTTTGGCTCGCTTTCGATCGGGGCGCTGCGCGAGGCAGGAATGGAGCCTCTCGCCGTTGCGGCGGCGGCCGTGCTCACGGGCACATCGGTTGCGCTGCACCCCATCGCAAGCCTTGATGAGCTCGCGGAACTCGTGGACTTCGGGCAGATCTCCCGCACCCAGGCGCGTTTCGACCCAGAGGAGCTTGCAGCCCTTTCGGCGCGCACCCTGCATCACTTGAGCTTCGAAGCGGTCCGGGACAGGCTCGCGGCGCATGACATCACGGGCCATAAGGCGAAACCCTTCTGGCTCGCCGTGCGCGGCAACCTCAAGGTCTTCCTCGATGTGATCCCCTGGTGGCGGGTTGTCGAAGGCGAGATTGAGCCTCTGGCCGAGGACCCCGCGTTTCTTGAGACGGCGCGCAAGACCTTGCCCCCAGAGCCTTGGAGCGAAACCGTTTGGGCAGACTGGACCCGGGCTCTGAAGGATTTAACCGGCCGCAAGGGCCGGGCGCTTTATCATCCGCTGCGGCTCGCCTTGACAGGAAGCGAAAACGGCCCGGAGCTCGCAGCCCTCCTGCCTCTGATTGGAAGGGCTAAAGCGGCGGCACGATTATCCGGACACGCCGCTTGACCCCATCGGGGCCGGTGACTTCCCGCGTGCCAGCCTCTTGCTCCGGGCCCGCTGGAGAGTCTCCTGCGATATTCTTGCTTGCGCTTGTATCAGGCTGTTCCGCCCCTCGCGGCGCCGTCTTGCCGGGTTTGGGCATTGCGAGGTCTGCCGAATTTTCTGGCGTGACAACAATATCGGTCTTGTGCAGCCGCCCAAGGAGCTGCTCGGCCGGGGCAAGCGCCTCGGCCCAGGATTGCCCGGGCGGCTTGCAAGTGCAGGCCGGATCGAAGGTTTTCTGGAATTTCAGCGCATTGGGCATTTCGGCATAGGGGATTTCGCCGTCGATCGAAACCGCGGTCGAGATGTCCTGATAGGGCACACGCGTATAGACGCTGACCTCGGCATTCGGGCAAAGCGCCTGGCAGAGATTTGTGAGCTCATCGGGCTCGGCCTGACGGGCCGAAAGGCTCAGCGGGAAATACCCTCCGTCGCAGCTGCGCACGCAGAGCGCTTGAGAACCGCCGCGTGCCCGCTTGCTTTTGCCTGGCTCTGATTCATCGCCATCAGGCGCGGGCTGCGGACCCATCGGCACAGGATTTCCGCCTGGCGTCAGCACGCCAAAGAGAGACTCGAAGAAGCCCCGGTCACGCGCTTGGCCGCGGCAATAGGCATTATAGGCTGCAATCAAAGGCTGCTTGGCCGCCATGGCGCTCGCGCTTGCGTCGCTTGCCTGAGCATCGGCGATGCTCGCCTGCATTTGCCGGATTTGCGCATTGAGTCCCGGGCATTGCGGCGGCTGAGCCTCGAAGGAGGAATATTGCCTGTCGCAGCCAAGCGCGCGCGCCGAGCGAATGGCACGGTCAAGCTCGGCACGCAGTCTCTGCCCGCCGCTTCCATAGTGGCGCGTATATCCCCGCCCGCTGTCGCCAAGCGCTGCAATCCGGGCAGCGAGGGCGACGCAATCGGCGGGCTGCGATATTGCGGGAGCGGCCAAGAGGGCAAGCGCCATTAGGGCAGCCGCTCCGCCTGCGAGGGCGGCGAGACTGTTCAATGATCCTCGGCGGTCTCGGCCACAATTCATGCAGAACTCTTCGGGCGCGTGGCACCCTCTGCCGGACGCGGCATTCCCTCAAATTGGTGCTGCTTCGTGGCCTTACCATGGCCGTTGTTCACGAGGCAGGGGAGAACGCGGGCTTAGGCAGTTGCGGCATCTGACGGATCACGTCAGGACACAGTGCTGCCGCGCAAGCGCGCAGGGGACTGTGCGTGGCGGGCACGCCCGGCGCCGCGAGCGCAGAGATCATAAAATCCGCGTGGTTCTTCTTAGTTGACGCGGCCGCCGCAAATCACGCTGACAGAGCCGGAGCCCGGCTTCGCTGCGGTTCTTGGGTCTTCGGCGGCTCCAAATCCTTCCGCGCCAGCAAATCCATGTGCCTTGCACCAGGCGTCGGCCACCACGAGACCGCATTCCGAGCCCGGCTTGAGGCAGTCGTCGAAGCCATAGCCATCGTTGAGCGGAATGGTCAGCGTTCCTTTTTCTTCCGCGCCTGCTGAGGCTGGGTAATTCATGAAGCCGGCAGCAATAAGCGCTATGGCAATGGCGAAAAGGGCGTAGCGGAACGATTGGCGGAAAGCTGATTTGAACGGCAAGCGCGGACGCGCTGGCGGCAAGCTGACAGGCGGCATGGGGACCCGGGAACGGCAGGAAGCGATGGGGGAGTTGTAACGAAAGCGCTTGAAAATTCGGTTAATGCCCAAGGCACGCGCCAAACATCCAAACGCTGCTGCAAAGCTTGACCAATAGGCCATTCCGCGCGCATAGTCACCCCCATGACGCGCGTGACCGGCCCTTGCCGGGCCATCCATACGATCACGATTTGTAACGGCTAGTCTTGCTACTGGCTGGAGCCGCCGCGTCCTCTTCACGAGTTCGTCCTTGATGCCCCAGGCCAGAGCAGCCACAGGGGGATCACATGCCGCTTTGGCTCTACAACACGCTGACCCGCCGGAAGGAGATTTTTTCACCGCTCGACCCCCAGAACGTGCGCCTTTACGCCTGCGGACCCACGGTTTACGACCATTTGCATATCGGCAACGGCCGCATGCTGGTTGTCTTCGACCTTCTCTTCCGCCTGCTCCGCCATCTCTATGGCGAAGATCATGTCAAATATGTGCGCAACATCACCGACGTGGACGACAAGATCAACGCGCGCGCGGCCGAGCGGGGGATCGAAATCGGCGTCCTGACGGCGGAAATGACCAGGATCTTCCATGAGGACGCAGCGGCGCTCGGCTGCCTGCCGCCTACCGCCGAGCCGCGGGCGACGGCGCATATCAAGGAAATCATCGCCCTTATCGAAAAGCTGCTTGCCAATGGCCACGCCTATGTGGCGCAGCACCATGTGCTTTTCGATGTGTCCTCGATGCCCGCTTATGGAAAGCTCTCGAAGCGCCC
The DNA here is from genome assembly GCA_035687205.1 of Methylocella sp. Lineage (GTDB taxonomy): Bacteria > Pseudomonadota > Alphaproteobacteria > Rhizobiales > Beijerinckiaceae > Methylocapsa. Next base: position 12,634 of record DASRYK010000023.1, on the reverse strand, counting down.
GCTTGACGAGATGATCGCAGGGGCGCGCATCGAGGTCGCGCCCTATAAGCGCTCGCCTATGGATTTCGTGCTTTGGAAGCCCTCAAGCCCGCAGGAGCCCGGCTGGGAAAGCCCTTGGGGGCGGGGGCGGCCTGGCTGGCACATCGAATGCTCTGCAATGAGCTGGAAGCATCTTGGAGAGGTTTTCGACATTCACGGCGGCGGGATCGATCTCGTCTTCCCGCATCATGAGAACGAGATCGCGCAAAGCTGCTCGGCCTTCGGCCGGGATGTCATGGCCAATTATTGGATCCACAACGGCCATCTTCAGGTCGAAGGCCAGAAGATGTCAAAGAGCCTGGGGAATTTCGTGACGATCCACGAGCTTCTGCATACGGAGAAATTCGGCGGCCGCCCCTGGCCCGGCGAGGTGCTGCGGCTTGCGCTTTTGAAAACCCATTACCGCCAGCCGCTTGATTTTACCGTGAAGTCCCTGGAAGAAGCGGAGACAAGCCTGCGTAAATGGCGAGCCCGGTTTGGCACACTTGAATTGGAGGTTGATAAAAGATTTGGGGCCAGTGGGGCATATGGATCCGGCGACGGATCAGGCGGTGGATATGAAGGCATGTTTCCGCCGCTTTTCGACGACGTAATCGGCGCCCTAGAAGATGACCTTAACACGCCTCTCGCGTTGACCCTCATTCACGCGATTGACGACAAACGTCACTTTGCCCTCGCGCTACAACTGATGGGAATCGACCTTAATGCTTACGGCCGGTGGATGAACAACAAAAAAGCCAGAGCAGCGGACGCGTCGGCCGTGGAAACTCTCATCGCTGCCCGCGCGGCGGCGCGCAAAAACAAAAACTGGGCAGAATCTGACCGGATCCGCGCAAAGCTCGATGCGATGGGCATCGCGCTTAAAGACAACAAGGACGGCACCACAAGCTGGGAGCCAAAACGGTGAACGCCGCCGCCTTCCCGCAGCCTTCGCTGCGCCCTTATCTTGCTTCCGACCTTGCTGAGCTCAGCGAGATTCGCTTTGCGGCGATTGAGGAGCTGACGGCGGAGGATTACGGCGAAAGGCAGCGCCGCGCCTGGGCCTTGGCCGCTGGCGGCGACGAGGCTCTGGCGGAAAGCCTCGCCAAGGGCTTGACGCTCGTCGCCCTGATTGGCGGCAGACCGGCAGGATTCATCACCATGCAAAAGGGCGGGCTCATCGATCAGCTCTATGTTCATCCCTCCCTGGCCCGCATGGGAGTTGCAACGGCGCTCTGCGATGCGATCGAAAAACTTGCTGCGGCACGCGGCATGCCCATGCTTGTTGCGGATGTGAGCGACACCGCAAGGCCGCTATTCGCAAAGCGCGGCTTCGTGGCCCAGCACCGCCAGACTGTCGAGTTCAATGGCGAGTGGCTCGGCAACACCCGGATGACAAAGAAGCTGCCCCTCACGAAAACGCCAGGCGCGAGGTCATGACGCGGGAAAGGATCACTCTTTTCGACACGACCTTGCGCGACGGCGCGCAAACGGCAGGAGTTGATTTCTCGCTCGCCGACAAGCGCCATATTGCGGCCATGCTCGATGCCTTGGGGCTGGACTATATCGAGGGCGGCTATCCTGGGGCCAACCCGCTCGACACGGAATTTTTTGCGCAGAAGCCAAGGCTCAAAACGGCGCGCTTTGCCGCCTTCGGCATGACGAAAAGGGCAGGGCGGTCGGCAGCAAATGATCCGGGTCTTTTGAGCCTGCTCGCTGCCGATGCCGATGTCATCACCTTTGTCGGCAAGGCATGGGATTATCATGTGCATGTGGCGCTCGGCTGCACGCTCGATGAGAATCTTGAGAACATTCGCCAGTCGGTTGAAGCGGCGCGGGCCAAGGGCAGGGAAGTGATCTTCGACTGCGAGCATTTCTTCGACGGTTTCAAGGCCGATCCCGTCTATGCGCTTGCGTGCGCGCAGGCCGCCTATGAGGCAGGCGCGCGCTATGCCGTGCTCTGCGATACTAACGGCGGAACTCTGCCGCATGAGGTCGAGAGCATTGTGGCGAAGGTGGCGGCGCATGTGCCGGGCACGCATCTCGGCATTCATGCGCACGACGACACCGGCAATGCCGTCGCTAACTCCCTCTTCGCCATCCGTGCAGGCGTGCGCCATGTTCAGGGCACGCTGAACGGCCTTGGCGAGCGCTGCGGCAATGCCAATCTCGTGACGCTGATCCCGACGCTTCTGCTAAAGCCGGACTTTGCCGGCAATTTCGAGACCGGCGTGACGCCGGAGAAGCTTGTGACGCTGACCAAGGTCAGCCACACGCTCGACGAGCTGCTCAACCGCGCGCCTGACCGCCATGCGCCTTATGTCGGCGCCGCCGCCTTCGCGACCAAGGCCGGCATCCATGCCTCGGCCGTGATGAAAGAGCCAAAGACCTATGAGCATATCGCTCCGGAAGCCGTCGGCAATAAGCGCAGGCTCCTCGTTTCGGACCAGGCGGGAAAATCGAACATCCTCGCCGAGCTTGAGCGGATTGGGGTGCGGCTCGACAAGGACGACGCGAGGGTCTCGCGGCTTCTTGACGAGGTCAAGCAGAAGGAGGCGCTTGGCTATGCCTATGAGGGCGCGGATGCTTCTTTCGAGCTGCTTGCCCGGCGGATCCTGGGGGAAGTGCCGGACTATTTCGAGGTTGAGCGCTTCCGTGTCGATGTCGAGCGCCGCCACAATGCGCGCGGCGAGCTTGTGTCGGTTGCCGAGGCGGTGGTGAAAGTCCGGATTGGCGACGAAATTCTAATCTCGGCAGCGGAAGGCATAGGCCCGGTCAATGCGCTTGATCTCGCGTTGCGCAAGGATCTTGGCAAGTATCAACCCTTCATCGAAGACCTTGAGCTCGCCGACTTCCGGGTCCGCGTCTTTCAGGGCGGAACGGATGCTGTGACCCGGGTCTTGATCGAATTCCGTGATGGCTCTGGCGAAAGCTGGTCGACGGTCGGGGTCTCCGCCAACATCATCGACGCCTCGTTTCAGGCGCTGAGCGATGCTATCACCTACAAGCTCTTGAAATCCGGGGCGCAATGAGGGCGCCCGCCAAGACGCTCAATCCTGATTGGAAAACTGCAGCAGGAATCCGTGCGGAAGGTTTCTTGGCGGGGCGGGAAAGGGCGCAGCGCTGCGCACGGCCGCCAGCCATGCGGCATCAAGAGCGGGGTCGCCGCTCGCCCGGTAGAGCGCTTGATGGGTCAAATTTCCCATCTCGTCGACAAAAAGTCCGATGCGCCCGATATGCAGCAGGCGGCGTGCGCGAGCCTCGGCTGGAAGATGCAGCTTTCTTATGATCAGCCCCATGAGAAGCGATTCATAGCTGGCCTTTTCGGTTCCGCCGCCTATCGGCGCCGCCTTGGCTGATGCGCCAATGGAATAGCTGGGGGCCGGCGCCAGGGCGGCGAGCTGCTGCGCGACCGTGGCTTTATTGCCCTGGGCCGGTTGGGTTTTGTCCGGCTTCGGCGCTGTCTTCGCCTTGGCCTTTGCCGGAGGCTTTGGCTGCGCCTTATCGAGCCCCTCAGCGTCCGGCTCGTCCTCGGCGGCTTTCTGCGGCTCCGGAGGCTGAGACTGCTCCGCCTTATCCTGCTGGGGCGCGGATGCTTTCTCTTGCTCGGGCTTGTTTTCGTTGGGTTGCTTCGCTGCGATCTTGGGCGGAGGCGCCTGCTGCGGCGCTTTGGTTTCCTTGTCCGCCTCGGCCTTCTGCGTTCGGGCGGCGTTGCCGGACGCTGGCGCGTCGAAGGCCTGCTTGACGTCGTCGAGCTGAACTTTCTCGGGCGGCGGCTTTTCCTTCACAGGGGGCGGTGTCACAAGGTCAGGCGGCGGAGGCGGAAGGGGCTTCGCAGGCAGCTCGGGCTTTGTCTCGGGCGGCAGCCCGGCAAGGATTTCAACTGGGATCTCTTCCACCCGGGCAGGCTCCGCAGGCGCGGAAAATTCGCCAAGTAAAAGCATTGCCAGCACCAGCAGATGCACGCCAAGGGCGGCGGCGAAGCAGAAAGCAAAGGCGCTGCGCTGCCTTGCGCTGCCCGCAAAGGTCCAGCGTTCCGCCGGGTCGGCCCGTGTGACGGGCCTGGGGGCCTCGCGGCTTTCCGTCACGCCTGCTCCCCCGGCGGGTTGAACCGGTTTCATGGCCTCTGTTGCTGGCATCGCCTGCACCAGTTCGCTCAATCAAGGAAAAATAAATGGCTCAGAATCGGGAATCGATAGTTTCCTTGCGTGCGCCAAGAAGCGCTGCCTTTGCGGCCGCAGCCTCGATCATCGGGAGAATATCGGCGATCTTTTCGGCAACAAGATAGCGGATTTCAAACGGTGCCTGAATAAAACGCCGCTCCCGCATATGGGCAAAGAGAAGCAGCAGCGGCTGCCAGAAACCGCCGATGTCGGCGATCACAACCGGTTTCGTGTGACGCTCAAGCTGCACCCAGGTGAGCTGCTCGGTCAGCTCCTCAAGCGTCCCGATGCCGCCGGGCAGGGCCACGAAAGCGTCAGCGCGCTCGAACATCAAGCGCTTGCGTTCATGCATGCCGTCCACAACAACCGTTTCCTGGAGGCCAGGCAAAGGCTTTTCCTTTCCGGCCAGGAATTCCGGAATGATGCCAACAGCACGGCCGCCATGGGCAAGAACCGAGCGGGCGATGGCGCCCATGAGGCCTTCGCCGCCGCCGCCGAAGATAAGGCCTATGCCGGCTTTTGCCATGTTCTCGCCGAGTTTCCGCGCCGCGGCTTCGTAAACGGGATCTGAGCCTTGAGCGGAGCCGCAATAGACGCAGATGTTACGGACGAGCCGAGAGTCCATGTCGCGGGGGCTGTGCTTTGAGGTCATGGTCTGCTTGTCGCGCGCCGCCCATATAGGGTCAAGTGCCGCCAGAAATGAGAGTGCAGCAGCGTGGGCTTTGCGCAACAGCTGCGCTATGGTCGGGGAAGAGTAAGAGGGAACAAGACGCTTTGATGACAAATTTGGCCCGGATGCCTGGCGCGCGGCTCAGCCATGCCCCTTGGTCCGCCTTGCTTTGTTTGGATATGAAGACGGTATGACGCGCCCCCTGGCTTTTGATCTTCCCGCAGCTCCCTCAAGGGTGGCGCCGGGGCGGGGGCGGGGCGAGGCATTGCGCAAGCTCTGGCCCTATATATGGCCCTCGGGGCGGCGCGATTTGATGCTGCGGATTTTTGTCTCCGTCGCGCTGCTGCTCGTTGCGAAGCTTATCACAATAGCCGTTCCCTATTCCTTCAAATGGGCGACGGATGCCCTGACCAGCCCATCGCAAATGCCTCTGCCTGACGTTCTCGCAGGGCCGCTCGCGCTCACCCTCCTTTACGGCACCCTGCGGATCCTGATGGCGCTTTTCACCCAGGCGCGCGATGCCGTCTTTGCCGATGTCGCGATGCATGCCGTGCGCCGCCTGGCAAACGATGTCTTCGCGCATCTTCACCTCTTGTCGCTCCGCTTTCATCTCGAGCGGAAAACGGGAGGCCTTACGAGAATTCTCGAGCGCGGCCGCAACTCCATCGAGACGATTGTGCGCACGACCATGCTTACCGCCATTCCGACGGCCGTCGAATTCGCTCTGATCTTTGCGGTTTTTCTATTCCAGTTCGACTGGCGCTATGCCGCCGTGGTCACGGTCATGCTCGCCGCTTACATGGGTTTCACCACGGCCGCGACCAACTGGCGGATTGCGATCCGCAGGGCGATGAATGAAAGCGACACCGATGCCAATACCAAGGCGATCGACAGCTTGCTGAATTTCGAGACCGTCAAATATTTCAACGCCGAGGAGCGCGAGAAGGAGCGCTACGACAAATCCATCGCCCGTTATGAGCGCATGAGCGTGAAGACCTACACTTCGCTTGCTTTTCTCAATGCGGGCCAGGCGGTCATCTTCACTCTGGGGCTCACGGCTGCAATGGCGATGAGCGTCAAGGGAATCCAAAGCGGCGTCAACACCGTCGGCGACTTCGTCCTCATCAATGCGATGATGATCCAGCTTTATCAGCCCTTGAATTTCATGGGCGTCGTCTATCGCGAGATCAAGCAGTCGCTGACCGATATCGAGATGATGTTTTCCATTCTCGGCCAGAAGCCCGAGGTCGAGGACCGCCCGGGCGCGAAACCGCTCACCGTGCGGGAGGGCAGGCTCTCGTTCGAGCATGTCTCCTTTGGCTATGATGCCCTCCGGCCGATCCTCACGGATGTGAGCTTCGATGTGCCTGCGGGCAAGACTGTGGCCATCGTCGGTCCCTCGGGAGCTGGCAAATCGACGATCTCCCGGCTGCTCTTCCGCTTCTACGAGCCTTCCGGAGGGCGGATCCTGATCGATGGGCAGGATATTGCGGATGTGACGCAGGACTCATTGCGTGCGGCCATCGGCATGGTCCCCCAGGACACGGTGCTCTTCAACGACACCATTGCTTACAATATCCGCTATGGGCGCTCTGATGCGAGCGATGCCGAGGTGCGCGAGGCCGCTCGCCTGGCCCGGATCGACCATTTCATCGAGCAGGTGCCAGGAGGCTACAGCGCGCAGGTCGGCGAGCGCGGCTTGAAGCTCTCGGGCGGCGAGAAGCAGCGTGTCGCAATTGCCAGGACGATACTGAAGGCGCCGCCCATTCTTGTTCTCGACGAAGCCACCTCGGCGCTTGATTCCTTCACCGAGCGGGAAATTCAGGATGCGCTCGATCTTGTCGCCAAGGGCCGCACGGCGCTTGTCATCGCGCACCGCCTGTCCACAATCGTCAATGCCGATGAGATCCTTGTGCTGGACAAGGGCAGAATTGCAGAACGCGGCACGCATGCCGGGCTCCTTGATAAGGGCGGGCTTTATGCCGCGCTGTGGAAACGCCAGAATGTAGTGCGGGAAGCCGAGGAAGCTCTGCGCCGCGCCGCGCAGGAGGAGGGCGGAAGGCTCAGCATCAAGATCGAAACGGAGGAGCTTTCCAAGAACGGGAGCGAGCTCGACGTCGAGCGTTTCCCGCAGGACAGCGAACGGCTGAACGAGGATCAGGCATTGCCGCCCGGTCTTTGATCCGGCTGCGGCCGCCTGCCTGTTTGCGCGCGCAACAGGTCCCTTTATTGTTCTCTGGCCAGCGCGGGCAGGGCCCGGCGCAAGTTTAAAAGATCCGGCTTGAATGCCGGGTGAGAAGGATTGCCTGATGTCTATGATCGATTCGGTCCGCCGCCAGCTCACCCCCATCCACCCGGAGGGCTATATATTCGTCGGGGGGTTCGCCCTTGCGACGCTCATCCTTGGCTCGTTTTTCACCTCGCTTTTCTGGCTTGGCTTGATCGCGACAGCCTGGTGCGCCTATTTCTTCCGGGATCCAGTCCGGTTCACCCCTCTCGACGAGAATCTGGTCGTGTCTCCTGCCGATGGCGTTGTGTGCTCGGTTGGATATTTCCCGCCGCCGCCAGAGCTTGGCCTTGGCGCGGAACCGATGCAGCGGGTCTCCATTTTCATGTCGGTGTTCGATTGCCACGTGAATCGCGCGCCTGTCGCAGGGCGGGTGACGAAGATCGCCTACCGCCCTGGCATCTTTCTCAACGCCGATCTGGACAAGGCAAGCGAAAACAACGAGCGCAATGGCCTAGTCATCGAAAGCGCGGGCGCCCGGTTTGGGGTTGTGCAAATTGCTGGGTTCATCGCGCGGCGGATCGTTTGCTTCGTCCGGCAAGGCGAGGTGATCGGCATTGGCGACAGATTTGGCCTTATCCGCTTCGGCTCGCGCGTCGATGTATATCTGCCGGGCGCCGCCCGCCCTTTGGTGACTCAGGGATCACGGGCGATCGCGGGTGAGACGGTGCTAGCCGAGATGAAATCAGGCGCGCCGAGGCGCAGCTTCAAATCGGGTTGAAGCGCCTTCTTGATGCAGGCATCAAACGGCAGAAAAATCCGGAAGTTCTGTGCCCGCCGCCACATGCGCCTGCGCCGCGACGGCGCAGTGGCGCCCGACGGTAACATTTTCTGCAATGCGCGCGAGATTGCCGATCCGGGCTTCCTCGCCGATGACCGTGTCATGCAGGGCGCCGCGGTCGATCGTTGCATTGGCGCCAATCTCTACGCCATCCTGGATGATGACACGGCCCAATCTCGGCGCCCGCGGGCTTCCTCCCGATCTCGGGGTGCGGGGCAGGGCAGCGGAAATGCCTGGCTGGCCAAGGCGCACGCCCGGATGGAGCGTCACACGGTTGCCAATGAGCGCATAGGCAGCCGTGACTAGCGGCCCAATATAGCAGTCGCGGCCGATGCGTACGCCCGCGCCTATCACGCAGTTCGCGCCTATGAGCGTGCCCGAGCCGATTTCTGCGCGCGGCCCAATGACCGCGCCCGGATCAACTGTGACATTCTGCTCAAGCCGGGCCTCTGGGTGGATCGAAGCGCCGGGGCTTATGCCTGAGGCCGCAAACATGGAAGACGCCGCCGCCTGAGGGCAAAGCCTCTGCAGGGCGAGCGAGAAACAGAGCTCTGGCTCTTCGACCACGAGCGTGAGAGTTTGCTCCGGCACGAGATGGGCCAGCGCTGGCGTGACAAAGCATGCCGCGGCCCGCCCGGCCTCCTTCCAGCCAGCCTGCGGCGGTGCCGCAAAGAAAGTCAGCTCGCCCGGCTCTGCCTCGTCATAAGGAGCAACGCCGCTGATAATGATTGACATGTCCGCTTCGCCAGCAGCCGTTGCGCCAGTCATGGCGGCGATCTCGGAAAGCGGCGCCGGAGTTATCCGGGGCAAAAAAGGCGGATCGCTCATGGGTTGAAGTCACTTCAGCAGGGCCAGACGGCGCAAGGGAAGGTGCGCCGGCCTCCCCGTTCCGCATCGAGCTCGAAACCAAGCTCCCCGTCTCTTAAGACCCGGATGGCGCGGTTTGCCGGATCGCTCTGTGTAACGCTAGAAGGTGGTGCCTCCGGTGAAGCGGAAAAACTGCGTCTGATCGGAGGAGCTCTTGGTGATCGCCTTGGCGAAGTCGAAGCGGATGGGCCCTAGCGGCGATGACCAGATGACCGAGCCGCCCGCAGACGTCCGGATTGTCGCAGCATCGCCGCCGACGACGATGCAGGTTCCCTGGGTGAATTGCGGCGGGACGCCGGCGATGGTGCATACCCCGTTCGGGCTGAAATTTGTGCGGCCTGAGTAATTATAAAGCGTGCCAGCATCCGCAAAGATGGCGCCTTTGAGGCCGAGATCGCGCGGCAGGCCATAGATTGGGAACTGCACTTCGAGGCTTGCGCCGTAATAAACAGTGCCGCCGAGGGGGTTCCCCTGGGAGTTGACCCCGAGCGATATATCGCGGGGGCCGATGCCGAAGGGAGCAAAACCGCGCACCAAGTTCGGCCCCATATTGAAATTATCGACGATGCGCAGCTGGTATCCGCCGAAGCTTGTGAGATCGCCACCCTGAAGGTGCACAAGGCCAACAATCTGGTCATAAAGCTCGTGATAGTAGCGCAGATCGCCCGTGGTGCGCACGAAGCGCGCGTTGCCGCCTGCGCCTGCGACATCCTGCCGGAGCTCAGCGTAAAGGCCGCGCGTTGGGTTCCTGTTATTATCGAGGCTGTTGTAGCCCAGCGTATAGCCGAACATCGAGGTCAGGAACGGCCCCTGCGCTTCCTTGATCGCGAGCGACGCTTCCCCATTCGTCAAGCAGTTGAAAAAAAAGTTCGGCGTCGGAAAGCCAAACACCGGATTGCCTTGCGGGGTGACAAAGGGTGTCACGCCAAAGATCGGGCTATTGCAATCGGTGTAGGGTCGCGCCGCATTGTTGGGGATCGAGATGTCCGACCTGTAGATCGAATAGCGCGGGGAGAACGAGATTTCTTCTGTGATCGGCAGGCCGAGCCGCAGCGTGCCGCCCGTGATGAAGTTATTGTAAAAAGAGTACCGCCAGGAGTCGCTCTTCTTTGCGTAAACGTCGAAGCCCGCAGCAAGCCGGTGGTCGAGAAAATAGGGTTCGGTGAAGCTGAATTCGACGCCGCGCGCATATTGCCCCTCCGAGAGCGCAAGGCGCACGTATTGGCCGCGGCCCATGAAGTTGGTTTCGCTGATCGAGGCTTCGGCAATGAAGCCGTCGGTCGTCGAATAGCCGCCAGAAAGCGAGAGGGATCCGGTTGGCTGATCCTCGACATCGACGACAATGATCACCCGGTCAGGCGCCGATCCCGGCTCATTGGTGATCTTCACTTTCTTAAAATAGCCGAGATTATTGAGCCTGCGCTCTGCGCGGTCGATGAATACGCGATTGTATGCATCACCCTCGCCAATCTCGAATTCGCGCCGGATCACATAGTCGCGGGTTCTTGTGTTGCCGCGGATTTCGATGCGCTCGATATAAACCCTTGGGCCTTCATCGAGAACAAAAGCGATGTTCACCGTGCGAGTCGCGGGATCGCGGTCGCCGCGCGGGCGGACCTGAGTGAAAGGATAGCCGTGCTTGCCGACCTCCTTGGTCAGCGCGTCCACGGTCTTTTGAACCATGTCGCCATTGTAGATTTCGCCAGGCGAGAGCCGCACAAGAGGCTGGAGCGTTGCGGCGTCGAGATTGGGCAGATGCGATTCGACATTGACCGAGCCGACGGTGTATTGAACCCCTTCCTCAACCGTGATGGTGATGACATAGCCCCCCTGCGCAGGGTCGAACTGGGCATCGGATCCGACGACGCGGAAATCGGCATAGCCATTTTTGAGGTAAAAGCGGCGGATGAGCTCGAGATCGGAGGCGATCCGGTCGGGATCATAGACATCCGACGTCTTGAAGAAGGAGAAGAAATTCATCTCCGTCGTCTGCATCAGATCGCGCAGCTTGCCCGAAGAATAGACGTGGTTGCCCACGAAATTGATCGCCTTGACCCCGGTTTTCTCGCCTTCGTCGATCGTAAAGACGACATCGACCCTGCCATTTGGCAGATCAACCGTGCGGGCTGTCACGCTGGCGGCGGCGCGGCCTGAGCGGCGGTAAATGTCTTTGATTCGCTCGATGTCGGCGTCAACCATCGCCTGGCTGTAAGGGCCCCGCGACTTCGACTGGATCTCGGCCGAGAGCGTCTCTGTCTTGACCTTGCTATTGCCTTCAAAGACCACGCGGTTAATGACGTTGTTCTCAGCGACGGTCACAAGGATCCGCCCGCCGGCGCGGCTAATATTGATGTTCGAGAAAAGGCCCGTGGCATAGAGATCCTTGACAGCCTTGTTGATCGAGGCCTCATCCGAGCCATGGAAGTAGGAGGCGATGGTTTCACTGTCGACCCGCTTGTTGCCCTGGACCGTCACACTCTCGGCACGGGCTGCAAAACTTCCTGCGCAAAGCCACGCCGCCGCGGCGGCGGCAACGAACCGGACACGAAAGAAAGACCCAATACGCATTGTAAGACCGGCTCCCACCTGCACGAACTCTTGTACTTTCCGCGGCCACACAGCTCGCCGCGGCTTGCTCGGCACAGGGCGCTAGCAGATTGACACGCCAAGGGTGCGAGGACCGCCTCAGCTTCCTTCAGGACACGCCGCAAGGGCTGTTCTGACCTGCTCTGCCTTCTCCGGCAACTCCCCTTTGCTGGCGCCGCGGCGATTTCACGAGGCCGTGGCAGAGAAGACACGCATCGCCGTGAGAAATCCTTTAAGGAACGAGGTTAACCCTTTATTTTGCCAAATGGGCCGCGCCCAGAACGACGATTGCGCGCAAACGCGGCCTCTCTGTGGCATTCATCCCCAATGCATCACATTCATCCCCAATGCATCAATTGACGGGTGAGCCGGAGGATGTCGTTATAGGTGGCAAAGACCATGAGGCTCGTCACCAGCATGAGCCCGATCTTGAAACCGAAGCGCTGCGCCTTTTCGTTCATGGCTTTGCCGCGCAGCGCCTCCACCGCATAATAAAAAAGGTGGCCGCCGTCGAGCAGCGGGATCGGAAGCAAATTCAGCATTCCAACGGAAATCGACAGGATCGCGGCGAGGTTGAGCAATGCCGCAAAGCCGATTTTTGCCATTGCGCCGGAGACCTCGGCGATCCGGATCGGGCCCGACAGCTGATCGGCCGATTCCTGGCCGGCCACGAGGCCCTTAAGATAGCTGCCGGTGCGCGTGACGATATACCACGTCTCGGCGCCCGCAAGCCGCACCGAGTCAAGAATGCCATAGCGCTGAAGATGCCAGTTTTCGGGCTTCGCATTCGACTGGATGCCCAGCACGCCGACACGAGTGGTGCCGAACGGCGTCACGACATCCTTCCGCCGGGGGGTCGCGACGAGGTCCATCGGCTTGCCGCCGCGGTCAATATGAAAGAGCAGGGGCTCGTCACCCGAGGCCTGCACAATCCGCTGCATGTCCTCGAAGCTCTCAATTTTTGTCCCGCCGATGCCGAGGATGAGATCGCCAGCCTGAAAGCCGGCAGCCTCTGCGGCGCTGCCTGCGGCAACGCTATCGACCGCTGGCAGCAGAATTGGCCGGCCGCTGAAATAGAAAATGCACGTGAAGATCGCGATCGCCAGAATGAAATTGGCGATCGGGCCTGCTGCCACAATCGCCGCCCGTTTCGCGACGTTCTGACCGAAGAAGGTCACCGCCCGCTCTTCCGGCGGCATCGCCGCCACGGCCGCCTCATTGCTCATCGAGGCGCCATTCTCGTCGCCGTGAAACTTGACATA
>DASRYK010000022.1:0-5731 GCA_035687205.1 Methylocella sp. | reverse complement strand
GGCATAGCGGGACCGCCCGGCGCGCCGGGTCGACGGCCGAAATCCGCCGTCCTTCCGCCCATCACATGAGTCTGCTTCATGACTCTGCCGGGGAATGTGGGCGTCAAAATCATCGAAGGTCGAGTTAATAGAACCGTCCAGATGGTCCGCTATCGCTTCCGCCGGCCGCCTGATGTCGAGCTGCGCAGACGCCTGCGCGATCTGGCCAACCAGCGTCGCCGGTTCGGCTATCGGCGACTGTTCATCCTGCTGCGGGAACAGAGCGAACCGTCAGGCATCAACCGCATCTATCGTCTCTACCGCGAAGAAGGACTGACCGTGCGCAAGCGCAAAGCCCAGCGCAGGGCCGTCGGAACCCGCACTCCGATCCTGGTCGAGGCTCGCGGGAAGCCGAGGATGATTGTGTCTGACAACGGCACTGAGTTCACCTCGAACGCCATCCTGAGCTGGGCAAAAGATCACGCGGTGGACTGGCACTACATCGCACCTGGGCGGCCGGTGCAGTACGGCTACATCGAGTCCTTCAACGGCCATATGCGTGACGAACTTCTCAATGAGAGCCTGTTTATCGATCTCGACCAGGCCCGTCAGCTGATTGGCGACTGGGTTGCCGATTACAACACGGCGAGGCCGCATTCCTCGCTCGGCTACAAAACGCCGGCTGCCTATGCCGGTACACTCACCGCGCCGAAGGGCGCAACATTGGCCGAGGCTCTAACCGCCGCCGGATGAAAGTTCAGTGGCAGGTCAGATGATCCGTTTTGCGTGGATTGGAAACACCGCGTGGTAGAGGAGTTTTCTGTGTGCCCGCGATTTTTCCTATCGTACACGGGCGTGAAATTGCCATTCAACCTTGTGACCCCGGTCTATGAAGCAGCGCTTTCGAACCGTAACACTTATATCCGCGCTTACTTTAATGTGAGCGGCGCGCTCGTTTGCTTTGAAAAGATCGTCTATGGGGATGTCGAGCTCGCTCACCGTTATGAGTATCACGCCAATGGAATGCTCAAGCTGGTGGAGATTTCAATGCCTGAGGAAGAACCGCAAATTATGTGCTTTGATGAATCAGGAGCGCGTATTCCTGGAGATTGACGAACGCAAAGGAGGCGGAGAGTGACCGTCGCTCAATTGATAGATGAGCTCTCGCGGATGCCTGCCGAAGCCGTGGTTCTGCTCGATGGCGGCGCGGGCCTGTCCGCTGTGTCCGGGCTTGATTTCATAGCCGGGCAGGGGCCCTCTGCCCCGCCTGAAGTGATCCTTCTTCCGAACATGGAAGAATAAGGAGTGCAAGGGCATTTGAGTTGTCATGGAAAGCCTGACGAACGGAAGCTAGTCTTTCCTGTGCGCCTGGCGATTTCTTGCTTTGGCGAATGCCTTGCTTCAGAGAGCAGTGTTTGTAAGGTGGCGGTTGGCTGGAGCAAGCAATGACCAGCGTTAAAGCAGGATATTCAATGTTCGAGAGGATCGGTGGCGCAATCGTTATAGACCGCCTCGTAGAGACTTTCTATCGCCGGATGGACGAGCTGCCCGAGGCTCGGAGGATCCGCGCTATGCATGCCGGAGATCTCAGCTCAACGAAAAACCTCCTTAAGCGTTACCTAAGCGAATGGATGGGCGGGCCAAAGCTTTATTCGGCTGAAAAGGGCCACCCTAGACTCCGGCAACGGCATCTGGGCTTCAAAATTGGAGAAGAGGAGCGTGACGCTTGGCTGCTTTGTATGAAAGATGCTCTTGAGGAGACTGTTGCGGATCCGGAGGCGAAAGACAAAATTTTCGTTTTGCTAGCTAAGCTCGCCAATTGGATGAGAAACCAGCCAGGCAATCCGCATGATTTGGGATTGCCGCGGCCATGATCAAAATTGCGGAAGTGGCTTCAGAGAGGTATGCCGAAATAATCCTCTTCGGCTCCGCCCCATGCCTTATGCAGCGCAAGGCCATTGCGCCATTTTGCTAATTCCGTTTCATTCGCACTTCGATGCGTGATTTTGCCCGAAGGGTTGTCTGCTAGCAGAAAGGATTTCCCATTCCGGATGAATCGATTGAGATCTTTTGTGTCTGTTGGCCGAACGACGCACCGCGGCGATTCATCAATGAGAATGGTAGTGGGAAGCATAACGAACCTCTTTCCTGGAACACGGCAAGGTCAGAAGCCATCCTCCTTCCTGCCCCAAGGATGAGTGCCAGGCACGAGCGGGGCTTTAATCCCCGCCTTTTCGATGTCGGCAGGGGTCTTATAAAAAGTGCCATCGTGCACCAGCGTCCCGCTTTTCGTCATGATTGCGACATAGCGGGCGACGGGATCCGTCTCGCAAACATAATCTCCCCCTGGGTCGAGGGTGTTGCAAGCATTACCATCCCAGTCGAGAAAGAAACCTTCTGCAACAGCCATTTGTCACTCCGTCAAACGGGCCAGCAAACTGCCAGCGCGGGCTCTCCTCTATGGCCAGTTTGCAGATGAAAGAGCAAATTTCTTGCCGGAAGCCCTACGTTCTTTTCCGCCAGGGCTGTCGCAAAGTGTACATGGCTGCGCTGGTTTGACGCTCTCACGACATCTCCAAGTCCTTAAGAGCTCTTTTCGGGAAGGGCGGATTCTTGGCACATATTTCTCATGGCCCTAGCGCGCCGTAATCAAAAAATCCGAGGGTGCAATCGTGAGCAATTTCACGCAACGCGCAGAGTCACTGGCGGACTTGAGAGATATCTGGGGTCTTCTGCGGCAAGTGGCGGATGATATCCCCTTTGACCTCCGGAGCGAGGTTTCTCAAGAGTGTCTCCTCTCTGAGGCGATGGCTTGCTGCACATCGGGTCTTTCTGGCGCCGCTCTCGATGGAGAAAAAGCGGTGATTGGAACGCTGCTTGCCCGGCGGGACGACTTCGAGTGGGGGCTCCGAAACAGCGATGCCATCCATGTTTCTTATGCTGCAATTGCGCCAGGCCGCCGGGAACAGGGAGTTTTGGCATCGCTCATCGCCGGGATCCAGGAGCGGAAGGTTCCTGTGTTTGTCAGTGTAAAAAGGGGCAATCAAATTGGGCTTGCCGAAGAGCTCGGAAAACTTGGCTTCAAGCACGAATGCACTGCGGAGAGCGGCTGGGGCGATCTTTATAAGTGGCTGCCGCCGAGAGCCAATTGAGGCTCGCATCGGCGGCTCGGTGCCGGGATCACGCTGCCTAGCGCATCTTGAGATCCGGAGAGGCGCTTTACATTGAGGCTGGCAAGCCGGAGTCAGGTATCCGCGTCATTCTTCAGACTGGCGAGAGCTTTTTCAAGCATTGCCCGGAAATTCAAGAGTGCTTGATATTCCGCCTCGTCCACCTCAACCTTACCGCACGCAAAGGTTTCTTGGGAAGAGGGTCCGGCAGCGGCCTGAGCCGCTTCAAACAGAGCTTTTTCGAGCTGATAGATTCGCTCGCTCGCGCGTTCGAGATAAGGAAGGGGGTTTGCCTGGACATTGGCCTCATGCAATGCGTCCAGGTCCAATAGCTTGCGGAATCGCCGGGCGGCTTGGCGTTTCTTCTTTCCAAAATCATGCTCGATAACGGTCATGCGGATCCTGCTATGCGCATTGGCCGTCAATCCATCGGCGGGCCATCATCGGCACCAGCCTTCTTCTTTTTCTTCTTATCAGATTTTTGCAGCGCATAGGCGCCAGCATTCTTCAAGGTGACAGGAGGCTGGCCAACTACATATTGCGAAATCCAAAACAGCGTCCGTTCCAGCGCTTTCGAGGCGGCATCTTTGTCGTAGCTCTCTTCTTCGCTGCCACTGAACCCATGTCCTGCTGCGTAGGTATAGACGCTGACATCCGGACGGTTTGCCCGGAATTGAATGACCTCTTCCGAAGGGATGAGCGGGTCGTTCTCAGCAAAATGCAAAAGAGTGGGGATCTTTCGCTTCTCCCGGTACTCGTCCTGAATTCCGGGGCCGTAGTAACCGATCGCACAGGCGAGGCCGCACACCAGGTTTGCTGAGAGATAAGCAAGGTAGCCGCCGCCGGAATAGCCGGCAACAGCTACCTTCCCTGCTTCTTTGACTGAGTCGACAGCGGCTTGAATGTCGGCTAGCGGCCCGTCTATCCCAGCACCCTTGACGAAAACCGCAACCTCCAGCTTTTCCCCATTTTGGCTTGCCTTGTTCGCCCGTTCATAAAGGGCTGGAGCGATGGCTACATAGCCATTTTCTGCAAAGCCATCGGTGATTTTGCGGATGTACGGATTAACTATCGGCGTCTCCTGCAGGACAATCACAGCGCCTTTAGGCGTCTCCGGCGGGTCGGCACGGTATGCAAAAAACTTGTGCCCGTCCGCAGCTGTAAGTTCGATCATGATGCCCGCTCTTTCACCGCAGAGTGATTGTTAGGAATTGTTGCAACCTGACTTAGACGGCATATCATGCAGTTTGGATGCCAAGCTCGGTGTGCTTTCCCTGCAAAAGTGGAGAGCCATCCCCTGTGATGGATAGAGGAGGCGGCTATAAGCTGGAACAAACAAAGGCGTCTCAAGGATGAGTTCAAATAGGAGGCCGTGCGGCTGACCGTTACGAACGGGTTCAGTATTGAGCGGGTTGGCAGCGATCTTGGCGTTGCGCAATCGACGTTGAGCCGGTGGTGTTCTGAGCAAGGCTGGCTGAACTGCTTGATGGCCCGCATAAGGATGTCGCCAAGGAGCTTGCACGCCTGCACAAGGATAATGAGGTCCTTGGGCTGGAACGCGGGATCCTGAAGAAGGCAATGGCTTTTTCGCCAAGGGGGGAAGGCGGTGAGATTTTCATTCATCGATGCGATGAGAGCCGGATTCCCGGCCGCGCGCCTTTGTGAGGCTCCCGAGGGCAGCCAGAGCGGTTACTTCGCTTGGTATAGACCGGCCCTCCCAAGCGAAAACCAATGCAAGGACATGGTGCTTCTTGCCCATATCCGCGAGCGCTTTCACATCTCGCAAGAGGCCTATGGAATCCCGCGCATGTCTGCCGGTCTCATTGAGGACGGTATCATCGCAGGATGCCACAAGATTGCCAGGCTGATGCGCGATAAGGGTTTTAAGGCGCGTCAGAAGCGCCGCTGCAAAAAGACTGCCGTCAGCGGCCATAGCGGGCTGATTGCGCCCAATCTTCTTGATCAGGATTCTGCCGCCACTGGAGCAGATCAGAAATGGGCCGCCGGCATCAGTTATATCTGAGCCGCCGAGAGCTGGCCTCATCTCGCCATTGTTCCCTGTCTTTACTGACGCCTCCTTGCCGGATGGGCGGTCAGCAACCGGCTAAAATAAGAACTGGCGCTTTGCGCCTTGCGGCAGGCGGACGCTATGCGCCAGCCAGGGGCTGGAATTCTGCATCCTTCTGACCGTGGCAGCCAGTACTGCTTATGTGATTCCTGGCGGCTGCTTGATCGGCAAAGCTTTATCCCCTCAATGAGCGGCAAGGGCAATTGCTACGATAATGCCATGGCCGAAACCGTGTTCAAGCCCCCTAAAGCCGGGCTGGATTGGCGCGCCAGCGCTTCTTCACGCCGCGCCTGCGATTCAAGAGCTATGACGAGCTGAACGCCTGGCTCCTTGACCAGTGCATCCTCTATGCGAAGGCCCATCGCCATCCCGAGATCGCCGACAAAACGGTCTGGGACGTCTTCGAAGAAGAACGGCAAAAGCTGGTGCCGTATCGTGGCCGCTTCGACGGCTTCCATGAAGTGCAAGCATCCGTCTCGAAGACCTGCCTCGTGCGCTTCGGCAACAACAAATA
>DASRYK010000021.1:0-12102 GCA_035687205.1 Methylocella sp. | reverse complement strand
TATGAGCTACCCGATGTATATCATCATGGGCGTGGGCGGCTTCATGTATGCCCGCACGAGGCTTCCGACCTTTGCCTGCAAGGGCTGGTCGATTGCCTATACGCTCCTCTTCGTTGGCCCGTTCATGATCTTCCCGAACGTTGGGCTTAACGAGTGGGGCCACACCTTCTGGTTCATGGAGGAGCTCTTTGTTGCTCCGCTGCACTGGATGTTCGTGTTCTTCGGCTGGTTCACGCTCGCGATCTTCGGCGTTTCGCTCCAGATCCTTGGCCGGATCAAGGAGATGTGCGCGGGTTATGAGGACGTGCTTGGCGTGGAAGCAACGCCGGCCGAGTGATGCCTGAGTAATGCCTGATTGAAGAACTTCTGACGGAGCCGGGCCATCTGGCTCCGTCAGCCCCTCAGGAAGAGGGCTCCTCGAAAAATAGCCTTTCCTGGAACCCAAGCCTCTTTGCTGTTAGGATTAGGCTCACAACCGAAACCGCTCCGTTAATCCGGCGCCAGCCTAAATGGAATTCCTGTCCGGTGGAGCAGTGGCGCGGCGGTTCAACCAGCGTCAAACTCAAAGCCTTGCATCCCCCGCTGCTCATCCGGCGGGGGATTTGCTTGGAAGGAGCTTAGCGCGCGGAAAAGCCCAGTTTATGGCCTGAACCCTGGAGAGGGAGACTCAAGCGATAGTGAAAAACGCCGCGCATCTATAACTATTGATTATAAGCCCGGCCGGGCAATATTTGTCTGCGGAGAAAAAGAGAGCGGACAAACAAATTTCTGCGATGGAAATTCATCAGCTCAGGCATTTCATCGCGGTTGCCGAAAGCGGCGGTTTCACAAAAGGCGCCCAGCGGGCCGCCGTGTCGCAGCCCGCCATCTCCGCCAGTATTGCAAAGCTCGAAGCCGAGCTTGATGTCAAATTGCTCGAGCGGCGTCATTCTCAAGTGGTGCCGACGGCGGCAGGCCTGCGACTGCTGGAAGTTGGCAAGGTCATCCTTCAAACTTGCAACGCCGTAAAGGCGGAGGTCAAGTCGCTTGCCAGCCGGAAACCTTTCAAGCTCGGAATATTGCAGCTGCTCTTCAGCGGCGATGTCTCGAGGCTTCTCGGCGCGTTCCGGGATCTTCACCGCAATTTGCCCCTCGAAGTATCGGATGGGACGTGGGAGCAACTGTTTGCATCTCTTGAAGAGCAAGAACTCGATGCTGCGCTGACGATCCTAAACGGAAAAGAATCAAAGTTTGCCAGCCGGGTTCTTTGGACTGCGCCCTATGTGCTGGCTGCGCCGGAGAATCACCGCTTTGCGGCACGGGATATGGTTGCTCTCCCGGATCTTTCCGGCGAGCCCTTCATTTTGCCCAAGCATTGCCCCTGCTTGAAGGAGCTAAGAGACGCGCTGGCGTCGAGCGGCGTCAAGGTCCGTCTTGTCTATGAGACGGACCGCGACGACAGAGCCTTGTCGCTTGTTGCCGCAGGCATCGGCCTTGCTCTTGTGCCAAGACATCCTGCGGCGCCCGGTGTGAAACAGATTCCAGTATCCGGCCTCGAGCTCTCGCGATCCGTTGGGCTTGTGTGGCCGCGCGAGCGGGAAGACCTCAGCCTTAAAGAGTTCATTTCATTTGCGGAAGGTCACTGCCGGGCTCAGTGATCCTTTTCTGACCGGGCCTTGTCGCAGCCCCCCGGCGCGCGTCTTAAGACACATCGTCTTGCTTTGCGGCGGCGTTCCGGTGGCAGCGCGAGCAGCGCGGCCTATCCAAACCACATTGTAAGGCTCGAAAGAGCGGCTCCAGAAGACAACAATTTCTGTGGTGAGAGGCTGGGCGCTCGCAGCGTGCTAAGCCTGAAAAGGGCGCGAGCCATAAACGGCCTCTATCAATCAATAAAGACAAACGATTTCCCCTCGCTCTATCCCGAGACTAGGTTTCGCAAACCCCGCAAACCGGGGAGTCATAACCCAGAGAGCCGTGCTTTTGGCCGGCAAACGGTGAGGGAACAAGAGAGGCTAAGAATTATGAGCATAGTAACTGGCACAACACGCACCGGCGAGGCCGCGGCTGCCGCCGAGGCGCCCCTCTTCGACGGCAGGCCGTTAACAATCGGCGTGTTCTTGATTTGCACCTGGTATCTGCTTGTGCGCATCTACGAGCAGTATTTCGGCTGGTACGCGGGCCTCGACTCGTTCGCGCCCGAGTTCACCACCTACTGGATGACGATCCTCTACATCCAGGAGCCGGTCGAGCTCGTCTCCTTCCTCGCGCTCGTTGGCTATATGTACAAGACCCGCGACCGGGATGTGGCAAACGTTCAGCCCCGCGAGGAAATGCGGCGGATCTTCTATCTGCTGAGCTGGATCTTCATCTACGGCGTCGCGATCTACTGGGGCGCGAGCTATTTCACGGAGCAGGACGGCACCTGGCATATGACGGTCATCCGCGACACCGACTTTACGCCGAGCCACATCATCGAGTTCTATATGAGCTACCCGATGTACATTGTGCTTGGCGTGGGCGGCTTCATGTATGCCCGCACGAGGCTACCGACCTTTGCCTGCAAGGGCTGGTCGATTGCCTATACGCTTCTCTTCGTTGGCCCGTTCATGATCTTCCCGAACGTTGGGCTTAACGAGTGGGGCCACACCTTCTGGTTCATGGAGGAGCTCTTTGTTGCTCCGCTGCACTGGGGGTTTGTCTTCTTCGGCTGGTTCTCGCTTGCGGTCTTCGGCGTTGCGCTGCAGATCCTTGGCCGCGTCCGGGAGCTCTGCGCGGGCAATGAGGATGTGCTCGGCCTTGAGCCTGCTGCGGCCGAGTGACTTGAACTTACTGGCGGAACCAGGCTGGCTCCGCCTGCTCTGCTAGCTTTGGGTGTGTGAGCTTTGGACCATGGTGTGCGAGACCGCTCATTCTCCGGCTCTTCGCCATGGTCCAGGGAACCTCTTGCTCTTTGCTGTAAGGACTAAGCTCGACTCAAGACCGCTTCGCTAATCCGGCGCCGCCCTCCGTAGCGGAATTTATGTCCGGCGAAGCACCATCGGATGAGAGGACCAAGAGGTCTTCGATTCCGGAGAAGGCGCAAAACCCTTCCCAGGCTGAAACCGCTCCAGCCTGGGAAGGGTTAGTTTTTTCAAGCGGTCTTCTCGCTCCCTCCGGACTGGCGGAAGGCGCGTCAAGTTACCGCGCCAGTGGCGATTTACGCCATCTTATACCGTCATATATTCAAACTATGGATTTTGTATCGATGTGCGGCTGCTGCGGGCGCCGTTGCTGCAGAATACCAGTCATCCATGGAACTCTATCAGATCAGGCACTTTGTTGCAGTCGTCGAAGCTGGCGGGTTCACGAAGGGAGCGCAGCGGGCCGCCGTCTCGCAGCCGGCAATCTCAGCCAGCATCGCAAAACTCGAAGCGGAATTGAATGTCAAATTGCTTGAGCGTCAGCACTCCGAGGTTGTGCTTACGGAGGCAGGCAAGCGGTTTCTTGATGCGGGCAGGGCGATCTTGCGCTCGTGCCAGGCTATTAAGTCCGAGCTTAAGAACATCTCTCGCAGGGCGCCCTTAAAAATTGGCGTCATGCAGGCAATCTCGAGCGGAGAGATATCTAGATTTTTAAATGCGTTCAGGGATGCAAATCCAAGCATTGCGATGGAGATAGAAGACGGCCATTGCGACGAGTGGTGTCATTGTGAGCAGCTGTTCGCCCCCATTATGGATGGCAGGCGGGATGCTGCCATTTCGATTCTGACGGAGCAGATCCCCAAAGGGTTTGAAAGACGGCCTCTCTTCACGCGCCGCTATATCCTCGCAGTCCGGGATGATCACCCCTTTGCTGTGCGGTCCTCAGTGGCAATTGAGGAGCTTGACGGCGCCCCCCTTATCCTTCCCAACCGTTGCATTTACCTTCAGAATCTCATAGATGCCTTTGCCTCGCGGCGCATCCGGATCCGCGCGGCCTACCGGACCGACTGCGACGATAGGGCTCTTGCTCTCGCCGCCTCAGGGGCAGGCTTGGCGCTCGTGCCTGCCCCTTTTGAAATGCCTGGCGTGACCGGGGTTCCGGTTCTGGGTCTTGATGTTTCAAGAACGGCCGGATTGGTTTGGCCGCGTGACCGGCAAAGCAGCGCGCTCAGAACATTTCTTGTTTTCGCAGCCAATTACGCGGGGGCTCGCGAGCCAGCAGATGCACCATGCGCCTTCGCGGAGTCTGCGGTTCCGGCAGCGGGTGAGGGGCACCACACAGATCCCCAGGAATCCCAAGAAAGCGGCGCATAAACGCCAGGCTTGGGCAGCGGCAGCGCCTAGGCCTCGCCCAGGCTTCCGGCCGCTTCGGCGAGCGCAGCACCGACTTCGAGCCCAAGCTCTTCAACAGTTACCTTTTCCGGCGCAGTGACCGTCTCGCCCTTAGCTTGCCGCTCGGCCTCCTCCGCAGAGCGGGCAATATTGATGCTGATCATGACTTCGATCTCGGGGTGCAAATGCACGGGAACCTCGTGCAGGCCGAGCGATTTGATCGGCGATTTCAGAACGATCTGATTGCGGTTGACGCTAAAGCCTCCTTCGGAGACGGCAGCCGCAATATCGCGCGGTGTAACGGATCCATAAAGGTGGCCGGTCTCGCCAGCCTGGCGGACAATGACAAAGCTTTGGCCGCCGAGTTTTTCGGCCACTGCCGCAGCTTCCTTTCGCGTTTCGAGATTACGTGCTTCGAGCTGCGCGCGCTGGCTTTCGAATCGGGCTTTATTGGCTTGCGTTGCGCGCAGCGCCTTCCCCGTGGGCAGCAGGTAGTTGCGGGCATAGCCGTCTTTGACTTTGACGGTGTCTCCCATCTGACCAAGCTTGCTGACGCGCTGAAGCAATATAACTTCCATGTTAGGCCCTTCTCGTGAAAGCTATTTCCTGACCGGATTGGACTTGCGGTCCCGGAGCGAGAACGCGGTTTCA
This sequence comes from Methylocella sp., assembly GCA_035687205.1. Taxonomy (GTDB): domain Bacteria; phylum Pseudomonadota; class Alphaproteobacteria; order Rhizobiales; family Beijerinckiaceae; genus Methylocapsa. The sequence continues at coordinate 7,180 of DASRYK010000021.1, read as the reverse complement.
ATGATGCCGGTTGCGGCCAGCAGGAGGAGGAAAATAAGCCAGGTAAATGGGACAACGAGCCCGACGTAGATGAGTGTCAGAAGCGGGATCCGGTAGGCTGCTCCCCGGGTGAGAAAATGCATGACGGCGAGACCGTCGAGAGCAAAGGCGATGCCAAGGGTGGCAGCAACGGTGATGACGATAAGCCCGGCAAGGCCTCCAAGATATGGCCCAGCAATTGATGCCGCGCCGAAAATCAAAAGGTAGACTTGAGGCAGCCTAAGATCGCGCGGGATGTCGGGCCAGGGGCGTGGAAGCTGCCCCGAGAGCTGCACGACACGCCCTGCGAGCCAAAGATTAAGCATCAGCAGCAATAGGCTGCCGCCTGCCGCAGCAGGAGCAGCCGCAAGCACCATTGCTTTTGCCAGCACCTGAGGGGTCATGCCAGGGGGGAGCTGCATATTCGCGCTCATCATTCCTTCAATGACCGGAGCTAATTCCGCGGTCAAACGCTCGATCGCGGCGTTAAATCCGCCATAATGCGAGCTAATATAAATTGCGACGGCCACGCCGATCGAGGCGCAGATCGAAGCGCCGTAGGAGAGGATGCGCTCAAGCGGGCAATATTCGCGAGCGAAGAAACTTCCGACGCGAGTTGTCACAACCCAGGTTGGGCTTCCTTTTGCCCGGCTCAGCACCGCAAGCAGGCTGAGCCAAAGAGAAGGCAAGCCGAGAAACAAAGCAAATGCCAGGCCTGCCAGCGCAGCGGCATTGATATGCCCGAACTGCTGCTGCATGTAGAAAAGCGCTGCTACAATAAACGCCGCCGAAACCACCGACGCAATGCCTGCAGCGAGACCGAAGCCGAGCATTGCGATCATGATCGGCAGGGGAGATAAATTCGCGAGCAGCGCTGCCAGGGCTGTGCCGCGGCCGCCAACAGTGAACAACACCGCAGCGGCGATTCCTGCTCCGAACCCGAGTCCCGCCGCCGGAGCATGTTTCAATAAGCGCTTTTTCATCACGGCCTGCTGTCCCGCGCGAGGGGCGGTTAGGGACGGAGGAGACCGCCGCCTCCTTCCCGTCCCAGCGGAGCCGCGCGGATATGCCGCGCAGCCGGTTGCTCTGCGTGCGACTGTAACTGACGCCTATAAAACAAATTGGCGCCGCTGCAAATATCCTAAGATGGGAATAGCTCCGCCCAAGCAGCCTCAGCGGATCACATAGGGGAGAAGGCCAAGAAATCGCGCGCGCTTGATGGCCGTGGCGAGTTCGCGCTGCTTCTTGGCCGAGACCGCCGTGATCCGTGAGGGAACAATCTTGCCCCTCTCCGAGATATAGCGGGACAGCAGGCGGACGTCTTTGTAGTCGATTTTCGGCGCGTTCGGCCCCGAAAAAGGACAAGTCTTGCGCCGGCGGAAAAAAGGCCTGCGCGGGGGGGCGGCGCTGGTCATCAGACGTTCGGCTCCTCGGTTTCGAAAACTTCTTCACGCTGGCGTTTGGGCGGTCTTTCACCGCGAGCGCCACGGCCGCGCTCGCCGCGCTCCTCATCCTCGCGCTTGCGCATCATCGCCGACGGGCCTGGCTCCAATGCCTCCACCCGCACGGTCATGAAGCGGATGATGTCCTCATTAAGGCTCATCTGGCGCTCCATCTCAGCGAGGGCGGCGGGCGGGGCATCGATGTTCAGGAGCGAGAAATGCGCCTTACGGTTTTTCTTGATTCGGTAGGCGAGCGATTTGACGCCCCAATACTCGGTCTTCTCGACCTTCCCGCCGAAAGATTCAATCACCGCCTTGAATTGCGCGGTCAGCGCCTCTACCTGCTGGGCAGAAATGTCCTGGCGCGCGAGAAAAGTATGCTCGTAAAGAGCCATGGGGATGCCTTTCCAGTTTCGTCATTGCGGAACCCGGCGCCAAGCCCTTCGAGCCCAGGAAAGGCTCGTTGAGAACGAAGGCGGAGACACCGGGAATCGGGCACAAGCCACCCTTCCCGCATAGGGCGGGCTCCCGTTCAGCCTCCAGCCGGGGCAATGAAGCTGCGTCTTATACAAGGATTTTTGTGCGAGGCAAGGAGTCTTACGAGGGCGGGAGGCGCAAAGCAGGCAAGATCAAACGCAAGGGCCCCATTGCCCGCTCGGCCAGATGCGCCAGGACTTCAGCCCGGCTTTTGCGACGACGGTCCGGCCGTTCTTTGCCATGGCGACAAGATGCTTAAAGACAAGTGGCCTGAGCCAGGCGAAGGGCGTTTCTGGATCGCAGACCGCGCGGTACTCGTCGCTGTCGGGGTCTTCCATCAAGATCGTTCCAACACGGTCCGGCCGGAGCAGTGCGGTCATCTGCCTGTCGCCTTTCCAAAGGCATTCATATTCTCGGCAAACCTTGGGCCTTGATGAATAGATCTTGCATCCTCCCGACCCTGCATTTTCGCAATGTTCACATAATGTTCCGGCGGCCTTCGAAAATTCGGTGATTTCTAAAACCTTGCAGCAAAGGCTGCAGGCCCCGCAGGTTTTCCCAGGAATTGCAAGCATGGGTTCAATAACTGCCGCCGATTCGCTTTTGCAATTCTTTCGCGCGGCCCCTAGCGGCGCAAGAAATTTCGGCATAAGTGAGAGCTTGCTGCCTGGCGCTTCCCGGGAGAGGATGCGCTAGCACACCGCTTGCCAAGTGGGGCCTCGCTCCCGCCCTGGCTGGAAGATGCGCAGCCAGGGGTGCCATATTTGGGGGTTGTTGCGGCCCAGCCGGGTGTGTCATCGCTCTTCAACGTTGCGGTGGTTTGGTCCGTTTGGGCGCTTGCACTTTTCAGCGAGCCCGGTTCAGTGGGCGAACCGGAGCTGGCCCTTTGATATGAAAGAATGCGAAAGAAAAGGAGTTCCACCCTGCGCTTGGAACGGATTTCCGCGAATTGCCTACGGGCTCACGCGCGAGGCATCCGGAGGCGGCCTCTGACTGCGCTCTGGCCTGATTCGCGATACGAGCGGCAGTAATGATCACACGCGACATCTTCAACCGGCTCATCAAGGGCATTGGCGCCAATCTATATAGCCGGGCTGTTGTGGCCCTGATCCAGCTTGCCGGCGTTCCCATTCTGCTTCATGCCTGGGGCACGGAGGTTTACGGCCAATGGCTCATTCTTTTTGCGGTGCCTGGCTATTTGTCGATGACCGATCTTGGCTTTCCGATCGTCGCCGCCAATGACATGACCGCGCAGGCCGCCAAAGGCAACCGCGCGGAGGCGCTATCGGTTTTCCAGAGCTTGATTGGCCTGATCAGCGTCACGAGCCTTGCCGCGCTTGGGACCGTTGTTGCCCTTGTATTCTTCCTTCCTATCGAAAATTGGCTGCACCTTGGAACTCTGCCGCCGCTTGTGACGCGTTGGGTGCTCCTGCTGCTCTGCGCTGATGTTTTGGTGAAGCTCTTTGATGGAGTCAATCATGCAGGGTTCCGTGCCAATGGCGAGTTTGCCTTGCACACGGCGCTGAGCACGACAATCATCTTGGTTCAGCATTCGTTGATCTGGATTGCCGCGCTAAGCGGTTTTGGCCCTCTTGGAGCTGCCATATTTTATTTCGCCGTGCGGGCAGTTTCCGTGCCCGCACTGCTGATATTGCTTGTCAGGAGGCATTCTTGGCTTGAACTGGGGCTCCGTCATGCGCGTATCAGCGAGCTTAAACGCCTCGCTTCGCCGGCCTTTGGCATGCTGCTCTCCTTTCCGCTCGCGCAAGCGCTCAATATCCAGGGCATGGTCCTTGTTGTCGGCGCGGCGCTCGGGCCCCTCGCCGTTGTCACTTTCAGCACGCTGCGGACCTTGACCCGCTTGACCCTGCAGCTTGTTGCCTCGATCAGCCATGCCGCGGAGGCCGAATTCGCCTCGATGGATCTCGACGAGAAAAAGGAGCAGCTATCCGCCCTTTACGGCCAGACAATGCGGCTTTCAGTCTGGGTTGCCGTAAGCGCGATGCTGGCCGTTGCCATTTTTGGACCGTCTTTCCTGGCTATTTGGACCCGCGGCCAGGTTTCGATGGACTATCCCCTTTTTGGCTGGCTGCTAGCGACGGTTCTCAGCCAGACACTTTGGCATGGCGCCATGGCGATGCTGGTCGCCCGCAATCAGCATATGCGGATGGCGAAGGCGCAAATCGTTGCAGCGGCAGGCTCTGTACTGTTTTCATACGGTTTGCTTCGCGCTTTTGGCGATCTCGCGCTTGCGGGCTTTGTTTTGTTTGTTTTCGACGTCGCGTTGATGGTTGCGGCGACATATGCCGTCGAACGCTCGTTCGGGTTTTCAATCGCTGCAACGCTGCGGAGCGCGCTCGACCCAAGGCCGCTGCGCGCTTTGGTAAGGAGAGCGGATGACTCTTGAATCTGTTTCTTGCATTGAGCCGGACCATTCCGCCGAGGCGCCCGGAAGGGGGATTCGAATTGCCTATGTTGGGCCTGGGGATGGCACGAGCTTGCAGCGGGCGCATGCGCTGATGCGTCTTGGTCACACCGTTTCCATCATCGACCCTTTTGATTATATCGGCCGGGGAAGATGGATGGGGCGGTGGCTCTATCATGGCGGGGCGTATGGCGTCAGTCTGAAAATTGACCGCCCGATATTCGATGCCGTCAAAGATTGCGCCCCGGAACTGATCTGGGTCGACCAGGGGGCCTATTTGGGCGGTGCGCTCATCAGAAAATTCCGCACCCTCTCAGTCCCTGTCGTCAATTATACGATCGACGATCCTTTTGGGGGTCGTGACGGGCGCAGGTTCGACCGTTATTTCGAAGCTTTGCCTTGGTACGATCTGCTCGCCGTCGTCCGCGAGGAAAATGTTGCCGAGGCCTATGCGCGTGGGGCGCGGAAGGTCGTGCGGGTTTGGAGAAGCGCGGATGAAGTCGCGCACCGGCCACGCCTTCTGACGAATGAGGACAAGAAATTGTGGGGCAGCGAGATCTGCTTTATCGGGACTTGGATGCCGGAGCGGAGCCCCTTTATGGCAGAGCTCATTCGTGCTGGCCTGCCTGTGTCGATCTGGGGAAACCGATGGCAAAAAGCCCCTGAATGGCCGTTGCTCGCGCCCCATTGGCGCGGTCCAGCGCAAGAGGACCCGGAAATCTACGGCCGGATCATTCAAGCGGCGAAAATCTGCCTTGGTTTGCTGAGCAAAGGCAACCGCGACCGGCATACGACGCGCACATTCGAGATTCCTGCGATTGGCGGCCTTCTATGTGCCGAACGGACTGATGAGCATTGCCAAGCTTTTGAGGATGGCGTTGAGGCAGTCTTTTGGGACAGCGTTGAGGAGTGCATTGACCATTGCCGCCGCTTGCTGAAGGATGATGCTTTAAGAGAGGAAATAAAACAAAAGGGACGCAAACGCTGGCTGGAGAGCCCATTCAAGAATGAATCGGTATTGCGAGCCATATTAAGTGATGAAGCTGTTGCTTCGCAGTGCCCGGGGATCGCCGGGCAGCGCCATTGACGCCGCGAAGCCTCAAAAGGACGGACACCCCTGGCATGAGGCAGGTTACCGGTTTACTCCCTTTGAGAGGCAAGGCTGATTTCATGCCCCTGCGCTGAAAATGGACTCTTACGCTTCCGCTAATAGCTGCTCGACAAACGCGCCTGCCGCCTCCCGCGCCCGCTTCGTCCGGCAGCGCTCCGCCGCAAGGATCGCGCGCAAATCCATGAAAGTGGCCTGCAAATCATCGTTCACGAGCACATAGTCATAGTCCGTCCAGCGGCTGATCTCGTTACGCGCTTCGCGCAGCCGTTTTTCAATAACCTCGGCACCATCCTCGGCGCGGCGCTCAAGGCGCGCGCGCAACTCCTTCATTGATGGCGGCAAGATAAAGATGGTCACGGCGTCGTCGCCGCAGTGCTCCTTGACCTGCCGCGCGCCCTGGTAGTCGATGTCGAAAAGAACGTCGCGCCCTTGCCGCAGGATCGCTTCTGCGGGCTCGCGCGGCGTGCCATAGAGGTTTCCATGCACCTCGGCCCATTCGAGCAAATCGCCCGCCGCGCGCAGCGCCTCGAACTGCCTCTGATTGATGAAGTTGTAGTGAATCCCATCAACTTCGCTTAACCGGCGCGGCCGCGTGGTGACAGAGATCGAGAGCGTGAGATCGAGCTCCTTGGTCTGGAGCAGCATTCTCGTCAATGTCGTCTTTCCTGCTCCCGAAGGTGAGGACAGGATCAGCATCATTCCCCGCCGCCGCGGCAGATGCGCAGGGGGCGTCTTGTCGCAACTCGCTGAATCCCCGGATCTCATCATTTCTACTCGATATTTTGGATCTGCTCGCGGAATTGTTCGATTTCGATCCGCAGCTCAAGTCCGAGTGCTGTGAGGCTTGCGTCATTCGATTTGGCGCATAGCGTGTTCGCTTCGCGGGCGAGCTCTTGAGCCAGAAAATCGAGCCTGCGGCCCGCGGCGCCTCCTTTTGCCAAGACATCGCGCGCCGCCGCAGTGTGCGCGGCCAGCCGGTCCAGCTCCTCTCTGATGTCTGACTTCGCAGCAAGCAAAAGAGCTTCCTGATGCAGCCGGGCCTGGTCGAAATTTGCATTGCCAGCAAGCAGAGCAAGCGATTGCGCGAGGCGTGCCCGGATAGCTTCCGGCCTGCGGGCAGGGCAGGCATCCGCTTCCCTTGCGAGAGCGGCCAAACGCTCGAGCTTAGCAGACAGCAAAGCAGATACCGCATTGCCCTCGCTCCGGCGCATAGCGGAGAGGGAATCGAGTGCAGTGTCGAAAAGATCGAGCGCGCAGGCGGCGGCCAGCGCAATCGCGTTTTCGTCCTCGGCAGCGTCTGCGATTTCAATGACGCCGCGGATCCCGAGGAGGCCGTCGAGCGTGGGGGGCGCGAGCTTTCCAGGCAGGCGGATTTCAGCAAGGCCCGCGATCAGCTCGCGCAGCAAATCCTGATTGATGCGGACCTTGAAAGCTGGCGCTTCGCGCTGCGCAGACAAGGCGGCATGGACCGTCCCGCGCTTTATCTTTTGTGCAATCCTGCCACGCACATCGGCGTCGAGGAATTCGAAGGGAGGAGCAAGGCGGAGCCTGGCATCGAGACCCCTTGCATTGACGGATCTCAGCTCCCAGACGAAGCGCCAGGGCCCTGCGCTTCCCGAAGCCCGGCCGTAGCCCGTCATGCTGGCGATCGTCATGGCAATGCGCGGAGAGGGGTTGAGGTGAGCCGGTCAGGCAGCACCATAAAAC
>DASRYK010000020.1:0-33383 GCA_035687205.1 Methylocella sp. | reverse complement strand
GAAAGCTCGGCGGAACGCGCCAGAGCCATGCCGGCGTGGCTCTGCGCCTACAACAGCAATAGACCTCACTCCGCCCTCAAAGGAAAACCGCCCGTCAGCCGGTTGAGCAAGGACAACCTCCTTGTCAACGACATCTAGCGGCTCAAGCCCACTCCCGCAAGGCCGCCCGCTTGGCTTTCAACCGGGCGAAATCCTCCCCCGCATGATGCGAAGAACGTGTCAGCGGCGAAGAGGAGACGAGAAGGAAACCCTTGGCGAGCGCAATAGAGGCGTAGGCGTCGAATTCCCCGGGGGGCACGAAACGCTCAACCCTGTGGTGTTCCGGTGTGGGCTGGAGATATTGGCCAATCGTCAGAAAATCGACGTCCGCGCTGCGCAAATCATCCATCAGCTGCAGCACCTCGTCCCGCGTCTCGCCAAGGCCAAGCATGAAACCAGACTTGGTGAAGACAGGAGTGCCGATTTCCTTCACGCGCTGCAGCAGGCGGAGCGAGTGAAAGTAGCGCGCGCCAGGCCGGACCTTGAGATATTTCGAAGCAACCGTTTCGATATTGTGGTTGAAGACATCGGGTTTTGCGGCCACAATCGTCTCAAGAGCGCCCTTCTTGCGCAAAAAGTCGGGGGTGAGAACCTCAATGGTTGTCCCTGGGCTTGCCGCGCGGATGGCTGCCACCACCTTCGCAAAATGCGCAGCCCCGCCATCGGCGAGATCGTCGCGGTCAACAGAAGTGATCACGGCATGGGAAAGTCCGAGCTTGCGGACGGCTTCGCCCACACGGGCGGGCTCGGTTGGGTCGAGCGGGCCGGGAAGCCCTGTCTTGACATTGCAGAAGGCGCAGGCGCGGGTGCAGACGGCGCCCATGATCATGAATGTTGCGTGTTTTTTTTCCCAGCATTCGCCGATATTGGGGCAGCCCGCTTCCTCGCAGACAGTTACCAGCCCATGCTCCCGGACAATCTTCCGCGTCTCCGTCCATCGTTCTGAGCCGGGCGCCTTGACCCTGATCCAGGCGGGCTTGCGCGCAGCAGGCTTTGATGGGGGACGGGCTTCCCGTGGATGAGGGAGGCGCATGCTCACAAGGGTGTCTGTGCCGGGCTGGCCCGTGGGGGAGGTCATGCCGGGCGGCACGTCTGCGCAGTCCAAAAAGGAAGCCTCCTGCTCAAATGTGGTTCATGCTCAAATGTGGATCGCTCTGCCATAGGCGCCGAGAACGCTCTCATGCATGGTTTCTGAGAGGGTGGGGTGTGGGAAGACCGCATTGATGAGCTCGGCCTCGGTGGTCTCGCAGTTCATGGCAATGACAAAGCCCTGGATCAGCTCGGTGACCTCGGCTCCCGCCATATGAGCGCCAAGGAGCCTCCCTGATTTGGCATCAAAGACGGTTTTGACAAGCCCATCAGGCTCGCCAAGCGCAATGGCCTTACCGTTGCCGGTGAAGGGAAAGCGGCCCACCCTGATATTAAAGCCCGCCTCTTTCGCTTTGGCCTCGGTGAGGCCGGCCGAGGCGATCTGCGGATCGCAATAGGTGCAGCCGGGGATCATCGTCTTATCCAGAGGATGGGGTTTAAGCCCTTTGATGGCTTCGACGCAGATCACCCCTTCATGCTCCGCCTTATGGGCGAGCATGGGAGGGCCCGCCACATCGCCGATGGCGTAAATTCCCGGCACATTGGTGCGCCCAAGCCCGTCAGTGACGATAATCCCATGCTCGATCTTGACACCGAGAGACTCAAGACCGAGGTTTTCGACATTGCCGGTTACGCCCACGGCTGAAATCATGCGCTCGGCATCGATGGTGCGCGTGGCGCCATGGGAATCTTCAATCGTCGCCGCGAGCCCGTCTGCGCTTTTGGCGAGGTTCGTCACCTTGGCCGAGGTGATGATTTCGATGCCTCTCTTTTCGAAGCGCTTGCGGGCATAAGCGGAGATTTCGGCGTCCTCGCTGGGAAGGATCTGCGGCAGGATCTCAACCACGGTCACGCGAGCGCCCATGCTGCGGTAGAAGGAAGCGAATTCGATGCCGATCGCGCCTGAGCCCATGACAATCAACGAGGCAGGGAATTTCTCTGGCACCATGGCCTCGAAATAGGTCCAGATGCGATTCCCATCGGGCTCAAGGCCGGGGATGATACGCGGCCGCGCGCCGGTTGCGATAATGATATTCTTGGCGGAATATGTGCCCTCGCCCAATATGCCTTTAGGCGGCGCAAGCGAGGGCTGCCTGGCGGGTTTTCTGGGTGCGGCCACCGCCACCTCGCCGGGTTTCGTGATCCTCGCCTCGCCCCAGATCACATCGACCTTATTCTTCTTTAGCAAGAAGCCGACACCATTGTTCAATTGCGCCGAGACGGCGCGAGACCGCTTCACAATGGCAAGAGGGTCAAAGCCTATCTTGCCTTCAACTTTCAGGCCGTACTCCTGCGCATGGGTGAGGTAGTGATAGATTTCGGCCGAGCGCAGTAAGGCCTTTGTGGGGATGCAGCCCCAGTTAAGGCAGATGCCCCCCAGATGCTCGCGCTCAACGGCCGCCGTCTTGAAGCCAAGCTGCGCGGCGCGGATTGCTGCGACATAGCCGCCGGGCCCGCCGCCAATGATGAGAATATCGTAGGGGTCAGTCATCGGCGCGCTGAACTTCCCTCTCCGGAGAGCGAACAGAAAGATTTAGATCCGCCCGCCCATACTCTCACGCCAGCATCCCCGCGGGTTTCTCGATCAATTCCTTGAACGCCGCAAGAAGCTCTGCGCCCAAGACGCCATCGACCGCGCGGTGATCGCAGGAAAGCGTCACGCTCATCATTGTGGCAACGGCGGGCGCGCCGCCTTTCACGACAATGCGCTCTTCTGCTGCTCCAACGGCGAGGATCGTTGTTTGCGGAGGATTGATGATGGCTGAGAAGCTCTTGATGCCGAACATCCCAAGGTTTGAGACGGCGGAAGAGCCGCCTTCATATTCTTCGGGCTTGAGTTTTCTTGCGCGGGCGCGGGCAGCAAGCTCCTTGATTTCCTGCGAGATCGCAGACAAGGTCTTGCTTCCGGCCCCGCGCACAACCGGCGTGATGAGCCCGCCGGGGATCGCCACCGCAACGCCGATAGCGGCTTCCTTGTGCCTGAGCATGGCGCTGTCGGTCCATGTCACATTGGCATCCGGAACCCGCATGAGCGCCAGGGCCAGCGCCTTGACGATGAAATCATTGATAGAAATCTTGTAAGCGGGGCTGCCGTCCTTGTCCTTCGGCGCAGCGTCATTGATTGCGCCGCGCAGAGCGGTCAGCGCATCGAGATTGCACTCGGCAGTGAGGTAGAAGTGGGGAATCGTGAGGTTTGCCTCGGAAAGGCGCCGCGCGATCGCCCTTCGCATGGCGTCGTGAGGGATTTCTTCATAGGAGCCCGGCGCAAAATAGGCTTTGACCGTTTCAGCTGGCGAGGGCAGGGGAGCAGGAGGCGCCTTGACTTCATGCGCTGCCGGGGCCGCGGGAGCTTGCGCAAACGCCTCTTTAACGTCCCGCTCGATGATGCGCCCATGCGGCCCGGAGCCCTTGATCCGGGCAAGGTCGAGCCCCGCTTCCTTGGCGAGCCTGCGGGCAAGAGGCGAGGCAAAAATCCTCGGTTTGGCCTCGCCATTCCTAGGCTTTTGAAGGGGTGGTTCTGTGCCATGTGCTGCGGGCGATGCTGCAGCAAGGCCCAGCGGAGGCATGCCGGGCGGCACTCCCGCAAGCGTCTCTTTGCTCTCTTTCGCGGAGTGAGCCTGCGCCGCTCCGAGAGCCGCGGCTGTATCTTCGCCCTCGCCTGCGATGATACCGATCACTTTGTTGACCGGGACATCGGCGGTTCCGTCCGGCACGATGATTTTGGCCAGCACGCCTTCGTCGGCGGCTTCAACCTCCATGACCGCTTTATCGGTCTCGATCTCAGCGAGCACATCCCCCGGCTTGATCTTATCACCCACCTTCTTCAGCCAGCGGGAAAGATTGCCTTTTTCCATGGTGGGCGAAAGCGCAGGCATGAGGATGTCGATGGGCATTTCAGATCCTGGCGCAAGATCAAAAAATTCACAGCGGATGGTCAGTCAGCTCAAGGCGGCGGGGTATTCTTTCCATCTGCTCGTCCCCCCGGTCCCTCCGGGCAGAAAGCTCGGCAACGCGGACGTCCATCTCCGCGACCCGCACTTCCAAATGCGCCAAGCGCGCCTCGATACTGCCAACACGCCCCCCCCCCGATCTCGCGGACATCTGCTTTCAAATCGGAGATATCCGCCTGAATGCGCCGGAGAATTTCGAGGATGAGCTTACTCCTTGGCTCGGCCATGGCTAATCCTAGCGGTAACAGACGGCCTTGACGGCTTCAACAACTTCGCTGGCGTCCGGCAAAGCAAGCTTTTCGAGATTGGCGGCATAAGGCATGGGCACATCCTTTCCGCAAATCCGCTTCACCGGAGCATCGAGATAATCGAAGGCTTCCTCCATGAGCCTTGCGATAATCTCCGCTCCGACGCCGCTTTGCGGCCAGCCTTCCTCCACCGTCACGCAGCGCCCGGTTTTCTTGACCGATTGAACGATGGCCTCGCTGTCCATCGGACGGATCGTGCGAAGATCAATGACCTCGGCATTGATTCCCTCGCGCTCCAGCTCCTCAGCGGCCTTCAGAGCATAGACCATGCCGATCCCAAAGGAGACGATGGTAGCATCCTTGCCCTCCCGCGCGATCCGCGCCTTGCCGATCGGGACGAGATAGTCGTCCAGCTGCGGCACTTCGAACTTGTGGCCGTAAAGGATTTCATTTTCGAGAAATATGACTGGATTGGGATCGCGGATCGCGCTCTTGAGAAGCCCCTTGGCGTCAGCTGCCGTATAGGGCATGACCACTTTGAGCCCCGGGACATGGGAGTACCAGGCTGCATAATCCTGGCTGTGCTGCGCGGCCACCCGCGCGGCTGCGCCATTGGGGCCGCGGAACACGATCGGGCAATCCATCTGGCCGCCGGACATATAGCGTGTTTTGGCAGCGGAATTAATGATCTGATCCATCGCCTGCATGGCGAAATTGAAGGTCATGAATTCGACAATGGGGCGCAAGCCGCCGAAGGCTGCGCCAACGCCGAGGCCGGCAAAGCCATGCTCAGTGATCGGGGTATCGACGACGCGAGCCGCGCCAAACTCCGCCAAAAGGCCCTGGGTGACCTTGTAGGCGCCTTCATACTCGGCTACCTCTTCGCCAATGATGAAAACGCGGCTGTCGCGGCGCATCTCCTCGGCCATGGCGTCGCGCAAGGCTTCGCGCACGCTCTGGACGGCCATCGCCGTGCCTTCTGGAATCCCCGCCCAGGGCGCTTCCTTCGGCTCATTGATCTGCTCTGGCGTGTAAGGCTTGGCTGCCGCTGCGATTGTTGTTTTTCTTTCCTCCTCACGCGGCGCGGGCGATGGCGGGGGAGAGGTTTTAATAGCGGGGGTCTCATCCTCAGCGGCGATCACCGCGATGGGCGTATTGACCGCGACATTATCGGTTCCATCAGGAACAAGAATCTTGGCAAGCTTTCCATCATCGGATGCCTCGAGCTCCATGGTGGCCTTGTCCGTTTCGATCTCGGCGAGCACATCGCCCGCGCGCACCGTGTCGCCCTCTTTCTTCAGCCATTTTGAAAGCTTGCCCTGTTCCATGGTCGGCGAGAGCGCGGGCATGAGAACGTTCGTCACCATCTTCAGACCCTGATTCAGACCTTGAATGCTCTGCCTGGATGCCGCGGTTTCAAGCTATGCCAGCACATCCGTCCACAGCTCGGCGGGATCGGGCTCGGGGGCATGGGCGGCAAAATCTGCGGCCTCGGCGACAATTGCCCGGACCTCTGCATCGATCCTTTTGAGATCGTCTTCGGCCGCCTCGCGGCTGGCCAAAAGCCGCGCGCGAACCTGCTCAATTGGATCATGCTCCTCGCGCATCTTCTGCACTTCATCCTTGGAGCGGTATTTCGCCGGGTCCGACATCGAGTGGCCGCGGTAGCGGTAGGTCTTCATTTCGAGAATGATCGGGCCATTGCCCTCCCGGCACCATGTGGCGGCGCGGGCCGCGGCTGCTTTGACTGCCCGCACATCCATGCCATCAACCTGCTCCCCAGGGATGTTGAAGGACTGGCCGCGTTTGGAGAAGTCGGTCACCGCGGAGGATCTCGCAACGGATGTGCCCATCGCATAACGGTTGTTCTCGATGATATAGACGACGGGAAGCTTCCAGAGCTCGGCCATGTTGAAGCTCTCATACACTTGGCCCTGGTTTGCCGCGCCATCGCCGAAATAGGTGAAGCAGACGTTGTTGTTGCCGAGATAGCGGTTGGCAAATGCGAGCCCGCTGCCGATGGGGACCTGCGCGCCGACGATCCCATGCCCGCCATAAAATTTCTTCTCCTTAGAGAACATATGCATGGAGCCGCCTTTGCCTTTTGAGACACCGCTCGCGCGCCCGGCAAGCTCCGCCATGACCGCTTTGGGATCCATTCCACAAGCAAGCATGTGGCCATGGTCGCGATAGCTCGCAATCGTCTGGTCGCCATCGGCTGAGGCCATCCGCACGCCGGTCACGACGGCCTCCTGGCCGATGTAAAGGTGGCAAAAGCCTCCGATCAGACCCATGCCGTAAAGCTGGCCAGCTTTCTCCTCGAAACGGCGGATGAGCAGCATCATGCGCAGGGCCGCAAGCTCCTCCTCGCGGCTAAAGGAGAGCGCATCATGCGGCGCGCTTGGCCTGTTCGCAGGCTCAGGCTCGCGGGCATCAAAAGAAGGCGTAGCGGCCATGAAACCAACCGGGGAAATCCATTGCGGCAGATAAGCAGATGAAAAGCATATCGCAGCCTTTGACGAAAAGCGAGCCCTGGCCGCAGCGGGAGCCAGGCCAAGCATTAAAAATCAACGGATTGCGTAAGGCCTGAGAACGCTTGCACGCCGACCGGACTGCAAATTTACAGCCACCAGATGCCGAGCAGAATCGAAAGGGGCGTCAATGGCGCGCCGGCTTTGAAATAGGCCCAAAATCCAATCGTGATGCCGTGTGCTTGAGCGCGCTGGGCAACGATGAGATTGGCAGCCGATCCCGCCAAAGTAGGATTTCCAGCAAGCATTGTGGCCATGGCGGTGATGAGCCACGCCCTCTGCGGATCGGAAGAGCTCGCGATAAAGGGCTTTAAGACGAGGACAGCGGGAACGTTGCTCACGAGATCGGATAAGCAGGCCGCCGTTAAGGAGAGCACGGGCGGGCGCGCGCAACGCATGCACGGGAAAGGCAAGAAAACGCCCCATGACGGTCACGATCGCATCGCACGGCCCCGGCAGCGGGAGGAATTGCTGAAAATCTGAGAGAGACCGCAAGCGCGAATGGAACAGAGAGTGTCCGTTTGGGGATCGTGAGGCTTGCGCCTGAAGCGTTTTATTCCCGCGGCCGCCTCAATCCCTGAGGCCGCGGGCGGGTCTGGCCGGCCAGCTCTTTATTTTTGCGATCGCGGCATGAGGATGACAAGGTCATCGCGGCTCACCCGCCCCAGAACGGCGCGGGCTTCCTCCTCCAAGAGATCGCGATCGATGATGCGGCCCGAGAAGAGCGCAATCCGCTTGTTCCATGAGGCATGCTCGGCCTTCAGATCCTCAAGCTCTTCGCGCAGCGCAGCGATCTTATGCTCATATTCGTCGCTGGTTTTAAGGCCGCGCTCGCCATTTACGGCGTGCCACACGAAATAGCCGCCAATCGCGCCCGAGGCGCAATAAAGCAGCAAAGGATAAAGGGCCGCGCGCAAGCGCCTGTATTTGACCATGAGTCAAAATAAAGGCTGCAAGGTAAGCGATTCGTTAACAACGGAGGAGCCCAGAGGGAGTGGCGGCCTGCAGACTGCTCAAACCGGTATGCCTTGCGCCCTTGCGAATTTCCGGAGCTTGTCGCGCAAGGATTGCCCGCCGCGCCCTTCTTCCATGAGAGATGCGACGAACTCCGCGGCCTCGCGAAGATGGGTGGCAAGCACCATTGCCTTGACAGGCCCGACAGAGGCTGCCGACATGGACAGAGCCCGGTATCCGATGGCTAAGAGAACCATGGCCTCGAGCGGCTTGCCGCCGATCTCGCCGCAAAGCGTCAACGGCGTTTTATGCGCGCGCGCCTTATCGGCAACCAGCTTCAAGGCATGCAGAACGGGGGCAGAAAGCGGATCAAACCTCCCCGCCACGCGCTTGTTTTCGCGATCCACAGCGTAGAGATATTGGAAGAGATCGTTTGATCCAACTGATAGAAAATCTGCTTTGCGGCAAATCTCGTCGAGCTGCCAGAGCATGGAAGGCACTTCGATCATTGCGCCGAGCTTGAGGTTCTCAGGCGGCGCGCGGCCATGCTGCCGCATATGGGCAAGCTCGTTCTCGACAAACGATTTGGCGGTTTCGAACTCCTCGACCGTTGCGATCATCGGAAACATGATCCGCATCTCGCGCCCCTCGCCAGCGCGGAGCAAAGCGCGAAGCTGCGACCGCAGGAGCCCGGGACGGTCAAGGCCAATGCGGATGGCACGCCAGCCAAGTGCCGGATTCTCCTCTCTTGCCCGCGTAAGATAAGGCAGCACCTTATCCGAGCCGATGTCGAGCGTGCGGAAGGTGATCGGCTTTCCACCGGTCATGCCAAGCGCAGTCCTGTAGAGCTCCTCTTGCTCGCTCATTTTCGGCAGGCGGGAGGCCAGCATGAACTGGATCTCGGTGCGGAAGAGGCCGACCGACTCGGCGCCCGTCTCTGCGACATGGGCGAGATCGACGAGCATTCCTGCGTTCATGTGCAGCTCGACCGCGACGCCGTCCTTGGTCACGGCGGGAATATCGCGAAGCTTCTGATATTGAGCCTGCTTGCGGGCGCGGAGCCTCGCTTTTTCAGCATAGGAGTGCTCGACGTCAGGCGGAGGGCGAAGATGCACGTCTCCTGTTACGCCATCGACAATGACTGCATCTCCTGGCTCGGACAGATCCACGATATTCGGAACGTCGCCAACCGCAGCAATTCCAAGCGCGCGGGCGACAATCGCCACATGGCTCAGCGCCCCGGATTCCTCAAGGACGAGCCCGCGTATCTTTGCGCGGTCGTATTCGAGCAGCGCAGCAGGGCCCATCGCGCGGGCGACGATGACCGAATTGTTTGGAAGGTCCTGGTGCGCGGCGACATAAGGCTGCCCTGTGAGCTCATGCAGCAGCCGGTTTGCAAGATCGTCGAGATCATGGAGCCGCTCGCGTAAGTAAGGCTCGGTCTGACGATGCAGCTTGGCGCGCGTGTCGTTCTGCACGCGCTCAACCGCAGCCTCTGCAGTGAGCCCGGTTGCCACCACCTCGCGCAGCCTGCGCAGCCAGCCCTGATCGCGGGCGAAAAGACGCACGGTCTCGAGAACCTCGCGATGCTCGCCCGCCCCCACATCACCGCCTTCAATGATACGGTCGAGCGAATGACGCATCGCATCAAGCGCCGCGTCTAGCCGGTCCATCTCATGTTTAACGTCTTCAGCCACAAGCTGCTTGACGACGACACGCGGCTCGTGCAGCACGACATGGCCTAGACCCACGCCGTCAGCGATGGGAGTTCCCTTGAGCGCGAGCGGCCGGCGCAGCGCAATATCCCGGCCGGGCGCGGCAAGCGATTGCATCTCGCCGCCCGCGATCATTTCGGCGAGCAGCATCGCCGTTGTTTGAAGCGCCTCGATTTCCTCCTCATGGTAACTGCGCCGCGCCCGGTTCTGGACCACCAGAACGCCGAGCGTGTTGCCGCCGCGCAGGATGGGCACGCCAAGGAAGGAGGAGTAGATCTCTTCGCCGGTCTCCGGCCGGTAGGAGAAAGCGGGATGAAGCTGCGCGTCGGAAAGCGCAAGAGGCTCCGCAGTCTCGGCGATCAGGCCGACGAGGCCCTCACCGGTGCGCAGGGTGGTGAGGTGAACCGCTTCGCGGTTCAGCCCTTCGGTGGCGTAAAGCTCGAGCTTTCCATCGGCGCGCAGCACATAGACCGAGCAAACCTCGGCGACCATATTCGCGGCGATGTGGACCACGATCTTGTCAAGCCGCGCCTGGGGGCTGACCGGCTCCGCCATGACTTCGCGAAGGCGGCGCAGCAGCAGGCGGGGACCGCCGAGCGTGCCAAACATGGGCGTGTCCTATTCAGACCTCAAGATTTTGCCAGTCTGCGCTGAAAACTCTAAAGCGCCAGTGGCATGGCCAAGCGTTCATCCCGTGAGCCGGAAGGCCAAGCTGGCCCGCCGGATCCCGCCGTCTTCCCGCCGGTCAACAGAGGGCTTGCACCCCGGCATTGCTTTCCACGTTGCCAATCGTTATCGAGCGCCAACTTTTGCTTCGCCTGAGCCTAATTGGATTCTCCGGTTCTCTGCCGCTAGCAAACTCCGGACCACGGGCGCCGCAAGCCCGCGCGCGCCGCTTTCGTCAAGTTTTGTCCAATCCGTAGAGCGTGTGCAATGTTCTCACGGCGAGCTCTGTGTAAGCGGCATCGATCAGGACTGAAAATTTTATCTCCGATGTCGTAATCGCCCGGATGTTGATGCCTTTTTCCGCGAGCGCCTTGAAAGCCCTTGCGGCAACCCCAGCGTGGCTGCGCATGCCAACGCCGACCGCTGAGATTTTCACCACATCATTTGCCCCCTGAAGGCTGGCAAAACCGATGCGCGGCTGGGCTTCGTTTAGAATTGCCTGAGCCCTGGCAAATTCAGCGGCAGGAACTGTGAAGGTGAGATCGGTCACGCCGGAGTCCTCCGATGCCACCTGAATGATCATATCCACATTGATGTTAGCCTCGGCAAGAGGCATGAAGATCGCAGCAGCGATGCCGGGGCGGTCTGCGATCCGGCGCAAGGTGATCTGGGCCTCATCGCGGGAGAAAGCGATGCCGGTTACCACTTGATTTTCCACAATATCCTCCTCGCCGCAAATCAGCGTGCCATGCTGGGGCCGGCTGGGATCATCGAAGGATGATCGCACAAAGGTCTTGACCTTGTGGATCATGGCAAGCTCGACAGAGCGCACATGAAGCACCTTGGCGCCGAGCGAGGCCATTTCGAGCATTTCCTCGAAGGCGATCCGTTTGAGACGCCTGGCTTTCGGCACAATCCGGGGATCGGTCGTATAGACCCCGTCGACATCCGTGTAGATATCGCAGCGGTCAGCCCTGATTGCCGCAGCGACGGCGACTGCGCTTGTGTCCGAGCCTCCCCGTCCGAGAGTGGTGATCCGGCCGGTCTCCTTATGCAGGCCTTGGAAGCCCGTTATCACAGCCACTTCCCGCCGCTGCGCAAAGCCGTCAAGGATCGCCTGGGCCCCAACATGCTGGATGCGCGCTGAGCCATGCTCGCTCGAGGTCAGAACCGGCACCTGCCAGCCTTGCCATGAGCGCGCGGGAATTCCATCCTGCTGCAGGACAATAGCAAGGAGGCCAGCAGTGACTTGCTCGCCGGAGGCGACGACCGCGTCATATTCGCGCTTGTCGAAAAGGCTGGACGCCTCCTCGCACCAGCCGACAAGCTCATTGGTCTTGCCAGCCATGGCTGAGACGACCACGGCGATCTCGTGCCCCGCCTCACGCTCGCGGGCAACATGCCTTGCAACGTTCCGGATACGCTCTATGTTTGCGACCGATGTGCCGCCAAACTTCATCACAAGACGGGACATCGGATTGCGACCGCCTCCCCTACAGACCCGGAGCTTGACTGGAAATGAACGGCACCGGAGCGGCACCGCGGCGCATACATGCAAATGCCTGCGCATCAAGTCAACGGAATTCGGTAATGGCCGCCCAAGAAAAGCTGCTCCGCGATCCAACGGTTGACGCCGGGGAAGTGGACCGGTTCGACCGCCTCGCTGCAGAGTGGTGGGACCCGGAGGGTTCCATGCGCGCGCTGCACAAATTCAATCCCGTCCGCGTTGCCTATTTACGGGAGCTCCTGTCCCGGCACTTCTCCCGTGAAGGCGCGCCGCGCGACTGGCGCGCCCCGGCGCCGCTCAGGGGCCTCACGGCCCTAGATATTGGCTGTGGCGGCGGCCTGCTTTCCGAGCCCTTGGCAAGGCTTGGCGCGCGCGTGACCGGGATTGATCCCGCGCGGAGGAACATCGAAGCCGCGAAAAGCCATGCCGCCAAGTCAGGCCTTGCCATTGATTACCGCTGCGCCACAGCCGAAGAACTTGCCGCTTCTGGCGCGCAATTCGATGCCGTGCTCGCGATGGAAGTCATCGAGCATGTGCGCAGCCTTGGCCGCTTCCTAGGCCAGGCTGCGGCCATGGTCCGGCCGGGCGGCATGCTCATCGCGGCGACGATCAACCGGACAGCGAAGAGCTATCTCTTTGCAATCGTTGGCGCGGAGTATGTCCTCAATTGGGTTCCACGGGGCACGCACGACTGGGGCCATTTCGTCACGCCGCGAGAGCTTCGCAAATTGCTGCAGGCAAGCGGCCTGCGGATCGCAGACGAGACCGGTGTGACCTATGATCCTTTGAGCGGGAAATGGCGCCTGTCACATGATATGGATGTCAATTACATGATGGCTGCCTGCCGGCCAGCTTGAGCATTCTTTGTCTTTCCTGCATGCCGGGCTGCGGGATTTCTCCGCTGCCTAAAGAAGGAATGCAGCCGGGCATGTCCCCGGCAGCATCACCCGTGGCAAAGCGCAAGAATCGCCTTTCTCACGCGCTCCATGACCTCATCCCAGTCGCCCAAAGCCCTTTGCCGGAAAAGACGCATGGTTGGATACCAGGGGCTATCCTCGCGGCCGAGCAGCCAGCGCCAGTCCGGCACTTGTTTGAGAAGGACAAAGACGGGCTTGCCCAAAGCCCCGGCAAGATGCGCGATAGACGTGTCGCAGCTCACGATCAAATCGAGGTTTTGCATGACCGCTGCGGCGTGGATGAAGGAATCTTCGCCGGAATCGAAATCCTCCCCCGGGCTGGTCAGGCCGGGCAGAGTTTCATAATCCTTGCTGCCATCCCGCTTCTGAAGGCTGATGAGCCGGACTCCTTCCAGTCCGGCAAGCCTCTCGAAACATGAAAGCGGGATTGAGCGCGAGGGATCGGCCTTGGGATTTAGATTTCCGCGCCAGCAGATTCCGGTTTTGAACCCCTGGGGGCCTATGCGCTCGGCCCATTGCCGGGCAAGAGGCGGCTCTGCATGAAGATAGGGCGATAGAACAGGAATGGTCTCCAATCTTGTCTTGAACGCCCGCGGCAGGCTCGATAGCGCAATCTGATAATCGAAATGCTCGCCCGGCCCGGTTTCCACAGTAAGCCGGATGTTCGCACCGAGAGTGCGGAACAGCCGGTGCAGGCTCCGGCGGCAAAAGAATGTGACATTTGCGCCTTTTCTGACGAGTAGGATCAGATAGCGCGAAAATTGAATTGCATCGCCATTCCCCTGCTCATCAAAGACGATGATCTTCTTTCCTTCGAGCGGCTCGCCATTCCATTCGTCGGCGGGAAGCTT
The DNA here is from genome assembly GCA_035687205.1 of Methylocella sp. GTDB lineage: Bacteria > Pseudomonadota > Alphaproteobacteria > Rhizobiales > Beijerinckiaceae > Methylocapsa. The sequence goes on along the minus strand of DASRYK010000020.1, from coordinate 19,915 downwards.
CAGGGCATCCTTCGGCGTGCCCGCAAAGATCCAGCGCGATTCGTAAAGCTCGAGCCCCTGCGTGAACTCACCGAGCAGCAGCAAAAGCGCCGCCTTGTTGTTGCGCGCATGAGGCGATGAAGGATCGCAGGCAAGAGCGCCGTCGAAGGCTTTGAGAGACTCTGAGAAACGTCCGAGATGTTTCAAGGCAACGGCCCGCCCGCATAAGGCTTCAAGATAGCAAGGCCTAAGGCAAAGCGCTTTCTCGAAGGCGGAAAGCGCCTCCCCTGGCTGCTGCAGCTTGAGGAAGAGATTTCCCTGGTTGGACCAGGCTTGCGGAAGTGAAGGCGCCAGTCGCAGCGCTTCAGCGAGATCGGCGTGTGCTTCAGGCAGGCGCCCCAGCGCGAGATAGGCAGAGCCGCGGTTGTTCAGGATCTCGGCGGCGCGCTCTGGCTCTGGCGCAAGATCAAGCGCCTCGCTGTAAGGCGCAAGCGCCTCTTCATGCCTTTCACATTCTTGAAGAAGATTGCCGCGATGGATCAGCGCAGCGGCGCAACGCGGCTCAATCGCGATGGCCTTATCAAGGCGCTCCAGCGCTTCTTCATATTGCTTGAGCTCTCCAAGGACGATACCCGCCGCGCAGAGGGCTTCCAAATATGACGGATCAAGGCGCAAGGCCAGATCATAGGAGGCAAGGGAGTCCCAATGTCTTCCTGCGCTGCGCAAGAGATTGCCGTGGTTGTAATAGAGCGCAGGTTTCTGGCAGCCTGCGCGCATCGCCTCTTCATAGGCAGCAAGGGCTTCGTCTGGCCGGAGCAGCTCCTGCAGAGCCACGCCGCGGTTGAGCAGGGTCTCAGGATCATGAGGGGCAAAAGCTAAAGCGCGCTCAAACCATTCGAGCGCGAGCTGGATTTGCCCGGCAGCAAGAAGGATAAGGCCGGCAAGATTGCAGCGGGCACGGCTTGTCTCGCGTGATACATCAAGGGCGCTGAGGCAGACCGCCGCTTTGCCGGTCTCGCCGGCTTGTAAAAATCGTATGGCCTGATGGATTGAAGCCCCGGCTTGCGTGCGCCCCGCTTGCTGCCCCATTGCGCTCACCCCTGTGCCTGCGGCCGAGCAAAGCGCGTCCGTCTTGCCCGGGGCTTAACCCGCAGCCCGCATCGCTTGATGACAATGGCGCTCCAGCGGGGCTATAAGGCGAGGCCCTTTTGACAGCTCCGTTCTCCGGGAAAACCAGGCCGCAGCGCTGCGGGGCAAGGCCGCAGCCCGCGATTCACGCTAGCCATCCACGCCCATGGCCGATCTTTCCCTTTCCTTGAAGCCGCTTACGCCCGCGGATCTCCCGGCCGTCGAAAAGCTCGACGAGCATGCTTTTGGGCCTGGCCGGTTTGCCCGCTCTGCCTACCGTTTGCGCGAAGGTGTCGAGCCCGATTACAGCCTTTCATTCGTTGCGCGGGTTGGCACGCTCCTCGTCGGCGCCAACCGGATGACCCCCATTCTCTGCGGCACCGAGCCTGCGCTGCTGCTCGGGCCGCTCACAGTCGATCCGCCATTCCGCTCAGGGGGGATTGGCGAGGAGCTTGTCATGAAATCGCTCGAGGCCGCGCGCGCGGCGGGACATAGGCTCGTGCTTCTCGTCGGCGACATGTCCTATTACGGCAAGATGGGTTTCAAGCCGGCCCCTCCGGGCAGGCTGATCTTTGCCGGGCCGGTTGATCCTGAGCGGCTGCTTTATTGTGAGCTTGTGAAGGGCGCGTTCGAGGGAGTCAAGGGCAGGGTGCGCCGGGCGCGCCGGACGGCGCAGAGGTGAAGCAAGGTATCGTGCCGGCCGCCTGCTTTGCAGGATTCTGCAATTCATGCCTGGAGGGCCGGAGCCCTCCGGGCGCGAGGCGGGATGCGCCCGCCGTCAGGCCGGTATCACTTCTTGGCCAAAAGGCGCTTCAAGACGGCGCGGAAATCCGGAGAGCCGCGTTTCTTCTTCCCAGGCCCGGCAGCCTGCGATTTTGCCATATGATCGTGATCGGCTGGCCGGACGCTATCGAACCAGCCCTCCGGTTCGCCAACGAAAGTGGCTGGGTTCACAGCGTCAGCATCCAAAGGCCCGTAGGGAAGCCTTGGCGAGGCCGAAACCCATTTCGTTTTGAACTCCACAGCCTTCTGGCCCTGCTTCTTGAGCTTGCCGGAGATGACCCAGGCGTACATGCCGGGATAAGGCAGAACGAAATCATAAGGCGCGCGGTAGCTAACCGCCCCTTCTTCCGGAACGTCGACCGGGACGAGATAGTTGAGCACCTTTTCGAATGATTTGCAGCCGGGATACCAGGGGCTGCAAGTCGCGATCGGCGACTCATAGCCCACGCCATCGGTCGTCAAGAAAAATGTGGACGGCGTGACATTGTAGTTCTGATCGACCGGAATTTCGTAATAGGTCCCGTTCAGGTATTCGAGCTTCGCCTTGACATCAACGATGTCTCCCTGGCGCCTGTCGAGAGGGATGAAGTCCTCCTCGTTGGGGCCGGTGACGAAAAGCGGGAAGAAATCGAGGTTGTTTTTCTTTCCCTCGCCTGGCTGGCCAAGGCTTTCATCCTCGATCGCAAAGCCTGTGCAGATGAAATAGCTGCCAGGCGCGGGCGGCGTGAAATCGTTCGCTTGCCCGAGGATTCTGCATTCATGGGCCTCAGCGCTAGCAGCGAGAAGCGCTGAGGCGAGCACCATCCCCGAAAGGCAGGCAAACCTTGCAATGTTACGATTCATCATATCTCTCCTTCGTCGCGGGCGCCTCGCGGGCTCCCGCTTGCCCAGAATGGGCAAGGCCAGTTATCGCTTGTTGCGCGAGCCTTTCTGAAACGTATGGCAAGGGCAGAGACCGACACGGCCGCGCTGCAGGAGAGAATTGAAGAGGCTGCAACTTCAGGCGCTTAGAGCATGCGCGAATGCTCTGCGCCGCAACACTGTTAGCGGCGCGCGCGCGCTGCAGGCGTCCAAGGGCGCGCTTCGAAGATCCATGTCATCAAGATGCTTCCGAGAAGCACGGCAAGGCCCAAAAAGCCGGCCGCAACCGGTAAGACGCTCACCCCCTTCACCTCGCTGATGCCCGTGCGCTTTATCGCCGCATAACCTGTCCCGCCATAAACAGGGCTTTCACCAATCGCGGCAAGACGCGGCAGGGTGACATCGCTGCTTGCGGCATTGCCAATCCGCCGGATTGTGCCTCCCGTCGATTCGGCAATAGTCTTTAGTTTCTCCGTGGTCGAGACAACTTCTTGAAACTCCCGCGGATTCTCCGGGCCAACATTGGCAAGGACAGAAAGTGTGCCATCGGTTAGCCGGTAAAGGCCAGTCTCGGCGGCATTCATGCTTGCCCGAGCAACACCCGGCTCTGTTTTTCTCAGCGTGATGCTTTCCTCATGGCCCGAGGGCGAGGTGACAGCAATGGGCGGCAGGTCATCCTTGAGGCTCTGCCTTTCCACCTCGATGACATGCCCGCGCACGCTGGCGCGGAGGGCTTCTTCCTCGAGATCAGGCTCTTTCATGAGCCAGTGGGCGAGCCTGCGCAGAAGATCAAGATGGGGGCCGCCCCCTTCAAAGCCTCGCGCCCAGAGCCACATCTGATCGGTGAGAAGCAGAGCAACACGCCCTTTGCCTTCACGGGAAAGAACAAGTAGCGGTTTTCCCCCCGCGCCTGACATCACGCTCGTGCCATGCGTGACTTCTGCATTGATTTGACGGAACCATTCGCTCCAGGCTGGAGGCGTTTGCTCTGCCCCTGGCAAGCCGCGGGTCACCGGATGCCTTGCGCCCTCCGCAGTGACCGAAGCGCGGAAGGCCTGCTCAATCACGCTGCCCTCAGGCCGCGCAGGCGCGATGCGTCCAAGCGGGGAGTAATAGATCCCCTCGGGGCGGGCGAAATCGGGGCCAGCAGCGAGCAGAAGCGCGCCGCCTTCGCGCACATAGCGGACAATATTGTCGAAATAGATGAGCGGCAGCACGCTCTGATTCGAGTAGCGGTCGAAAACGATAAGGTCGAACTCCTTGATCTTCCGCCCGAAGAGATCGCTCGTCGGAAAGGCAATCAGAGAGAGTTCGTTGATCGGCGTCCCGTCCTGCTTCTCGGGCGGGCGCAAAATAGTGAAATGCACAAGATCGACATTGGGATCGGACTTCAAGAGATTGCGCCACATGCGCTCGCCGGCATGCGGCTCGCCCGAGACCAGAAGCACCTTCAATTTGTCGCGCACGCCCTCGATGGTCAAAACAGCCTTGTTGTTGATTGCAGTCAGCTCGTCTGGCAGGGCCTCGGCTTCAAGCTCGAGGACATTGGGCCCGCCGTGCTCGATCTTGACCGGAACGCGGATGCGCTGCCCGGGCGTTGCGGCAATGGCAGCGACGGGGCTGCCGTCGCGGCGGACCTTCAGCATAACGGGCTCGCTTGATTCCGCCGTATCCGCGACCCGAAGCTCAATCGGCTGCTCCTTACCAACAATGCCGAAGCGCGGCGCTTCTAAGAGCTCGATCCGCCGGTCCCGCTCGCCTTCATGGCCTGTGATCAGCACATGAACCGGCGCATTGAAACCGAGCATGCTTTTGTCCGCAGGCGCGTCTTCGACGACGCCATCCGTGATCATGAAAACGCCACCGACACGTTCGAGCGGCACATCCGCAAGGCCGGCGTTCAAAGCAGCAAAGAGTCTCGTGCCTTCTGCATCGTTGCCAGCTTGGGCGCTATCGATAATGCGAACGTCGATGTTGCCGAGAGCATGAAGGCTCTTCTCAAGCTCGGCGCGCGCCTTCTCGGTTTGCGCCGGGCGGCGGCCAATCGTCTGGCTGCCGCTCTTGTCGACAACGATGGCCGCCACTTCCTTCAAAGGATTGCGCTCCTCCTGGACCAGCGCGGGGCCAGCCATCGCCAGGAGCAGAAGGCCAAAGCCAAGCGCGCGCAGCAAGCTCAGAGGCCCCCGCGTGAAAAGACCGAGTCCGGTCAGGGCAAGAGCAATGACCCCTAAGAGCGAAATCAGGGGCCAGGGCAACAGCGGGGAAAAGGAGATGCCGAGATCCGTCATTCGCGCTCCGGAGCAGCCGGGCCTTCGTTCCGCAAATATGAAAAGCGCATTAGAATTGCTCGGCCATAATCGATGACCACGGCACCCATTTCATATCATCGAGCTCGTTCAAGCCGATCTTTTTCGATTCGCCCGCGCCTGCGCGCGCGAACTTGAAATATGTGCTCATGTCGTTCCAGCGGTGCTCAAGTCCCGCGCTGAAATGATCCACCTCCGCGGCAGCCACTCTGAAAAGCCCAAGGTCGCGGCGCTGCGCGCCCATCCAGCTCATCTTGGGCCTCAACATGCGCAGAACCGCATTTGCTTTTGGCTGAAGATTTCCATTGAATTGCGCGCTGAGTGATGCCGTGTCAAACGCGCCTGTTTCAAGCCCTTGCGCTATGTCCTTGAGCCATGCATTGGCATCCGAGGCAAGCGCGTCGTATTCTTGCCGCTCTTGAGGCAGCTCGTTAGCCCTGCCCGCCATGCGCGCCTTGCCCACGAGCCATTCGAGCTCCCGCCTTTCGTCATTGAGCGCGGTGAGCTGGGCCCGCAGCTCTGGAGGGAAAGGATCATTGATCCGCGGCAAGGCGATCAAGCCGAAAAAACCCAGCCCCGAGAAGATCAAAATGAAGGTCAGGATGATCAGAAGTGTGCGTCTCATGGCGTTTCCTGTTTTTATTGTCTGGCGCAGGGTGCTGAGGAAGCGGGCATATAGCCATGTTTCTGTTTCTGGAATTTTACACGGTGCTCCGGAACCGGCAGTCATGCGAGGCTTGACAGTGGCGCCCGCGGCGCTTGCCAGGGGCAGGCATTTGGCAAATATCATTCCGTTAGCGGACTGCCAAATGGGATATTCCGGCAGACGCAAGGCCAGGGGGGAGGAGTAATGCTTGAGTCAAAGGCTGGCGCGCAAGCCGGCATCCTTGTTGCAGGCGCTGGCGCAGCCGGGCTATCGACGGCTCTTGCCCTTGCTCATGCCGGGTTCCCCGTTGTCTGCGCAGGCCGGATCGATACAAAGCCCAATGGGCGGACTGTTGCGCTCTTTGAGGCTTCGCTGCGTTTTTACAAAGCGCTCGGCGTCTGGCCGCGGTTTCGCGGAAAGACGGCGCCGCTTGCCCGGCTCGCGATGATCGACGCCACAGGCGCCCGCTTTCCGGTGCCGGACATGGTCTTTGCCGCGCAGGAGATCGGCCTTTCTGCTTTCGGTGAAAACATCGAAAACGATGTTCTCGTTGGGGGGCTTGCTGAAATCGCGCGCGGCAGCCCAAAGATCGAGCTGATTGAAGATATGATCAGCGACATCACCTTCGGCGATGACGAGGTTTGCGCAACTCTGTCGAGGGGGCGGCGCATAACGGCCGAGCTTGTTGTTGCGGCCGATGGGCGCATGTCGCTTGCCAGGGCCAAGGCAGGGATTGGCACAAGATCCTGGCCATATCCGCAAATTGCCTACACCGCCCTTTTGACGCATGCCAAGCCGCACCGGAACACCTCGACGGAGTTTCACACCCGCTCGGGCCCTTGCACGCTGGTGCCCCTGCGGCCAGCGCCAGGGCGGCCGAACCGGTCGAGCCTCGTCTGGCTCATGTCGCCTGAAGCGGCCGAGCGCCGCCGCGCCCTTCCTCCCGCCGCTTTGGCGCGGGAGATCGAAGACCAGACAGAATCGCTGCTCGGGGCGGTCGAGATCGAGGGCCCGAGCGGCTTCTTCCCTATGACAGGGATGACCGCAACCCGCCTTGCGAGCCATCGTATCGCGCTCATCGGGGAAGCCGCGCATATTTTTCCCCCGCTCGCCGCACAGGGGCTCAATCTGAGCCTCCGGGACAGCGCCGCGCTTGCCGAGATCCTCGAGGATGCGCGCGTGCTTGGAACGGGCATTGGCGCGTGCGAGACGCTCAAATCCTACGAGGATGCGCGCCGTAGCGACATCTTTATCCGGACGATGGGCGTCGATATTCTCAACCGGTCTTTGCTTTGGGATTTCCTTCCAGCCGACATATTGCGCGGCGCTGGCTCAGCGGCGGTGGCATTATTTGGCCCCTTGCGGCGCGCGCTCATGCAAGAAGGCGTGCTCACCCATGGCACCTTGCCGCGTCTCATGCAGGAGCCGCGCAGGGATCGCCTCATGCCTTTCCGCGGCCAGAGCGCCACGAAAGGCGGCAGCAGCCGGGTGGAGCTTTACCGGGCGGCAAAACGGCCTTGAGAATCGCGACCTGGAATGTCAATTCGGTCCGCCAGCGCATGGAGCAGCTCCTGCGCTATTTGCGCGAGGCAAAGCCCGACGTCCTTTGCCTGCAGGAGCTCAAATGCGCCGATGAGGCGTTTCCGAGAGCGGAAGTCGAGGCCGAAGGCTATAATGCGGCGGTTCATGGGCAAAAAGGCTTCAATGGCGTCGCAATTCTTTCCAAGGCGCCGGCCGAAATCGCAAAAGGACTCCCCGGCGATTCCAGCGACGGGCAGGCCCGCTACATTGAGGCCGCCGTTCCCCATGGCCGCGGCGTGGTTCGCGTCGCCTCCATCTATCTTCCCAATGGCAATCCGCCGCAAACCAGCAAATACGCGTATAAGCTCGCCTTTATGGACCGCCTCATCGCCCATGCGCGGGATCTGCTTGCTCTTGAGGAGCCGTTCGTGCTTGCCGGGGACTATAATGTCATTCCCTCCCGTAAGGATTGCGCCGATCCCGCCGCCTGGGAGGGCGATGCCCTTTTTCTGCCAGAGGTCAGGGCGCGTTATCGCACCTTGTTGAATCTCGGCCTTACCGATGCGGTGCGCGCGGCGAGCGACAGCCCGGACCTTTATACATTCTGGGATTACCAGGGGGGTGCCTGGCAGAAAAACAAGGGAATCCGCATCGATCACATTTTGCTTTCGCCGCTTGCCGCGGACCTTCTCGCAGAGGTTGCGATAGACCGGGACATGCGCGGGGGGGACAAACCTTCTGACCATGTGCCAGTGCGCGTCGAGCTGGCATGAGTGGCGCATATTTTTCTATGCCAGGGAGGCCCAGAGAAAAAGCAGGGTTGAAATGGCGCCGAGCAAAGTGCGGGCCGCATGCAGCCGCCCCCATTTCCTGATTTATTCTCGGCTCTCTTGACCCGCCTCCTGCAGAGCAGATGCCATGAGGCGCTTGTTCGCTGGCAAAATAACGAGAAGCGTGAAAAGCCAGCTGGCCAGAATAGCGAGAGCGCCCGCAAGCCACCGCCAATCTTGCTGCATAGAGGCCGCGAGCGCGCCAAGCACAAAACCAATAAGCGCGAGCGGCGCCTGCATTGCAAAGCCGCGCTGATAAGCGGGCTTCCATTCCGTAAGCAGCGCCCGGTTGTCAAGCCTCAGGCGTGCTGGCTGCTCCGCCACATTGATATAGGATATAGGCAGCAGCGCCCGTGAAAAGAGATGCCATGATTAAAGCGAGCTGTCCTGTCAGCATGGCACATTGGCTCCTTCCGGATATTATTTTGAGTCGAATATTTTTTAGGGATGGCAGCTTTTTGCGGCGCTTGTCAGGATCGAGCCGCTTGGTGCGCCCGCGGGCATCTTGCCGGCGCCAGCATGATGCTCATTGCGGATGCGGCCATGACCTTGTAATATCAATCTTCATTTCTGCCCTGCGGGCGCCGCCAAAAACATAACAATATGACAAAACAAATGGCCGGAAAATCTCCGGCAATAAGAATTGCTGCCCTCTGCTGGGACATATTCCTCTCTGGGCATATCCAGAACCGTTTGAAACAGCCGTAATGCTACATCATCCCTAGCCGGAATTATTGGCCTCGCCGTGAATTATGATTTTGCCATCATTGGTGCCGGGATCGTTGGCCTTGCCGCAGCCCGCGAAATCCTGCGTGCGCGCAAGGGCGCATCGCTGGTCATCTTGGAAAAAGAAAATGCCATTGCGTGCCATCAGAGCGGGCATAATAGCGGCGTCATCCACGCCGGAATTTATTATGCGCCTGGAAGCTTGAAGGCGCGGCTTTGCCGCGAAGGCGCCGCCGCGACAAAGGCATTTTGCGCTGAGCAAGGCATTAAGTTCGAAACCTGCGGGAAGCTCCTCGTCGCCGCCAATGAGCGCGAGCGCTTTGCGATGGATGCCCTTTGGACGCGCGCGAAGGAGAATGGGATCGAGGCCGAGCGTGTCGGCCCTGCGGAGCTCAAGCGGCTCGAGCCGAACATTGAAGGCGTTGGCGCGCTGCTCATCCCCGCGACGGGGATCGTCAATTACCGGGACATCGCCGACGCCCTTGCCAGGGTCCTTGCCGCGGAAGGCGCCGTTCTGGAGCTTGGGGTCGAGATTGCGGCCATCCGGGAGGGCTCTGACGCCGTCGAGATCGCATCGGCGCAGAGGAGCTGGCGCGCGCGCGTGCTGGTCGTCTGCGCCGGGCTTCAGTCCGACAGGCTTGCCGAGCTTGCGGGGCTGAAGACCGGGCATCAGATCGTGCCCTTCCGGGGCGAGTTCTATACGCTCCCAAAAGCGCGGGCAGGGCTCATCAACAGGCTCATCTATCCCATTCCGGATCCGGCGCTTCCGTTCCTTGGGATTCATCTCACGCGGACGATCGATGGCCGGATTATCGCTGGCCCCAATGCGGTGCTCGGGCTTTCGCGCGAGGGTTATGAAAAATTCTCCTTCAACGCGAGAGACGTCGCCCGCTATCTGGCTTTCCCGGGGTTTTGGAAGGTGATCGGGCGCTACCTCAAGCCGGGCCTGGCTGAATTGCGCAACTCGCTCTGGAAACGCGGCTATCTTGCGCAATGCCGGAAATATTGCCCCGGGCTCACTCTCAACGATCTTGAGCCCGGCATGACAGGAATCCGCGCCCAGGCGGTATTGCGCGACGGAACCTTGGTGCATGATTTTCTCTTCGCGGAGACAGCGCGGATGCTGCATGTGTGCAATGCGCCATCACCGGCGGCGACCTCGGCGATCCCGATCGGGCAGATGATCGCCGCAAAGGCCCTCGCCCGGCTTGCATGACGGCAATTTGCGCGGTTGGCAAGAAGTGCGCCTTTCAGTACAAGGCGGCTCCGTGCAGCAAAAAGCTTGGAGGAAAAAGACCTATGGGTGGATTTGGCCGGCTGGCGGCAGCCTTGATCTTGGGCATGGCAGTCTCTGGGGCGCCGGCGAAGGCCCAGGACACGAGTTTCATGGACATGAACATGGACATGGGCTGCATGCTGATGGCCGGCATGCATGAGTTCCAGGTCTCGGTCTATCAATCGGGCGCAAGGGACGATTCCTGCTCCGACCTTCCATCGCCCGGAACGGCCTTGATCACACTAAGCTCCCCATCCAAGGAGATGCGCGATTTCACGACGGAGGTGCGCCTGATAAAGGGCGAGGAGGGCAATGCAACGGCGGGGAGCGCGAGCCTCGGTCCCGTGACTCTTGCTTATCTGCCGCCGAAAACCTATCCGACGGGCATTGCATCGCTCACCGCCAATTTCGAGGAGCCCGGCAAATATACTTTGCTCGTGACGATGAGCGACGGCAAGGAGATGACGATGTCGGGGCGCCACGTCATGACGGTCGGGGCGGCTTCCCGGCAGTGGCTTTATGCCTTTCTCGTTTCTGGCGCTATTGTTGTGGCGGCCTTTGGCTATTACTTGTGGGATCACCGCCGCAAGAGCACGGCTGCCGCCGGGACGGCTTAAGACGCGGCTCAATAAGGCAGCGCGGCCCGGAAGCGGGCTGCGCGCCGGGCGCAGCGGTTATGGACTTCGCGCCCGCCTTCGTTCAAAGTCGCCCAGTGAGCGCTTTACTCTTCGACACCCTTCGCCTTTCCCGCACGCTGCGGGAGAAAGGCCATTTTACGGCCGACCAGGCAGAGACGCTTGCTGAAGCCATAGGCCAAGCAGGCCACGACGATCTCGCCACAAAGACAGACTTGGCTCAGACTAAGGCCGAGCTCAAGGCTGATATTGCCAGGCTGGAGGCCGAGCTCAAGGCTGATATTGCCAGGCTGGAGACTGAGGTCAAGGCGGACATCGCCAGGGTGGAGTCTGAGCTGAAGGCGGACATCGCCAGGGTGGAGTCTGAGCTTAGAACAGACATAGCTGTTCTCAAGGCCGATGTCGCGAATCTTGCGACGAAGGCCGAGCTTGCCGATGTCAAGGCTGATATTCTTAAATGGGTGGTTGGCGCGATTGGCTTTCAGACCGTCGTGATTTTGGGAACCATCGTTGCGCTTGTCCGCATCTTCGCGAAATGACCGGGCCCCGGCGCCCGTTTGTCACCTGGAACATGATTTGTCCGGTTCGCGGGGCAGACCGGACAAAATGGTTTCACGTGAAGCATTTTTGTCCAGTTGCGGCGGAAAACCTTACAAGACCCCTTACGCGCGGCAGCTCCTAAACGTTGTGGGATCGAATCAAAAACCTGTCCGTTTGCCGGTTTGCGGAAGCTTTGCCGATAGCATCCCCGCCCGGGCTATCAAACATCCCCCAGATTGAACGATGAAATCCTGTTGGCAGCGCCGCTTCGGCTTTGGCTATTTTTCGATATGCTGAGGAGACCTGAGGCTGCAAGCTCCATGGCTTGGCCGGTTCGGGCGGGCGCGCATTGTCGGTTGGTTGAGCGTCATGCTGCTGCGGTTTAAAATCGCGACGGCAGAGGGGCGTCACTGATCGCTTTGCAAACATTCTATTCCTGGATCGCGTGGAGTGAGGGATTTGTTGCCTGCACTTGGATCAATTGAGTTTTAGGCTCTAGTTGAACGCTATTGGGTTAGGCTCATTCCCTTCCGGGGTGTAACGGGCTGGGCGCTGCGGGCCGGAGGGCTCTCCTGGCAATGGAAGATCTGGCGCGATGCTGCAAGCTGAGGCGCCATTAGCAGGACTTGGTGGAGACAGAGAGATTTGGGAAAAACAGTTTTGGGGGAGACAGAAACAAAAATGCTGGTTTGCCACGGCGTGCCTGCTTCCAGCTAAATTCTGTCCGTTTATCGGAAACGTGACAATTCTGGAACTCCTCCGGTTCGACTGATGTTATCCAGCTCCAGCCCTTTTGCGGATGATTTTGCGGGTCCTCGCTGGAAGCCCTCTCGACTCAAAATTGGAATGGCTGAGTGACGCGCAATCTTAAGGAAAACGGTCAATTCCATTGCCCTTGGCGTGAGGGGCGCCGAGCTGCAGAAGCAAGGGCTTATCCGCCCCGCCGCCGCCCTTGCCGCCGGGGGGAGGGCTTGCTACATAGGCTACTTAAACCCGCTCCTTGCCGCCCTTCGAAGCGCCGGTGCGCTGTACCGCGAAAGTTTGACCGCTCGCGGCAGACACGCGGGCGGAAGGGAGCGCAATCCACTCAAGCCGGCCGGCGCCGCCCGACTTCGGGCCATCAGGAGAACAAATGTCATCCATCAACACCTACGCGCCCACGCGCGAGGATTTTGCGGCATTGCTTGACGAAAGCTACCGCCAGCACGAGGCCTTCGAGGGAACCGTCGTCAAGGGCCGCGTCGTCGCCGTGGAAAAAGACGTTGCGGTCATCGATCTTGGGCTCAAGACCGAGGGCCGCGTGCCGCTCAAGGAGTTTCAGGGGCCCGGGCGCGAAGGCTCTGTGAAGGCCGGCGATGAGGTCGAGGTCTATCTCGAGCGCATTGAAAATGCGTTAGGCGAGGCTGTCATCTCCCGCGACAAAGCGCGCCGGGAGGAGAGCTGGATCAAGCTTGAGAAGGCTTTCGAGCGCCAGGAAAAGGTCGAAGGAATCATTTTCAACCAGGTCAAGGGAGGATTTACGGTCGATCTCGATGGCGCTGTCGCATTCCTGCCGCGCAGCCAAGTCGATATCCGCCCGATCCGCGACGTGACGCCTTTGATGCATACGCCGCAGCCTTTCCAGATCCTCAAAATGGACCGCCGCCGCGGCAATATCGTGGTCTCGCGGCGCACCGTGCTCGAGGAATCACGCGCCGAGCAGCGCCATGAGATTGTGGCGAACCTCATGGAAGGCCAAGTGATCGACGGTGTCGTGAAGAACATCACCGACTATGGCGCCTTCGTCGATCTCGGCGGCATCGACGGGCTGCTGCATGTCACCGATATCGCCTGGCGCCGCGTCAATCACCCCACTGAAGTGCTGTCGATCGGCCAGACGGTGCGGGTGAAGATCATCAAGATCAACCATGAGACGCACCGCATCTCGCTCGGGATGAAGCAGCTTCTCGAGGATCCCTGGCAGAACATCGAAGCCAAATACCCGGTTGGCGCCCGCTTCCGCGGCCGGGTGACGAACATCACCGACTATGGCGCTTTCGTTGAGCTCGAGCCCGGGATCGAGGGGTTGATTCACGTCTCGGAAATGTCCTGGACGAAGAAGAACGTGCATCCGGGCAAGATCGTCGCGACAAGCCAGGAGGTCGAGGTTCAGGTCCTCGAGGTCGATTCGGTGAAGCGGCGCATCTCGCTTGGCCTCAAGCAGACGCTCGTCAACCCCTGGGAAGCCTTTGCGGAGAAGCATCCCATTGGCTCCATTGTTGAGGGGGAGGTCAAGAACAAGACCGAATTCGGCCTCTTCATCGGCCTCGATGGAGATGTCGATGGCATGGTCCATCTTTCCGACCTCGACTGGAACAAGCCCGGCGAGCAGGTCATCGAAGAGTTCAAGAAGGGCGATGTCGTCAAAGCCAAGGTCCTTGACGTCGATGTCGAGAAGGAGCGCATTTCGCTTGGCATCAAGCAGCTCACCGCCGATCCCTTTGCGCTCAAGCCTGCTGGCGAGGCGGGCAAGCCAGGCGAGGAAGGCGCCGCCGATCTCAAGAAGGGCTCAGTCGTGACATGCGAGGTTCTCGCTGTGAAGGACAGCGGGATCGACGTGAAGATCGCCGGGACCGACTTGACGACCTTCATCAAACGCAGTGAGCTTGCAAGAGACAGGGCGGATCAAAGGCCCGAGCGCTTTGCCGTTGGCGAAAAAGTCGATGCGCGGGTAACCGTGTTCGACCGCCGCGCGCGCAAAGTGTCCGTCTCCATCAAGGCGCTCGAAGTCGCCGAGGAGAAGGAGGCCATCGCCCAATACGGGTCGGCTGACTCCGGCGCATCGCTCGGCGATATTCTGGGCGCGGCCTTGAAGGCGCGCGAGGAGACGCCAAAGGGCCGGAAAGGCAAGACCGAGGAGGCGGAGTAATCCCTCAGCTTAGAGCCCTTCAGGCATCCAATGATTCGAGCCCGTGTGAAATTTTTCACGCGGGCTTTATTTTTCTAGAGGCCGGCGCGTAAGAAATTTTTTCCGGCCGCCGAAATGCGTTCCGCCCGCCCGTCATTATGCAGGGCGCAGGGCCGCCCGGAAGGAGCTGAGAGAAAACATGAACTACATTCTATCAGTCTGTTGATCTATTAGAGCTCGGCGTGATTTACTTTGCCATGCGAGCCGGGCTTTGTGCGAGGATGAGGCGACGCGGGCCTTTCTGACCCGGAAAGCATGCGGTGAGCCAAGTCAGGATTGAGCCACGCGCAAGCCGCGGCTTGCAGGACCGGCAATCCTGTGAAACCGTGCGCCGCGCTTGGCACAAGATCGAGGCTGATGCGAATCTGCCGCAGGGGCGGCGGGCAGGAGAGATTGCGAATGGCGAATATGTGGGTGCGCAAACCTATAGCATTGCTGCAAGCTGAGGCAAAGGACAGCGAATATGCCCTTGTTGAAGGCGAGACGCGCCTGCACCGGACACTTTCGTCCTGGAGCCTTGTGGCGCTTGGGATCGGCGCCATCATCGGCGCTGGGATTTTCGTTCTCACCGGCCATGCGGCGGCGGCTCACGCAGGGCCAGCCATCAGCCTTTCTTTTGTGCTTGCCGGAATCGTCTGCGCCTTTGCGGGCCTCTGCTACGCCGAAATGGCTTCAACGGTGCCGGTTGCCGGCAGCGCCTACACCTATGCCTATGCGACCCTTGGCGAGTTCATCGCCTGGCTCATAGGCTGGGATCTCATCCTCGAATATGCCTTTGGCGCGACAACGGTTGCGATTGGCTGGTCGGGATATGTCACAAGCTTCCTGCACGATATCGGCATCGTGATCCCCGAAGCCTTCGCGTCGGCTCCTCTCTCATATAATTCTGATGCCGGAGGCTTCGTTGCAACGGGCGCTATGCTCAATGTTCCCGCCGTGTTGATCATTCTTGCGCTCACGGCCGTGCTCATCGTCGGGATCAGGGAGTCGGCGCATCTCAACAATATCATCGTCGCCGTCAAGCTTGCCATCATTGTCCTTTTCATCCTTGCCGGTGTCTGGTTTGTTTCATCCGCGAACTGGGTGACACCCGTTAATCCCGAAGGCGCCTTCATACCCCCAAATCTCGGCCACGGCCGTTTTGGCTGGAGCGGCGTCGTCGCTGGCGCTGGGGTTGTGTTCTTTTCTTACATCGGCTTCGATGCCGTATCGACGGCCGCTCAGGAAGCGCGCAATCCGCAGCGCGATATGCCGATGGGCATATTGGGGTCGCTTGCCATCTGCACGCTGCTTTACGTGCTGGTGAGCCTTGTGATCACGGGCATTGTGCCCTTTGACAAACTCGATGTGCCCGATCCGATCGCGCTTGGTGCCGACGCTATAGGATTCAGCTGGCTTTCGGCCATCATCAAATTTGGCGCCATCCTGGGCCTGAGCTCTGTCATACTGGTGCTCTTGCTCGGCCAGCCGCGAATTTTCTACTCGATGGCACGAGACGGGCTTCTGCCCTCCTTTGCTGCAGCGGTGCATCCGAAGTTCCGCACGCCTTATGTCACGACTATCATCACTGGGGTGAGCGTCGCCGTTCTCGCGGGTCTTCTGCCAATCGGTCTTGTTGGCAAGCTGGTCAGTCTTGGGACGCTGTTTGCTTTCGCGGTGGTCTGCATCGGAGTTCTTGTTTTGCGGAGCCTTCATCCCGAAATCGAGCGGCCATTCAAAACGCCTGCTGTTTTCACCGTTGCGCCGCTTGGAGCGGTTTCCGCGGGCTTTCTGATGCTGGGCCTGCCGGCAGAAACCTGGGCCTCCTTTGCCATTTGGCTTGTGATCGGCCTGGCGCTTTATTTCCTTTATGGCCGCCACCATAGCAAGCTCGCCCGGCACAAGGGAGGCGGGGACGGAAGGCTGTGACATGAGGGTGGCCCGGTAGCGCTCTTACTGCCTGCCTTTCACGGCCTCGATGAGCTGCTTCAAAGTGAAAGGCTTTGGCAAGAAGCCGAAATCTTCCCCTTCGGGAAGATTCTTGGCGAAAGCCTCCTCGGCATAGCCGGACACGAAAATGACCTTGGCTTTGACCCCGCGCTTGCGCAGCTCGCCGAACATCGTTGGGCCGTCCATCTCGGGCATCACGACATCAGAGACGACAAGATCGATTTTCGCCGTATCCTGCTCGACGATCTGCAAGGCTTCTGTCCCGGACGAAGCCTGCAGCACCGTGTAGCCGCGCGTCGCAAGAGCACGGGCAGCGAAGGCGCGGACGGCCTCCTCATCCTCGACCAGCAGGATTGTGCCATGGCCAGTGAGGTCCGCTGGGGGCGCTTGCGCTGGCTCCTGGGCGGGAGGGGCCGGTGTTTCGCTCGCAATGTAACGCGGCAGGAGGATCGTGAAGACCGTTCCCTTGCCGGTCTCGCTTGAGCAAAACACATAGCCGCCCGTCTGTTTGACAATGCCATAGACCATCGCAAGGCCAAGCCCGGTTCCCTTGCCGACTTCCTTGGTGGTGAAAAATGGCTCGAAAATCTTGTCCTTTATCTCCGGCGGAATGCCTTGCCCGAAATCCTCAACTTCGACAGCCACATAGTCGGCGGGGACAAGCGAGGGGTCGTTGAAGCTGCCGCAGCCTGATGCTGCGACGTTCCTGGTGCGCAAAATGATCTTCCCGCCATTGGGCATGGCATCGCGGGCATTGACGATCAAATTGACGAGGACCTGCTCGAACTGATTGAGATCGGCCTTGACGAGCCAGAGATCCCGGCCGTGACGCAGCTCGAGATCGATCTTCTCGCCGACCAGCCTGCGCATCATCATTTGCAAATCGCTCAGCACATCGCCCAATTGGAGCACTTGCGGCCGCAGCGTCTGGCGCCGCGAGAAAGCGAGCAGCTGCCGGACCAGCGATGCGGCGCGGTTGGCATTTTGCTTGATCTGATTGATGTCCCGGAACGACGGATCCGTTGGGCGGTGATTCGCAAGGAGAAGATCGGCGTGGCCGATGATCGCGGTGAGGACATTGTTAAAGTCATGGGCCATCCCCCCCGCGAGTTGCCCGATGGCCTGCATTTTTTGCGATTGCGCGAAGTTGCTTTGCAGCGCCCGCTGCTCCGTGGTGTCGAGGGCGTAAACGGTAACCCCGTTTTCGCCTTGCTCGCCCGCCGCCGCGAGAAACAGCCTTGCCGACCGCTCCGTGTCCCCCGCCAAGCCCACATCGACGGGAGGGACATCTGGCGACGGCTGGAAGGCCGCGGCGAGGGCTGCCTCCAGAACAGCATGGTCGCGGTCAAGAACCCCCGCAAAGATCGAGGGCTTTGCGCCCCCTGCAGGCATCAGCGCATGCGGCATCAGACGGCCGAAAGCCGCATTCGAGCGCAGGATGCGCCCATCTTTGCCCAGAATGGCGACCGCGATGGGCGTGGCATCGAAAATCCGCGCAAAATGCGCTTCCCCGGCGCCGTCCCCCTCAGCCTGACTGCCGCCGCGCGCGCGGTTGAGGACAAGGGTGCGCAGAGACTGCGGCTCTCCTTCAGGGCCAAAGCCCGCGCTGTGAAGCAAGCGGACGGGGCGGGTCTGCCCATCCTGGCATTTGAGGCTTGTATCGATTTGGAGCGTGCTGGTTTCGCTGGGATTTCCACTGAAGGCGGCAATGCGCTGGGCGGCGTCGCGCGGGAGAAAATCGGCAAGCCGGCAAGGTGCCGCCTGGGACTGAGTGAGATCATAGCCGAGCCAGCTTGCAAGCGTTGCGTTCATGAAGGTGACATCACCCTTCGGGCTGCAGGAGAAAAAGCCAGCCGGCGCGTGATCAAGAAAATCGATTGCCCTGCGCATCTCTTGGAAAACTCTTTCCTGATCTTCACGCTCCCGGCTTACATCCGCAACGGACCAAAGGGTGGCACGCCTGATGCCCGGTAAAGGCAGCGGCCGCACCGTGATCCTGTACCACGCCGCTTCACCGCAGCCCTTGAGAGGCGGCGAGATCCGCAGCTCTTCAGCTGCCGCCTTTCCTTCGCGTGCAGCCTGGGCCAGCCTGTAGATGGATTCGGATGCCTCCAGGGAGCTGGTGAAAAGATGCTCGGCCGGGCGCGCATCCAGGAGGCTGCGCGCCCCGGCTAAAGCAAGATAGGCGCCATTTGCATAAATGAGCCGGCCGCCAGCGGCGGTGACGAGCAGGCTTTCGCTGCTCCCGTCACAAATGAGTCTCGCGGCGTCATCTTTTACCGCTCGCCCGGCCCATTGAAGAAAACCCAGCGCGAGGGCCATGCAAAAAATGGCGCAAGCAATGGCAAAGAAAGCGCCAAGCACCAGAGCTGCGGGCAAACCCTCAGCGTCTGGGCCAAGGAAAAACGCTCCCGCAACGCTGGCAAGAAGGGCAAAAAACATTAAGGCCAAGGCAGGGCCTCCGCTGCGCCCGGTTCTGTGGTGGACGGCGGCCCTTGCTTGCTCGCACATGATGCGTCACCTGACCAAAGCGGCACAGTGACCGGCTGGCCTTTTACCGGCTGGCCTTGTCATGGCACGCCGGGCCTCAAGGCTAAAGGCCTTATGGCTAGCTAAGGCCCCCCCGGTGTGATGGCCCCCTGTGGCTTGCAGCATCATCATAGCGCGCGGAAGTTTGTCTTGCGTGGCAGGAGCAATGAACTTCTGCAATTCTGGCGCGTTCATTCTGAAAAGGCAAAGCTTGATTGTCATTTCCGTCCCATGCCGGCCTTAAGGAATGATTTCAATGCCGCTCATTCGGTTAACCACTTGCAGTATTTTTCTTGCTTTTTTCGCGTGCGCGGTTAGCGCCGCCGGGACAGCCGCAGCCCAGCGCTCCTTTGCCTATGGCAGCGGCGTGCTTCCTCCCGATCCGCCGCCAGGATGGTTCGCCGAAGGTCATTCCTTGGAAGAATGGGACTGGCTCCGCTATGACTATTCAGGCACGCGAGGCCGGATGGGGCTTGGCGCAAGCCCAGCCCATCCCGAAGGCCCTGGGAATTTTTCCAGCCCCGGCTGGTGATTCCGGCAAAGAAGCCTGCCAAGCGCTGGCAAAATTGCGTTAAGCTTTGAGGCGTCAGCCTGCGCAGCCGCCATTGAGCATGATATAGATCTGCGCAACTTCCTTTTCTCTTTGTGAGAGGCATCGGATGTCAGGCTGGATCGAGACCCTGTTTTCGAGCAAAAGCGCTGCGGTGCTTGCCATTGCCGTTCTCCTGCTGGCGGCCGCTGCGATTGTGCTTGCCATCCTCAGGCCGGAGTTCCATCAGCGCATTAAGAGTCCGCGAACAGGGCGGGCGCGGCAGCCGCGGCTCGGGATCGTCGATGTGTTCGATTTGGACCGCCAGCGCCAGCTTGTGATCGTCCGGCGCGACAACGTCGAGCATCTCCTTATGATTGGCGGCCCTAACGATCTTGTTATCGAATCCGAAATTAAGGGTGCCGAGGCCCGAGAGCCACAGCCGGCGGACGTCCTCCTGCACGAGAAGGAGCTGCACGATTGGCTGGCGCGCGAGCCGGGGCCGTGGCCCCCGCAAAAGGATTGGCCGCAGGCGCAGGGGCAGGCGCAGGCGGCTTCTGCTGCAGCGGGAAGCACCCCGCTTGCGCACCGGCCGCCTTTATCGCCTCCTCAGACAGGCCGCGCGCAGGGATCCGTCAATGCAGCAGGCCAGAGACCGGCTGGGCGCAGGCCGTTTCCGCCGCAAGGGGAGGGGCTTTCAAAACGCGAAGCGGCCGCGCCTCCTCCTGCGGCAAGGCAGGGGCGGGCGCC
>DASRYK010000019.1:0-12967 GCA_035687205.1 Methylocella sp. | reverse complement strand
GAAAAGATGCGCCGCCGCGCTTGCATCTGCGGCGGGCAGAGTCAGAGTCGTGATAGCCATGATGGTCTCCTTGATCGGGGTCGTTGTGGCGAGGACGGCGGCGGCTTGGTTCTTGGCGGAGCTGGCCGCTGCCGTCCGGTTCTTGAGAAGCGGGATCGCGGAGAGGGCGGACCTCTAGCTTGGCAGGTGGCGCATGGGTGACGCACCGGTGACGCATGGGTGACGCACCGAAAAGAGCCTAAGTTATTGAAATTGCTTTGACTATTCGATTGGGTGACGCACTTGAGGGGGTAAACTTTGTATAAGGAGGGAAAACGCAAAATAAGTGGACTTACCCCCATATAGAAAAGTTTTGGGGCCAAGTGCGTCACCTTTTGCGAGTTCTCAAATAGTTTCAAAGCCTTATGCCCATTTTGGTGCGTCACCTTTGCGTCATCCATGCGTCACCCCTGCGTCACCCTCAGGCAAAATCGAAGGGATCGGACGGCTTCAGCGCGATGCCGAGGAAGAACCGCCCCTGCTTGGTACGTCGATATTCGACGCCCGTTGCATTCGACGTGATCCGCTGAACGAAGGCGTTGATCGAAGGCAGGGTGCGTTCTGCAAACCCTTCGGCCACGGCCCATTTGTGGAAGCGCTCGTAAGCGTGGCGGGTGGCGGTGCGCGGGCGGCCATCAACGGCCGGCTGAATCTCGACCTCTTCCGCCAGCCATGCGAGCACGGGATCAGCGCCAAGCAGCCAGTCCCTGATGGCGCTGCGGCTTGATGGAGGAAGGGTAAAGGTCTTCTTGCGGATGAGGCGGGAGGCGCCCGCAACGCTCCAGGCAAGGAGCAAATCGGGCTCTTCGAGGCCAATGCGTTGACCGATCTCCTCGACCCGCTCCTCGACAGGAATGATCCGGTTGAAGCTGACGACGAGCAAACGCCGCTGCACACCGCGATCCATGCCGCCCTGGAAGACCGGCAATGAATTCGTGGCGAAGAGATGCTGGGCGACGGGACGGAACTCGACGCGGGACTTATAGACGTCGCGGCCTTGCACGGGTTCGCCCGTTATGATGGCCTTGAAGGTACCGGAGGCGATGGCGGCGGATGAAGACAGTTCATCGCTGGCGTTAAGCAGCTTGCCGGCGAGCCCAATGACGTGGCGTTCATCGCCCATGCGGGCGGCGGTGACGGAGGAGACGGCGGATGCCGGGAGGAGGCTGCGTGCAAGGTCGAGAATTTGGCTTTTGCCGTTTTGCGCTTTGTCGCCCTTAAGGATGACGGCGCGCGGCTGTCGAAGCTTGGTCGCAATGCCGAGAGCGGCTGCACCGCAGACCTCGGCCAGAAGATCGATTTTCTCGGCGGCGTCTTCATCCCCCGAAAACACGCCGGCCAGCAGGCGGCAAAGCAGCGAATTTTCAGGCGGCGCGGCCTCCGCTCCCGGTCTCCAGCAGCCTGGCAAAGTGTGGCGCGCGCGATGCTCGGGACTGTGCGGCTCCAGCGCCAAGGATCCATTTTCGACGGCGCGAATGAAACCGCTCTTGCAATTGATGCCGGCGGGCGCAGCTGCGAAAAAATCGGGCGCAGCGAGGAGCGCCGCCATCTCGTGCAGGGCGGAATCGATGCGGTTCTTCGACAATTTGACGCAGGAAGGCTCGCCCGAGGGACTGCGGAATTGGGCGCCATCGTAAGCGTGAACCGCGCGCCGGAGTTCGTGTTCCGGTATTGGCTGCCAGTGCGTGCCTTCGTAGCGCCAGAATCCTCCTTCGGCGTAGACGATTGTGCCGTGGGCGCGCTCGAGGTCCCTGCGCACGCGCTCGGCAATTTCGACATCAGAGCCGATGGAAAGGCGGGCATAGAGGCGGACGACGTTTGAATGATCCGCATCTGGCGAAGTCACCAGTGGGGCTTTCTTTGTTGGCAGCTCCGGCGCTCCCCATTCCCGCGCCGCGTCCGCTGCTGCTTTGACGGCATCAGCACCCTCGCGCAGAAGCACGTCGTTGAAATCATCGCCTTTGTTCGGCGGCGCTGCAACGAAGACCTTTCGTCCTTCGCATGCGAGTTTCATTGCAGCTTCTTCGGCAGCCTTGAGGCCCGCGTTGTCGTGGTCGGCGAGAATGACTACGCGCGCAATATCGGGCGGGAGCGCAGCGTTCTTCATCCCCGTTGCGGAAATTGTCGCCCACACGGGAATGTCCGGGCACGCGGTCATCACTGCAAGCGCGGTTTCGATGCCCTCGGCGATTCCGAGAAGGCCATCGCGCGGTTCCGCCAATCGCACGCAGCCGCCCCCAACCGAGCCGAGCGTTTTGCGGGCGGGCGAGACACCGGCCTTGGCGGGCTTTTCAGGATCGAGAAAGGTGCGATGCAGACCAATCCGCTCGCCCTGAACATCGCGCACGATGGCGACCATGCCGGGAAAGCCGCTCCTTGCCTGCCAATGGGTGAGGTCGGGATGGAACAGCAAATCATCGGATCGGGGAGAGCTGAGCCCTCGCGCGGCGAGATATTCGGCCGCATGTGTTCCCCTGATCGCGCATGCGGCTTTGAGGATGAAATCCATTTCGCGGAATGTGTCTTCCGGCGAGCAACGTTTCGTCTTCTTAGCCCGCGGCTGCGGGGAAGCGGACCGGCTGGATGACGCGTGAGACCAGCCAGCGAGCGCTGCGGCGTAGGCGAAGAGATCGCGGCCTGTCAGAAGCGTTTTCTCTTCGAGCGCGCTTAACGGATCGCCGCCCTGGCCGGTATCATGATCATACCAGTCGCCCGCCCGCTGGCCTTTCAGCGCAATGACGCAGGAGCCATTTTTGCGCGGTGTATCGCCCTTGATGTTGGCGAGCCGCCATTCGTCGCCCTCACGCCGCCCATTGGGAAAATGCTGCGGGACCCAGATCGGTGCGGAATCGCGCAGGCGGCGAATGATCTCGTCAAGATCGTAATTGACGGGCTGAGATTCGATCTCATTGAAATCGAGCCAAGCGCGAGCGGCTTCCCGCTCCGCAGAAATATCCCTTTCATTGCGTCCGCTCATTGGAGCCTCATGAAGGAGCGCGGCGGAAACATTGCCCGTTTGGCATTGAGAGCGTTGGGATGAGGGGAACGCGCTCGCATGCTGCGACTGTTCGCGGGTTAGGCCGGTAGTCCAAACGGTAAGCGCGAATTTCATGAAAATCACGCATAATCAATCGCTTATCGTCGCTGGGCGCAACGAGAGGAAACTTTGCGAAAATCTGCGCAGCGGCCAGGTGTGCAAAGATTCGCGCCGCCAGAGTTCGGCGTGCGAATCACGCATTTTTTTGCAGTTCCTGTCATGCGGCCCTCTCTTCACTGCATCATTGCCCAGCAGCGGCGGCGATAAGGGCACATCCGGCAGAGGTAGAAATCCGGGGCAGCGGCGATGCGCGGCGGGAGTTCGCTGGCCTCTGCGGCGCGGATGATTGCGACGGCTTTGTTGGAAAGGTCCTGGGCGACCTGGGGTTTGAAGGCGATCAACTCATGATGGAGTTCAAGGGTGTCTTTGTTAACTGCCGTGAACAGGCAATGTTCGAGCTCCATGTAGGCCATGTAGAGATGGACCTGTCCCCAATAGACGAGGTTCCATGCTTCGAGCCCGGATTTGATGAACTTGTTCCAGGACTTTGAACTTGCGGACTTATGCTCCCACAAAATCGGCCACGGCATCCCGAGAGCAGGGCCACTGACGATGACTCCGTCGATATGGCCGCGAATGCGGCCCTCCGCGATCGCAAAGCCGAATTGCTCCCCATTGCGCCTGCGTCTACGCAGGTCGAATCCGGCCGATCGAAGCCATTTGATCGACAAGTCTTCGAATAGGTGACCGGCCTCGAATATCCTGAGAGATCGTCCCGAAAGCTCTGCTCCTTTGTCGAACGGCGCGCCCAAGACCTCGAAGCAAAGCCGTCTGCTGCAAGGTTCTCCAATGCGAGATGCGCCGAGATAATCGCGTTTTCCTTGCGCTTGGCGTTCGGATTGAAGAGCAGCGTCGATCAGCGCGTTCACGCGGGCAGACGCCGTGAGCGGCGGAAGCCCCCCATAGACGAACCCGGACTCATGATTGAGATCGACGAACATGCATGGCCCCTAAAAAGGTATCTCGTCATTCAGTTCGTCATCGCGCGCTTTTTGCCCGGCGGCCTGGCGCTGCAGGGATTGCTGGAAGCCGTCGACGCAGGCTTCGATGAGACGGTCGATGTCGGCCGCGCTGCGGTCGAAGAAGGGCGCCATAAGCCTGAGTTCGGTGAGCGCCTCGGCAAAATTCCGGCGGGCGTCCTTGATCGCCAGTTTTTCGAATGGAGTTTTGTCGATCATGCCGTTGTTCCGTGTGGCGAGCGCCGAGCCTGCATCGAGGCAGGCCGGAGAGCAGAAGCGATGGAGCGGAAAGCGCTCCCATTGGAGGTGGTGGCAGTAGCCAAAGCCTCGCGCCTGCCGCCCGCAGACCGCGCATAACGTCACCCGAGCAAGAGCGCCCCGATGGGGTCCAGCTGGGGCCAGCCCTGGCGTTCGAGGCGCTCCGATTGCAAAACGATGAAACGGGAGATCGCATTGACTGCCATCGCTTCGAGATCGGCCATGGTGAGCGAAGCGATGGGGCTTTTGAGCGAACCTGCGCCTCTTGCCTCCAGCCATCGGCCGATCTCTTTTGCCGCCTCGCGCGTGACGTAGGCCTGCCACTCATCATCGGTCATAGGATCAGCCGTTGAGCCAGGCGGGGCCTGCGGGTTTGTTTGCCGAGGGGGGACCTTCGGGCGCTGGCGCAGTGGCCCAGGCAGGCGCCGGAGCTTGTGCCGAGGGCTGCGGCCCTGCCGTGCGGTTCCAAGCCGGTTGCGCAGGCGGCGAGTGGGGCTGAGCAGGTGCCTTGCTGCGGCTCGGGCTCGGCGCGACCGTCTCGCCGTTCATGATGGCGCGCCATTCCTTCTCGTTCGGCAGCACGACGCGGTCGAGCCGGTTCTGGTCGCCGTAACGCGGGTCGCTCGACGGCTCGACTTTGATCTTGGCGGCGAAGGTGATGCCGTTGAGATCGGCGAGCCCGCGCAGGATGCGCTTCTGCTTGGCCGCCTCGCTCATGTCCTGCGGGTCGAGTCCGAGCGCGCTGTCGATCATGGCGCGGAAGGTGCTCTTGGAAATTTTCCAGGCGATCGAGACGCCGTTCTCGTCGAGCTTGCCGCCCTGGACCGTGAACATCTGCCAGAACTTGCGCTTCGCGTGCGGACCCTCCGTGAGGGTGAATTCGCAGTCGAGCATGCGCACGTCGCTGGTCGGGTCCTTCGGCGCCTTGAGCAGCGCCTGGTTGATCTCGCTCTGGCCATCGATTCCGCCGGCGCGGATGCTCATGGTGACCTTGGCGAAGGTGCCATCGGGAATGAGTTCGCCGCTCTTCTGCGGCTCGGCATCGTTCATGTCGAACATGGTGGTCATCCTTTGCTGGGCTGGTTGATTTTGCGAATGAGCGCGCTCAGGTCGGGCGGCTCGGTGAGGTCGAGGCGGCCTGAGCGATCCTTGCCGGGCAGGCCGAACGGGTTGGCCGCCTGGCAGACGAAGCGGCGCACGTCGCCGCGGTCGGGCTCGTGGCGCCACGCGTCGCCGTCTGCCGTGAACCGGCTCATGGAGATGACCTGGTCAACGATGCCGGGGAGCTCGCGGGCGGCCTTGCCGCCTTCCATTTGCGGCTGCCAGCTCGTCCGGTTGAACTCGTCGGTGACCTTTTCGAGAATGCCGGCGAAGATCACCGTCTTCGCCTGCGCGTGCTGCAAGTGCTTCAAGAGCGAAATTGTCTCGCGCGCGAGAAGGCCATAGGCGCCGCGCGTATCGGGCTTTCCGGTGCGGTCGGAAAACGCTTCGGGCCTTGTTTTCGCCCAGGCCATCGCCTGGCGGGTGAGATCGGTGATCGAGTCGACGAAGACGATGCGCTTCCCCGCGATCAGCCGGACCAGATCTGGATAGGCGTTTGCGAGATGCTGATAATGGCCTTCCGAATAAAAGCCGTTGGGATCGGCCGCCGGATCTGTGCCGCCGACGAGACAGGCGATGTCGATGGCATCCGTGAAGCTGCGCACCGGGATGCTGTCGCCCGGCCAGTCCTGGACCGACTTCATGCCCGCTTCGAGATCGATGCACAGCGTCTCTTCCGGCGGCAATGTCTTGAGCAGGGATGTCTTGCCGACACCCGAGGGCCCGAAGATCGCCATCGTGGTCTTCGCATGCGCTGCGGAGAGCCGCTCATCTGCGGTGATGATTTTGAGCGCCATGCTCAGCGCTCCCGCTTCATCGCGGCGACCGCGTCGATGGCGCAGTCAGCCCCGAGCGCGCCCGCATCACGCGCGAGGGTGTAAAGCCTGCGCAGGGCATGGAGCCGGCCGGCAACGGCGTTGAACTCGGCCTCGATGCCGCGCACCGCGAAGGCGATATCGTCGAGGGTCGCTTCTTCGATCGGCTTGGCAGGCGTCTCCTGGCGGTTACCAACGGCGGGAATGCGGATTGTGCCGGGGAGTGTCGCCAGCCCGTAGTGGTGCCTGCGCACGGCAGAGAGCTTCGAGGTCAGGAACATTGCGTCATCCATTCCGTCGGGGAAGGAAGGTTGCTTCGGTATGCCGGGCATCACGCGGCCTCTTCATTGAGCAATGCGGAGAGGGAGACCGGCGGCGTCTTCGGCCGGTGGCGAGCGATGGCGAGGTAGGAGTAATCGTCTGGGCCGTGACGGGATTGCACGAGATGGACGAGATCATGCTCGGCCGCCCACAGGGCGCGGCGCGCAAGTTTTAGGAGCTCAGTTCGGTCGCGTTCGGCAAGACGCTGCGCCGCAGGCATGCGGTCGAGGGCCAGAAAGCCTCGATGATATTCGATGATGTCGCCAGGTGCTGCCTGGCCGAGCCAGCCGCAGAATTCGGCCTCGGTCAGCCGCAGACGGAGGGGTGGAAGATGAAGGATCGAGCTGGTCATAAAAGCCTTCTACTCACCTTGTTGGAAAACCGTCTCACGCCGCCCGAAGGCCCGCCGCGGTGAGCGCTAGGCGGATGTCGTGTAAGCGCCGGTAGAGGCTCGCGCGGGCGCCCCGGCCGGAGGCTCCGAGCTCGCCGGCGGTTGCGTGGGCAAGCGCGGCGCAAAGGGCGCCGTCCTTTCGGGGGAGGATGCCGAGGCGCCGTTCGAGATCGATGCGCCGTTCGGCGGCCGCGAAGGCATCGGTGGGCTCACCGCACCATGCGGCATAGCCATCCTGCTCGGCGATGAGATCGCCCCGGGCCGTTCCGGCCAATCCCGGTATCGGATCGTCGAGCGAGATAGGATGGACGCCGAAC
This sequence comes from Methylocella sp., assembly GCA_035687205.1. Lineage (GTDB taxonomy): Bacteria > Pseudomonadota > Alphaproteobacteria > Rhizobiales > Beijerinckiaceae > Methylocapsa. The sequence continues at coordinate 5,669 of DASRYK010000019.1, read as the reverse complement.
AGGCGGCGGTGCGCCTTGACCTTTCGCGCGATGCGCGCCGCCTTGTGGGAGAAGACGGTGGCGAGAAAGGCGCCGAGCGAGCCGCGCGCCGGATCAAAGCCCTTCAGCCGGGCCAGTGCATCGAGCACGAAGTCCTGGCGGATGTCGGGGAGATCGTCTTTCGGAAGACGCAACTGCCGGACAAGGCGGCGCGCGGCAAAATCGGCTTCGTGCTGAAGCAGATGGAGATCCTGGGGGGACAGTTCGAAAATCATCGGGGCGGCGCCTCGTCATCGGAAATTGATGATGAGAGCATGCCAGTGATTTCTTCGGCCTTGGTGGGCTTAGCGTGGGAACATCGTGGGAGAAACGTGGGAGCGCCCGGCGCTCAGAGATCGAGGGAAATTTCCAGGGCTGAGAGGGTGAGGCGCCAGCCGAAACCGCGTTTGTTCTGGATCAGGCTCCGCGCGGGCGAATTGGGCGCCTGCGTCTTGAGGGCGCCGCGAAGCTCCCGGACAATGTCGCGCGCCGGCCGCGTCACGCGGTGAATCAATTGGCCATAGATCTCGTTTTCAATATCTCTCGGTGGAACGAATGGCTTTTCCGACCGTGCCCGCCCGGCAAGGAGCCAGAGCAGCTGAAATGGCTGGTCCGGCAAAGCGATTGTGGCACCATCCAGTTCCACGGTCTTGGAAATGCGCTTCATGACCAGGCGGACTTTTATTGGCGCGGGCTCCAATGCTGCAGGATCAATGATGACGCCGCCCGCCTCTCCGTCGACAAAGGCGGAGTTAATCGTGACGATTGTTACGCCTGCCTCGCGAAAGCGGACCTGCTCCGCTGGAGAAAGCGGGGGGCCGATCAAGCCGATCGATGCTCCCGAAACAGCGGTGCGCAGCGCCGCGAGAACGCCGGGTTGCGCAAGAGCGCTTCTATCGAGCGCAATGAAAACAACGTTCCCCGATGGGGTTTTGCCGATTCTCCATATGGCGGGTACAACCTCGGACGGCGCATCGAACCCAGAGTATTTAGCGATTGCGTCGACAAGCGCTGAGCGAACGATCCGAAAGCTTCTCAGATCATCATCGTCCAAAATAGCATCAAGGTTGCGATCAAGCGGACATGGCGCGATAGGCCGGCCGTTGACGCGCTGGATTACCCGGCTGTCAGCGCCACATTCATAGGCCGGGCAAATATCCCATTCATCGGCCGGCGCCTGTTCGATCAAAATGCCGTCAGCAAGAAGCCGGTCGAAGCTTCTGCCGAAATGGTGCTTGGCCTGCCGGCCCCAGAGAATCGCAGGCTCGCCCGCCTCACTCAGCCGCAACAGCAGCCGCGCCAGGGTCGCGTTCATGCACAAGTCCATTGCGGCGAAGCAGCGTCATGATCCGGTTCTCGAACCGGTGCCGCTTGAACATCGCGCTTGCGGGCGGCTTGAGTTTCACCGTCACTTTGGCTGGCCGTGCTCCGCTTGTGGCAAAATGCACACGGATGACCATGTGGTTGAGCCGCCAGTCCGAGCCGAGAGGAATTCCGCGCATCATTTCTCCAAGACGGGCGAGCGCATTGTCGCGGCCGTCGCGCGCGACATAGGAATGAAACGAGCGGGTTTCGCCCGATCGCGGATCGGCGCCCACTCGGTCAACCTGCACCTCCGTGATCTGCACGCGCTGAATGCCGGGATCGAAGGCATGATTGAAACTGAAGCCGAAACCTGCACGCTGAACCGGGTCAAGCGTATAGAGGTTCTGCGCATCGGCAGCGGCGAAAAATCCGGGACGCTGCAGAATCTTGTTCGCAAACAATTCGGCGGTCCCGGCGCGGCGCGCCTTCGCGACGCCTCCCACTTTGAGGCGGCCGCTCGAGGCGGAATAAGACAAGACAGCATGCTCGGCGGGCCGGAAGCAGGCAACCCGTGTTCCCGTCCCCTCGATCACTTCGGCCGTCGTGACCGTCGAGCCATGGGCGATCACGAGATTGACCTCGCCGTCATCTTCGTACCAGCCAACCCGGCAATAGCGCCCGCGCAGATCGGCCTCGAACATCGCCGCGGCTTCCTTCTCAAAAGCGGCGCGCGCCTTGTCGCCGATAACGGCCTCCACGCCTTCATCCTGGCCCGCAAATTCGGCCAGCGACGTGCGCGCAATCAGCGCCAGCATGTCCGATGCCGCGTCGAACACGGAGGGATGATCGAGGAATATGCGCAGCGCCACATGCTTCGGGTCTTGGCGCTCTTCGCTGCCATCTTCGTCTTTTTCGGGCGCGATGCTGACGCCAAGCCGGACCGCCTGCTCCAAAATCACTTGCAGCCCGGTTGAGTTACCGAGGTCGGCAATCCGGTGGAGATCGGCAACCAGCCCGTCGGGGTAGTTTTCATCTGGACCTGCAAAAAAATCCTGGATGGCGCGGCGAGCATCGGCTGGATTATGATCAAAAATTTCGAATTCGAGACCCTTGATCACTGCCCGGTGGCGATCGAGCAATTGGCGCAGCAAGACGAGGTCAACGGTCCGCAGGAATTTCGGGTTCACAAATTTTTTCAGGTCCTTAGCCATCCTGACAATCCATAAATGTTAACAACCGAATCGCGATGTTCATCTTACGTTCCTACACAAAACGCCATCCGGAGTCGAATCCCCCTCAATGCCGGCCTGAGACGATTTCTGGGGATGGTGAGTAGATAGACGGGGAAGCCCTCCTTCCCCGCCGAAATGAGCATCCCGAACCCGATTTCCCCAGATTTGATGACCGCTTCCGAGCGCCTTGCCGAAGTCGCCGAAATTTTAGCGCGCGGCCTCATTCGCCTCCGGGCCCGCCAGTCAAGGCAAATATCTGCGCACCAAAGAGAAAGTTTTGTCGACTTCCCGGTCCCCCCAGCGCGGTCATGCAACTCCGAATACCAACCCCGGAGCGGATAGATGAACGGCCCTATGCTGGCCCGCCTGGCGGCCCTGAAAACGGCGCCGGCGCCAGATTTGAAGAAAATGTGGCGCGATCTCTTCGGAAGCGAGCCGCCGCCTTACAACCGCCGCTTCCTCGAAAGCCGCCTTGCCTACCGCATCCAGGAACTGGCCTATGGCGGATTGAAGCCCGAGACGGTCAAACGCCTCGAAGCACTCGGCAGAGAGCTCGATGGCGGCAATGTCACGCTGCGCCGCATCAGGCGAGATCAGAAGCCGGCCGCGGGCACGCGGCTCGTTCGCGAATGGCAGGGCGCCGAGCATGCTGTGACGGTGCGCGAAGACGGCTATGAATATCAGGGAAGGCCCTACAGATCGCTCTCCGCCATTGCCCGCGCCATCACCGGCACCCGCTGGAACGGCTGGGTCTTTTTTGTGCTGAAAAACACGAAAGACCGGCCATGAAAAAGCCAGTCCTCCGGAAACTCCGCTGTGCGGTCTACACGCGAAAATCCTCCGAGGAAGGACTCGACATGGAGTTCAACAGCCTGGACGCTCAGCGCGAGGCCTGCGAGGCCTATGTCGCGAGCCAAAGGCCCGAAGGATGGGTGCTGGTTCCGGACGACTATGACGACGGCGGGTACTCGGGCGGGACGCTGGAGCGGCCGGCCCTCAAGCGGCTTCTTGCCGATATCGAAGCCGGGGGAGTGGACATTGTTGCCGTCTATAAGATCGACCGCTTGTCACGCTCGCTGATGGATTTCGCCAAGCTCGTCGATGCCTTCGAGCGCAAGAATGTCACCTTCGTCTCGGTCACCCAGGCGTTCAACACCACGACATCGATGGGGCGGCTCACGCTCAATATCCTGCTCTCCTTCGCCCAGTTCGAGCGCGAGGTGATCGGCGAGCGCATCCGCGACAAATTTGCTGCCAGCCGCAAGAAGGGCTTGTGGATGGGCGGCTACGTGCCGTTCGGCTACCGTGTCACAAACCGCAAGCTCGTGATTGAGGAGCAAGAAGCGGCAGCCGTCCGCATGATCTTCGAGCGTTTCGTGAAAATTGGCTCCGCCACGGTGCTTGCGCGGCAGCTCAATGCCGAGGGCGTCATGACGCGGGCCGGCCGGCCGGTCGGCAAGGGTTTTCTGTACAAGCTCCTCAACAACCAAGTCTATGCCGGGATGGCCGTGCACAAGGGCACGGCCTACCCGGGCGAACACGAAGCCATCATCTCTCGCGAGCTGTGGGACAAGGCCCACGCGATCTTGCAGGAAAGCCCGCGCATGCGCGCCAACAAGACGCGGAGAGCCGAGCCGGCCCTCTTGCGCGGGCTTCTGTTCGGGCCGTCCGGGCTTGCCATGACCCCAACCCACACAAGGCGCAAAGGCAGGCTCTACCGCTATTATGTGACCACCAGCGTCCTGAAGCTCGGGCCCGAGACCTGCCCGGTCCGGCGCGTTCCGGCGGCCGAAATCGAACACGCGGTCATTGACCAGCTGCGCGGGCTTCTGCGCGCCCCGGAAATCATCGTGCGCACATGGAGGGCGGCGAACAAGGTCGAGGCCGTCACTGAAGCTGAAATTCGCGAGGCCTGCGAGCGGCTCGATCCCTTGTGGGACGAACTCTTCCCCGCCGAGCAGGCGCGCATCATCCAGCTTCTCGTCGAGCGGGTCGATGTGGGGACGGATGGCGTCGCGATCCGCCTGCGCACCGAAGGGCTTGCGTCTCTCTGCGCCGAGCTGCGCGCTCGCGATCCTCAGGCGAGGGCGGCCTGATGGCATGCGCAGAAATGAGCCACGACGGCCGCACCCTGACGGTCCACGTGCCGCTCGCCTTTCGCAAGCGCGGCGGCCGCAAGCTCATCATTGCGCCCGCGGGCGCCGAGGCCTGGGCGCCGCCGCGCCCGCGCGTCGACAACGCCATGGTCAAAGCGCTCGCCCGGGCGTTCCGGTGGCGGCGGATGCTGGAAACCGGCACGCATGCGACCGTCGCCGAGATAGCCGCTGCCGAGAAGATCAACCCGTCCTATGTCTGCCGTATCTTGCGGCTGACCCTGCTATCGCCGGAGATCGTCGAGGCAATTCTGGACGGGAGGCAGCCTGCGGACCTCCAGCTCGAGGACTTGCTGAGGCCGTTCCCGGTAGAGTGGCGGGAGCAGCGAGTAAAGTTCTGGGGCATTTTCCCCTGACAAGATCGGGCCGAGCCTCCGGTTGGACTCTGTTCCGTAATTCGTTTGGCAAATCCATGCGGGCGGGCAAGGCGCGGCTCGCCAGTCCCAGGTGATTTGTTCGCGTTGCCTCCCGCCGTCCGGAAATGGTTGCGGCTTCCGCGGTAATGGCCAAAAGTGGACCTGAGTTGCAGGGGCGAATCACTTACCGGCCCCGGACGCGAAAACCGTGAAGGAATGACCATGGCGCAAGCGCCATCGAGAAGAGGGCGGTCCAGCAGCGACGCGAAGCCAAACCGCAACGGCGCCACTGTCGGCTACGAAGCCCAGCTCTGGCAGATGGCCGATGCCCTGCGCGGCAGTATGGACGCCGCCGAATACAAGCACGTCGTGCTTGGCCTCATCTTCCTCAAATATATTTCCGATGCGTTCGAGGAACAGCACGCGAAGCTCGTCGCAGAGATGGCTAACGGCGCCGACCCCGAGGACCCGGACGAGTACCGCGCGCTAAACATCTTCTGGGTGCCGCCAGAGGCGCGCTGGGCGCATCTGAAGGCCCAGGCCAAGCAGCCCGCCATCGGCCAGCTTGTCGACGACGCAATGGCCGGCATCGAACGCGATAACCC
>DASRYK010000018.1:0-2106 GCA_035687205.1 Methylocella sp. | reverse complement strand
AGCCCTAGATGGCGCAAAAAAGCCTCAATGGCGGCGCCATGGCTTAGACCCGGAGCGCGGCGCTGGCCGGACCTTCGGGCTCATCCCGTCAGAGCGGGCTCCCTTCAAACAATCACAAATCAACGAATGAAGGGCTATAATGCTGCCGTATGTGATCCATGCCGATCCGGGCGGAATGATCGAGTATTACATCGAAGAGCGGGCAGAACTCGAGCATCAAGGCCGCCAAATCGTTATTGATGGAATGTGTGCGTCCGCATGCACAATCCTGGCGATGTCGCCCAATGCTTGCGCAACGGACAGGGCCGTGCTTGGCTTCCACCGCGCTAGCTTCGATCCCGACGGTGCCGAGGCATCGCCGAGGGGGACAGCCTATCTCGAGAAAGCTTATACGCCTGGCATTCGCTCATGGCTCAGAAGCCGCGGCGGCTTGACCCCGATCATGAAATGGCTCAGCGGCCGCGATCTCTTCAGATTTGTTCGCAGGTGCGAGGATACCTGAGCGGCTGCGCAGGTGCCGCCCATTTCTCTTCGCGGCAGCACTCATTCGGATGCGGCTGCGCCGTTAAGCAAGCCGCATTCGCATTGCCGGACGGCCCTGCCAAAAGAGCTATCGGCCGGCATTGCGCCTCACCTCATCGTTGAGCCGGTTTAAGAGGCCAGGCGCCGCAAAACCATCCGCGGGAAAAACCCCGGTGCGGATTTGAAAATCGTGAATGGCATCGCGTGAGGCTTGCCCGAAGCGGCCGTCGATTGTGCCACGGTAGAGCCCGAGGGCCGCAAGCAAGCGCTGAATCTCTGATTTTTCGGCCCGCGGGAGGAACAATTCGTTTTCCGGCCAATGGCCGTGCAGCGCGCCTTTGCCTTCGATCCTATCTGCAAGCAGCGCAAGAGACAAGGCATAGGAATCGGAATTGTTGTAGGCCTTTAGCACCCAATAATTTGCCGACAGCAAAAAGGCGGGCCCCCTTGCTCCGGACGGGAGGAACACGGTCGCATCGCCTTGGGGAAATGACTCGCCATTTGCAGCTTTGACGCCCTGCGCCTCGAAGGCGGCAAAGCTTTGATGGAGCGAGGCAAAGGAAAAATCGTCCGGCAGGATGACTTCAAGGCCCCAGGGCAGCCCTGGCTGCCAGCCGGACTGGCGCAGGAAATTGGCAATCGAGGCAAGTATGTCGAGCGGCTTCGTCCAAATGTCGGGTGGCCCGTCTCGCCGGTAACTCACAGCATATCTGAGATAGGCCGAGGGCAGGAACTGCGGCCCGCCCATTGCACCCGCCCACGAACCCTTGAGGGCCGCGCGGCTAAGCCCTGACTTTTGCATGACCCACAGAGCATCGACGAGTTCAGCACGAAACTCAGGGCGGTCGCGGCGAACAAAGGCAAGCGTTGCCAGCGATCGGATAATGTTTTTGCCGCCGGTTGCGCTGCCATAATCCGATTCAAGCCCGAAAGCAGCAACAATAACCGGGGCGGGCACGCCGTAGCGGTTTGAGATTTCGGCAAGCTCGGCCTTATGGGCATGGAGAGTTGCGCGGCCCCGCGCAATGCGCCGCGCAGAGACCGCTTCGGCAAGATAGGCCTTGAGCGGGCGCTCGAACTCCGCCTGCTTTTCTGCTGCCGCAATGACGGAAGGATCGGGCTCGAGATCGGCGAGAGCCGCGTCGAAAAGAGGCCGGGCGATGCCCTTCTCATTTGCCAGCGGCCAGAGCGTTTCAAGGAACTCGTTCAGTTGTGCGGCAGCTTGGGGCTGCTCCCGCCTTTCATGATGAGGCGCTCTCTCCCCTTGCGCCAAGATGTGACCGGCAGACCAGTAAAGCGCGAGCGGCGCAGCGATGGACAAGAGTGTCTTGTGTTTTCGCATGGGCGCAAACCAATGAGCCTTTCAAGGCGAATGCAAGGCAAGGGGAGGGCCCGGCAGCCCGGCATGCGGCCAAAGTTTTATTTGATTAACACCAGCTGCCGGGCGTCTTGCGCCGATTTGTTTCGGCGGGCAGCAAGCGAAATCCGCGAGCTGGTATAGCACCGGTGTGCAGGGCGGCTTATGTGGATATTTTCCCGGGGCAAAGCGGCACCCAGGCTTTAAGAGGGGCCGCGCACTTACGA
>DASRYK010000017.1:0-14464 GCA_035687205.1 Methylocella sp. | reverse complement strand
ACGAGCGGTGCGGCGCGCTGGGCATTCCTTGCATTTTGGGGCGCGATAGCCAAAGCGAAAACGCATGACTTCTCCACTGGGGAAGGTCTCATTGATGCCCTGGCTTCCGCTCGCGCAGCCAGCGATTTCCCCGTTTATAATAGCGCCGAAGCCCGCGCCGCGATCGAAACCATGTACAATAAGAACGTGCCGGTGCTCGACACCGGCGCCCGCGGCTCGACAGTCACCTTTGCGCAGAAAGGGATGGGAGACGTCCTTTTGAACTGGGAGAACGAGCTTTGGCTCGCCAAGGAGGAATTCGGCGAGGACAAATTCGATATCGTTTATCCGTCAGCCAGCATTCTTGCCGAGCCTCCCGTTGCGGTTGTTGACGAGGTGGTCGATAAGAAAGGCACGCGGGAGGCCGCCGAAGCCTATTTGAACTATCTCTACACCCCCGAGGCGCAAGACATCGTGGGGCAGCTTCATTACCGCCCGCGCGACGCCGGAGCCTTGAAGAAATACAGCAGCGAGCTGCCCCCCATTCCGCTTTTCACGATGGACGAAACATTCGGCGGATGGCCGAGAGCTCATGCCGCCTTTTTCGCCGATGGCGCCCTGTTCGACCAGATCTACAAGCCTGCCAGCCGATGAGCGGAACCATCACAGCAAGAGACCTTCCTCCCGCGCCTGCGCCAAGGATGTTTGGCCGCCCGCCCCGCCCTTCGCGGCTGATCCCGGGCTTGCCGCTCACCCTTGGCTATACGCTTTTTTACTTATCCGCTCTGGTTCTGATCCCCCTGGCTGGGCTCGTCCTCAAGACGGCGCAGCTTACCTGGGAGGAGTTCTGGCAGACGGTGACCGATCCGGTCGTCCTTGCCTCCTTTGAGCTCACCTTTGGCGCATCAGCCGCAGCGGCTGCAGTCAACGGCGTCTTCGGCCTGATCGCCGCCTGGGTGCTCGTGCGCGAGCCTTTTCCGGGCCGCCGTCTTTTCGATGCGCTGATCGACTTTCCTTTCGCCCTCCCCACAGCGGTCGCAGGCCTGACTTTCAGCCAGCTTTATCTGCCTGACGGATGGATCGGGGGGCTTGGCCGCCATCTCACGCAGGCAATCAACAGGCTTTGCGGGCTTGCCGGGTTTGAACCGGCGCTCTCAGACGATGCATTGTCCTGGCTCACCTTCCCTTTCACGAACACGAATGCCGGGATCGTGATTGTGCTGATCTTCGTTGGCCTTCCTTTTGTCGTGCGGACGGTGCAGCCGGTTTTGCGCGACTGGGACCCCGAATATGAGCATGCGGCGCTGAGCCTCGGCGCAAGCCGGTGGATGGTGATGCGCCGCGTCGTTTTTCCGGAGCTCTTCCCAGCCTGGCTCAGCGGGCTGGCCTTGGCCTTTGCCCGTGCGATCGGCGAATATGGCTCGGTGATTTTCATTGCCGGAAACATCCCGGGCAAATCGCAGATTGCGCCTGTGCAGATTGTCACAAAACTCGACGATTTCCGCTATGCGCAAGCAACGGCGATCGGCGCCGTCCTTCTCGCTCTTTCGCTTCTGATCCTGCTTGCGATCAATGGCCTCGAATGGTGGGCGCGCCGCCATGAAAGATAAGAGGCCCTTCTGATGCCGTCACAATTCTAGAGCAGAAAAAACGCATGGCAGGAGCGCCATCGAATCTAGCGGCTGCGGCAAGGCAGGGGAGCCCGCCCCCGCCATCTCATCCCGCCGTGCGGCGGATCCTCGTTGGGGTGACCGCAGCCTTTCTCACCCTTTTTATCCTGATCCCTGCCGTGAACGTCTTTGCTCAGGCGCTTGCGAAAGGCGTTCATGCCTATGCGGCAGTGTTTTATGTCCAAGCGCCTGCCGCTCAGGCAAAGCTCAGCCTCTCAGAGCGGCGCCATCTAGCCGCGGCGCGCAGCCAAGCCGAGAAGACGCGCCACGCGATCCGCCTGACCCTCGCCGTCGCGTCGATTGTCGTCCCCCTCAATGTCGTCTTTGGGCTTGCAGCCGCCTGGGCGGTGACAAAATTCCGCTTCAAGGGCCGCTCTCTCCTTATCTCATTGATCGACTTGCCTTTTTCGGTTTCCCCCGTCATCGCGGGGCTGATCTTCGTCCTGCTTCTCGGGCGCAACGGCCTGCTCGGCTCCTGGGCCATGGGTTGGACCTGGCCTGATCCTTTTTCGCTGCATTGGCGCGGCTTTGCCGGGGGCTGGTGGCCGCTCACCTTCACCCAAAGCTACACTGGCGTCATCTTCACGCCCTTGGCGATCGTCCTAGCGTCGATTTTCGTGACTTTCCCCTTCGTCGCGCGCGCCCTGATTCCTCTCATGGAGAACCAGGGCTCAGACGAGGAGGTGGCCGCGCTCTCGCTTGGCGCCTCTGGCTGGCGCACCTTCTGGAAGGTCACCTTGCCCAATGTGAAATGGGCGTTACTTTACGGCATCATTCTTTGCACGGCCCGGGCCTTTGGCGAGTTCGGCGCGGTGTCCGTGGTTTCGGGGCATATCGATTCCAACGACACGATGCCGCTGCGGATCGAGAAATTATGGAATGAATACAACAATCAGGCCGCCTTCACGGTCGCCTCGCTGCTGACCCTCCTGGCGGCAGTGACCCTGATTATTCAGCTCATTATCGAGCGCAAAGCCGGGAAGGCCGGCGCGGGCATTGAGGGGGAAGGCGGCCAGACATGAGCATCGAAGTGCGCTCGATCACAAAATCCTTCAATCATTTCAAAGCGCTCGACAATGTGAGCCTTTTCGTCAAGACGGGCGAGCTCGTCTCGCTCTTGGGGCCGAGCGGCTGCGGCAAGACGACCCTTTTGCGGGTGATCGCCGGCATGGAAACGGCGGACCCCGGAAGCGGCCCCATTCTCTTCGATGGCCGGGATGTCTCAGGCGACGAAGTCGGCAAGCGGCGCATCGGCTTCGTTTTCCAGCATTATGCGCTGTTCAAGCATATGAGCGTGTTCGAGAACGTGGCCTTCGGCCTGCGGGCTAAGCCTTGGCGGTCAAGGCCCAGCGAAGCGCAGATCCGCGCCAAGGTTGACGAGCTGCTCGCGCTTGTGCAGCTCCAGAACTTCGCGCCGCGTTTTCCCGCCCAGCTTTCAGGCGGGCAGCGCCAGCGCGTGGCGCTTGCCCGCGCGCTGGCGGTCGAGCCTGCGGTGCTTCTGCTCGATGAGCCCTTTGGCGCTCTTGACGCGACGGTGCGCCGCGAGCTCAGGCGCTGGCTGCGAAAGCTGCACCAGAGAATTCATGTGACAACGATCCTCGTCACCCATGACCAGGAAGAAGCGCTCGAGGTCTCGGACCGTGTTGCCGTGATGAACCAAGGCCGGATCGAGCAATTCGCCTCCCCCGAGGAGATCTACGAAAACCCCGCAAACCCCTTCGTCTTCAAGTTCCTCGGCAGCTACAATCTCTTTCACGCCCGCAAGGCAGGCATCCTCAGCGGCACGGCCGCAGCCAGAACCGCGCAGGCCGGGGGCATGGTGTTCGTCCGGCCGCATGATGTCGAGATCAGGCGCGAGAATGCCGATGGCGCGGGCATTGCTGCCAAAGTCAAGCACATCACTTTTGCGGGATCCGTCGTCAATGTCGAGCTCTCCCGCATCGGCAACGAGGAGATTCTCGACGCCGCCCTCCCCGCCCATGCGTACAAGGACCTCGGGCTCAAGACCGATGAGAAAGTCTTTATAAGGCTGCGCAACGCAACGTCCTTCAGTGAGGATTCCACGGAGCCGGGCAGCGCGGCAGAATCGAACGCAGATCATGGCGCCCTTGCGGGCAGGCGGGCTTGAAACGCAGGATATTCAAACCCGCAACGCTGCTCCGGCCTGCATCCGGCCTTCATAAGGGGCAAGCGGCATGTTTCACGTGAAACATTTTTGTCCGGCTCACGCTCAAAACCTTACAACCCTGCAGCCGCCATTCCCTCTCTAACGTTTAAGATTGGCTTGCGGCTATGTATGACCGCCTCCCGCAAGCGCGCTTGCGAGGAGCGATGCCGCAAGGCTTTGGCGGACCGGCGGGCCGGATGCGAGTGCCAAAGAAATGCTCGCAAGCTGTGGAATCTTTCCTCCCTCTGCGGCATAGCTTTAAGGCTCCGCCGCCAGCGTGTCTTCTTTGATCCAAATCAACGCGTGTCCGCTTGATGACCGCTACGGATCCATTCACCGCTTTGGAATTTTCAAAGCGGTGAATGCCCAAGCCGCAATCTGTCTCTGACCTGAAAGAAAGGCCATCGAAGCAGCAGATCAGGCAGCGCGAGCGGAACAAGCTGCTGCAGGGCCGCGACTTTGAGCAAAGGATGCAGAAGGGAAGAGGCAGAGGCCGCAGGCACGAAGAGCGAAGCCGGAGAGGGATGAGGGGCGCGGAATTTGCGGCGTGAGACAAGATGTGTGCGCTGTTTTTTCTGCAATACCGGCAGAAGCAGAATGAACCGTGAGCCTTGAGAGTGAATTTGCCGCAGCCAGCAAGAAAATTCATGGCCTTGTGAATCAGAAGCTGGCCCCCATGTTTAGCTGCCGGAACTCAGCGAACCGGACACTCGCTGACAATAAAACCACGAGAGGAGGAGTTGGCAATGTCAGAGATCACCTCGGAGCCCAAGAAGGAAAAGCAACCCGACCGGACAGCAGAGATTTTGTGGAAAGTGATGCTGTCGATGCGTTTCATCCTTCCTGCTTACATGCTCTGGCTGTTCTACAAAGCATTCGGCTGATAAAGCGAAGCGGCAGCGTGCCCGGGATCATGGGCTAAAGCTGCAAAGCAAAGCCGGAGGGCGCAGCGCCGCTGGGCCGCCGGCCACTTTCCCCATCATCAATCACGAATTCCCATTCATCGATCACGAATGAAGAGCCATTCGCGCCGGCAAGGCAGCTGCGGGAAAGGCTTTCGCATGTCATCCCCCCCGGCATAGATTCCGGCATGAAGGAGATTCAGAGATTCCTTCTGCCAAGCTGCCATGGCTGACAGCGCCCGTCATGGTCTGACGTCGCTGCCCGCTCGGCCCTCGCCTTCGCCAAAAGCGCAGAGGCTTGCGGGCGAAATCTGCGGTGCAAAGCCCATAAGACCCCGAGCTGCCGCGATCGGGCAGCCTGCGTGAGCGCGCTTCATGCGCTGAACTTCTTTTTTGCTGCGCTGAACTTCATGCGCAGAATTTGACCCTCTGCACAGCAGCAGGCAGTTCAGTTCCGCTTGCGATGCCAGGCTTCGCTGAGGCTGGAGGAACCGCCGCCGGAATCCATAATAACCAGCACTTAAGCAGTTTTTATTTCAGGCTGCTTGTGCGTGCACAACCCTTGTGCCCGGCTCCTGCCTCGCCAAGCGCATGGTCAAGCTTAATGAACGGAAAAGGGCCGGATGCGCTGCAGCGCGCCTGAGCGGCCCATTGCAGGTCTTTCAACGCAACTTTGCTCAAGTCTTGACCCAGAACAAAGCAGCGCTTCTTGCGGTCTCCATATCTGATCCCTACGTAAACGCATTATGAGGGAACGGCGGGCACAGATGATTGGAAGTGATTGGAAGATGATCGCCGCCAACTCCCCTTTTTCCAAAACCCGAGAGGACTCAGGATGGGTTTAAGATGGCATCATGCACTAATGGGCTGCGGATTTCTGGCGTTTCTGCCGGGCTGCTCCGGCAGCGCGACTGCCCCCGCATCCATTGACTATCGCCAGATCGGCCTTTGCAATTCATACGGGACAGCGGGGGGCGCAAGAACTGCTAAGGAGAACGAGGCCTACGTCGTCTATAAGATCGCCGCTGTGGACAATACGAAGCGCGGCGACAGTTTTAATTTCTTCCCGTACCGCCTTTATGTCGACAGGGTCACGGAACGCCAGCAGTCGGAATGGAAAGTCGATAGAACTTCCCGCCGGACAACCTGGGGAACGCCCGATTGGCTTGGCCAGGCCAACACCCGCCGCTTCGTTACAAATGATACAGTCTTTGCAAAAAGCATGGGCGTGCGCGCGGCGATGCCAGTGATCGTTCCAGCTTCGGCAAGAAGCGAGATCAACGGTTATTCCATCGTGACGGTTGCGTTCTTCGACGAGAATGAGAAAGCAGAAGCGGATCATACGCTGTTCAAGCTTGCCTATGATTCGAACCCTGGCGACGGGGAATCCATTCCTGCCGATCCCGAAGTCATCATGCGCAACACCGATGAGGGGCAGGCAAGCTGGCCCCATCCCGAAAGATGCGAGGATCTGACGCTCGAAAAACTGGCGTCGTGATGAAGCTGCAAGCCTATTTCGACCTGCCGCCAAGGATATTGCGCAATATCTCTTGGCCGATCTTCGTGCCGACAGTGCGCGCGGCAGATTGAACAGCAGAACGGAGCGCGGCTTCGCCTGCTGTCATCCGCTTGCGCCCCTGGCCTGATGCCGGCCGGAAAAGCCCAGAGAGCGCACCCTTGAGAGTGCCGAGCAGCCCGCCTTCCTCAGAAGCGGGCGCCGCAGCACCGCCAGGCTTTTCCTGAAGTTTCTCGAAGGCCGAAGGCCGGTCAACTGCCGTCTCATACTTGCCAAGAAGCGAGCTCTTCTGGATGATCTGCTGGCGTTCTAGGGGAGTGATAGGGCCTGCTCTTGCCATGGGAGGAGCGATGAAGGTGCGGGCAACGATGCTGGGATTGCCCTTAGCATCGAGCATCGAAACCAGAGCCTCGCCCACACCGAGCCCAGTGATGGCTGCAGCCGTATCAAAGGAGGGATTCTGACGGAATGTTTCGGCAGCGGCCTTCACCGCCTTCTGGTCTCGCGGCGTGAATGCCCGCAAGGCATGCTGAATGCGGTTGCCGAGCTGGCCAAGAACCGTTTCCGGCACATCGGCCGGATTCTGGGTGACGAAATAGACCCCTACACCCTTGGAACGGATGAGGCGCATGACCTGTTCGATCGCCGTCAGCAGCTGCCGCGGCGCATGATCAAACAAGAGATGCGCTTCATCGAAGAAAAACACGAGCTTTGGCTTTTCGAGGTCGCCAGCCTCGGGCAGCTTCTCGAACAATTCCGAGAGCATCCATAAGAGAAAGACCGCATAAAGCCGCGGCGCGCGCATGAGCTTTCCGGCATCGAGAATATTGACCATGCCGAAGCCATCGCGGCTCAGACGCAGAAAGTCAGCGATATCGAGCTCAGGCTCGCCAAAGAAGCTCGATGCGCCTTGATTCTCGAGGACCAGAACACGGCGCTGGATTGCGCCCACGGTCGCGGGCGCAACATTGCCATAGCGCTTGGTCACACTGGCGGCGTTTCCGGCAAGGTGCTCGAGGAGGGCGCTCAGATCCTTGAGATCAATGAGCAACAGGCCCTGCTCATCCGCGATCCGGAAGGCAATATTAAGCACGCCTTCCTGCACATCGTTGAGCTCAAGGAGCCGCGCCAAAAGCAGCGGCCCCATATCCGATATGCTGGCGCGGATGGGATGACCGGTTTCCCCATAAAGATCCCAAAAGGTAACGGGATAATCTTGAGCCTCATAGGCGATCCCAATCTCCTGGGCGCGCTTGACGAAATGAGGCTTTGCGTCCCCGGGCATGGCGATCCCAGAGAGATCGCCTTTGATGTCGGCAGCAAAGACCGCGGCGCCCGCGCGCGAGAATCCTTCCGCCAGCACTTGCAGTGTGATTGTCTTGCCTGTGCCTGTTGCGCCTGCCACAAGACCGTGCCGGCAGGCCATCGGCAGAAGCAGGAATTGGGATGTGTCGCTTTTTCCAATCAGGATGCGGTCTGTCTGGAACGCTAGATCGCTGCCCATGTCTGTCTCGAATCACTTGAGCCGGTTGCACGGCGCGGCTTGCGTCATTATGAAACAAGTATTGCCTTCCGCGCCAGATATTCCTTTCCCCGAGGCTTGCGCCTCGCTCTCACTCCAGGCGCCGCCGCCGCAACAACTGACTCATCAAATATCACGAGGTCTCAGATGGAAGAATTGATCGCCCGGATTGCCGCCGCCGGAATCGATCCAGCCGCCGCAGAGAAAGCGGTCGGGATCATTCTGGCCTTCCTCAAGAAAGAGGGGCCGAAAGAGGAAATCGACCAATTGTTCGCGGCCATGCCAGGCGCGGCCGAAGCTGCGGCGGCGGCTGAAGCTCCCGGCGGTCTGCTAGGCTCGATGGGCGGCCTCATGGGCGTCGCCTCCCGCTTGAGCGGTCTCGGCCTTGGCATGGGAGAGATGCAGGCGATTGGCGCCCAGTTCTTTGCCTATGCCCGCGAGCACGCTGGCGACGAGGCGATCGGCCAGGTTGTTCAATCGATCCCGGGGCTCAAGCAATTTCTCTAATGGGCTGAGGGCGGATTGCTTTCCCCTGCAACCGGGACGGAATTTGCCTGAGATTGGCCAAGCGCCGTAATTGCAGCTAATTTGTGTGCCGGATAGCATCGCTGGGAGAAGGTCCTGTTTGACAGAAGGGCGCCAGGACGGCGATGATCAGCCCCGGGCAAGCCCTGCGATGAAACTCCTATGTTAGCTGTCCTGGAAAGGAGGGTCTTTTTCACCCCGGCGCAGGAGTTCTACGGGCTTCCGGCGAAAAATTTTTGAAGAGAAGGCAATTTCAATCTTTGCGGCGCGGTGCGCGGCCAAAGTGCGGAGAAAGGACCATTGGGCGATCTCATTGCTTTCAGACCGGCAAAGAGCTGCATTCGCGCAGGGGCTGCCCCTGCCAGTTGCGGCACAATCGTTCTTTTCACTGGCGTCAGACTGGAGCGCCTCACAGAGCAAGCCGGGCGGGCAAAACGGCGCCGGACAAATTCTGAAGGACGGGCTAAAAAGACGGCGAGGGGCAGAAAAAAGGCGGCAGCGCCAAACTCCCAAGAGCCTGGCAGCCCGGACTTCTAGCAGGCGGCTGCTGCGGGGGATTGATCGTCCGCTGGTCATTCTTGCGGAATTGGCTCGGCCATGCAGGAGACCGACTTGATTCTTTCTTCCGCCTCGCCTCTCTCTCCCGGAAAGAGGGCGAGCGCGCCAGCAATGACCATGCCTTTTTTCTGCGGCGCAATGAGACGCAATTCGGGCGAAGGGTTGTCTTCATCGTCATTTGCCTCGGCAGCATCGAGCTGCGCAGCCGTCAATACGACGATATCCATCTTTCCTTGCTGAGCCGCGAGATCCGTCATCGAATAAAAGACCTCGCCTTCCATAGTCCGGAAGGACAGTGTGAGAAGCCTGTCGCCCCCCGTATCGGCGTGCAAACGCAAAGCGCCTTGCGTGAGGTCGTAAGGGCAGACGGCCTGAACAAGAGCGGGGTCGGCAAAGGGTATGGCCGGGCTTCCGGAGCCAGACAGCGGCAGAAGGGTGAACTCGGCCGGCTTTGCGGTCATTGCGATTTGCGCATAGGGGTCTTTCATCAAAATCTTCGGCAAGGCGAAGATCGCCACGAGATGCGTGATGCCGGCAACCGTCAGGACACCGAGAAGCCACAGGAGCGCTGGCAGGAGCCGGTCAACAAGGCTCATCCGCAACGGCCCTTGAGGATTCTTGGCATGTTTCCCGCAGAAAGAGAGCTGAGGGAAGCGCCAAGCTCGCTGTCGTAAAGATTGAGCACAAGGATAAACCGTGAAGACCGGCCCAAGGGAAGCCAATTGCCCGGCCTCGCATTCCGGGAGACGGTGACCGCAAACCCCCCGCCGCTTGCGCGAAGGATCTCGCTTGAGGTGAAACCATGCCTGTTGGCCCGGTTTGGAATGGGAATTCCCTCCGGCGAAAGGAGAGTCAAAGTCCAATAGCGCGCTGAAGGAATTTCGCCCTCGATCACGTAATCGCAAGCGGAATCGAACTCGGCGCCCCAGCTGTCGCCAGAGGCGACAAAAGTGATTCCCGCGGATCCGCTCAGCGCCATCTTGCCCGAATAAGCAAGAATGGCGCGGGTGTAAGGGTCAAGGTCCGGCGTTCCGCCGCGCGGCCAGCTCGTCCAGGGTCCGCTTTCGGCCGCTGCGAAGCCTTTCCCGCGCTCAACAATGGCGAAGGTCACGGCCAAGCCGAGAAGAACGCCCGCGCCGCCAGCGGTCAGATATTTGCTGAGCAGCGCTGCGCCCGCCCGCAAGGCCCGGCGCCGCGGAATGGCCGTGCTGAGGCTCATCCCCCTCCTCCGTCCCGGGTGTCTGGGGCGGCGGGCAGCTTGTTTTCGCGGGTGCCAGAACGGATGAGGCCGCTCGCCGCGATTCCTGCGTTCTCCCGCTGTGTCTGCGCGCTGATCATCGTTTGCTCGATCGCGGACAATAACGAGGCTGTGGAAGCAGGCAGGCTTGGGGGGCGGCGGGGGGCGGCAGCGGCGCTCGCCGCCAAGACGGCTGCCGGAGATTTCGCCGGGGGCGGGCGGCCGGGAAGCGGCTTGAG
Source organism: Methylocella sp. (assembly GCA_035687205.1). Classification (GTDB taxonomy): domain Bacteria; phylum Pseudomonadota; class Alphaproteobacteria; order Rhizobiales; family Beijerinckiaceae; genus Methylocapsa. Next base: position 4,149 of record DASRYK010000017.1, on the reverse strand, counting down.
CTCTATGCCCTGGTGCGCATAGGCCATCACATCATGCCAGGTTGCGGCAGGCAATGTGCCGCCGGTCATCTTCTCCATGGGCGTGTCGTCGTCATTGCCGTACCAGACCGCGCCGACATAATTGCCGCTGAAGCCGATAAACCAGGCATCCTTGTATCCGTTTGTCGTCCCCGTCTTGCCCGCCACCTCGATATTGTCGAGACGGGCGCGCCGCCCGGTCCCGGCTTCCACGACCTGCATCAGCATGGAGTCCATCGTTGTGACCGTCTCGGCATCGATGATCCTCTTTGGCGGCGGCGCGTCGCGGTCATGGCGGTAGATCACCTCGCCCCGGCTGTTCATGATCTCCACCGCGGCATAAGGCGGCGCGCGCAGGCCTCCATTGGCGAAGGTGCAATAGGCCGAAGCCATGTCAATGACCGTGACCTCCGCAGCGCCGATGGGCAGCGAGACCGTGTCGGTGAGGGGTGTCGAGAGGCCCATCATCCGCGCGGTCTCGATGATCTTGGCGCGGCCCGCTTTCGGGCTTCCATTGCCGATAGCAATCGACAGCCGGACCGCCACAGTGTTCAGCGACCGCGCTAGCGCTTCGACGAGAGGCAGGCGGCCGGCATAGGTGCCCTTGTAATTCCGCGGGCACCAATTGCCGATGCAGACCGGCGCATCCACAACGATGGTCGAGGGCTTGAATTTGCCGGTCATCAGCGCGGTGACATAGACAAAAGGCTTGAAGGAGGAGCCCGGCTGGCGCAAAGCGTCGGTCGCGCGATTGAACTGGCTTGCGCCATAGTCACGGCCGCCGACCATCGCAATGACGGCTCCGAGAGGCTCCATCACCACCATCGCGCCCTGCTTGGCCTTGTATTCCAGCCCATGCAGCCGGAGCTGCTCCTCGATGGTTTCCTCGGCATGCCTTTGCACATTGCTGTCAAGGGCTGTGCGCACGGTCAAAACCCGCTCGCCGCCGAGCTTTTTCTCATCGGAAAGCTTTTTTACCTCCTCGAAAGCATAATCAAGGTACCATTCCGGCGTGATGTCGCGGCTGCGGTCTATGGGCGACGCCGGATTGCGCAAAGCCGCATAGATCTGCCCTTCGGTCAGATAGCCCGCCTCAACCATATTGTTCAGGACATCGGCGGCCCGCGCTCTTGCCGCCGGAAGATTGATATGGGGCGCAAATTTCGTTGGCGCCTTGAAAAGGCCAGCAATCATGGCCGCTTCGGCGAGCGTGAGGTCGCGAACGGACTTTCCGAAATAAAATTCCGAGGCGGCCTGCACCCCGAAAACGCCGCCGCCGAGATAGGCGCGGTCGAGATAGAGCCGCAGGATTTCCCGCTTCGGCAAATGAAACTCAAGCCAGACTGCAAGATAAGCCTCTTTGATCTTGCGCTCCAGCGTCCGCTGGTTGGAAAGGAAGAGATTCTTCGCGAGCTGCTGGGTGATCGAGGAGCCGCCCTGAACCACGGTTTCAGCACGCGCATTCACCGTCAAGGCCCGGAAGGTTCCAATGATATCGACGCCGAAATGGTCGAAGAACCGCCGGTCCTCGGTTGCGATCACGGCATTGATTAGATTCTGCGGCAGCTCGTCAAAGGCAACCGTGTCATCATGCTTGATGCCCCGCCGCCCGACCTCCTGGCCATAGCGGTCGAGAAAGGTCACCGCAAAATCAGTTTTCTTCAGCCAATCGTCGGATGTTTCTTGAAATGCTGGAATGGCAAGCGCAAGCGCAAGAATGCCAAAGCCGGTCCCAAGGGTCAGAGTTTCGCATGCAAGCTCGTTCAGCACCCGGCGCCAGCCGCTGACATAGAACCGGTCCATGAAGGCTGCAAAGGAAGCGTATTTGCCGTGCGCCGCGTCGAGCCCGGCGTGAAGCGAGGAATCGACAAGAGCATCGAAATCAAGCAAGGCCCGCGCGATCTTGCGCCGCAGGCGGGAGAGCTTCGGCAAGTCAAATAACATCTATTCTCCGGCGCCGGTCATGGGGAAGCCAGCAATTGTGCAAGATTAAGGCAACTTGCGTTTGAATGGAAAGCGCTGACTCCGGCAAAGCTTCGAGGGCGGGAAGGGCTTTCCTTGACGGCTGCCGTATGAGGCGCAATGGTGGAAGACACTGAAATTTTCAGCGGATCCTTACACCATTGCCTGAGTCCTCGAAGCCTTGCGCAAAACGCTCCGGCGGGGCTGCTAAGCTTTCCAAGGCCCTGAATGCGCATGATGCCCCCTTTTGGAAGCGGAAGAAGCTCGAAGAATTAACGCCCGCTGAATGGGAAAGCCTCTGCGACGGCTGCGGACGCTGCTGCCTCGTCAAACTCGAGGATGAAGACAGCGGAAAGATCCATTTCACGAGCATAGCCTGCAAGCTTCTTGACACAAGCACCTGCCGGTGCATGGATTATTCCCGCCGCGCCAAGAAGGTCCGGGATTGCATCAAGCTCACCCCGGCCAAGATCCGCGAGCTCGACTGGCTCCCGCCCGCCTGCGCTTACCGGCTCGTTGCTGAAGGGCGTGACCTTCCCTGGTGGCATCCGCTTGTCTCCAGATCTCCGGAGACGGTTCATGAGGCTGGTGTTTCGGTGCGGGGGCGCGTCACCGCAGGGGAGCAGGAAATTCCTTTTGCAGCTTATCCAGACCATATTGTGCGCTGGCCAGGCAAAGCACCGCGCTCTTCCCGCAGGAAAGCCCTTCCGCCGGGGCACGAGGGGAATGCAGCGCGGGAACCCGGCTCCCAGCTTGATGGCTCCGCTCACCTCCGGAAGTCAAGCTGATCTGCGCAGGCTCCTGACCTGCGACGCATTCTATTAGCTCCGCCGCTTTTTGGCGCTTGAAACCGCAATCTGATGAAGCATAGAGGGCCACCTTTCTGCGTCACGACAGAGCCCGGCCACGCATGGAGCGGCAGCTCTTGCATAGGCCTAGCCAAGGTGAAGGCCCTCCTGTCAAATTCCGCACGCAGAAGCGATACGCTGCAGAAGCGATACGCTAAGGTATCGCCCTGAAACGAAGCGGAGCATTAACTTGGGTCAGGATGACGCCAGCGCATTGCGGTTACAAACGGAAGATCCGCGCGCAGCGGCTCTATCCGCCCATGCCCATGAGGGCGGCGCCGCGTCGCTGCGCCTGCCCCTGGTCAGTGTTGTCATCATCAATTTCAATTACGGACGGTTCTTGCGCGCAGCGGTCGAATCCGTTTTCGGGCAAACTTATCCCAATGTCGAATGCATCGTCGTCGATAATGCATCGACGGATGAGAGCTGTGACATATTGCGCGCGGTCGCCTTGCAATGGCCGGAGCTGAAGATCATCCGCCGCGCATCAAACGACGGGCAGACTCCCGCTGCCCTCGATGGGCTTGCAGCCTCGGCCGGACCTTATGTCATTTTTCTTGATGCTGATGATTTCCTGCTTCCTGATGGCATCGAAACGCACATCTTCGTCCATCTCTCACTGCGCATTCACGCCGGGTTCACTTCAGGCGACATGCTGCAGATTTCGGGCAACGAGGTCGTCCTGGGCACCGAGCATGACTTCAACCGCCTGATGCGCAGCCAGCGCGGCATCAAGCCGCAGGCGGCACGCCCCTATCAGCATCCCTGTGGGGAAAAATGGCCGCCCGCACGCTTCGACCGCGGCGTGCTTGGCACGCTTCGTTTTGCGAGCCTGACACAGCAATGGATCTGGGCGCCGACTTCGGGCAATTGCTTCCGCCGCGACGCGCTCCTTCTCTTTGCGGACAATCCTGCGCTGCAAAGGCTCCGGACAGGGACGGACCTTTATTTTTGCCTCGGAATCAATGCTGTCTGCGGCAGTGTGCTGATTGATAAGCCGGTTGCCGTCTATCGCCTGCATGGCGGCAATATCTTCTCAAAGCGGCCGCAGTTAAACCGGGTTCTCTGTTACGAGCCGGGCGGCAGCGGGGACAGTATCGCGCGCACGAGAGTGGCGCTTGCCGATCATCTCGTTGCCTGCGCTCACCGTTTCGTTGGCCGCGGGTGGCTCGCTCTTGCCTATCTCTGGCTGCTCCTGCGGATGGACTGCCGCGACGAGAATCCGGGCGCGCCCCGCTGGGCGCGCCGGTCCCGGGTCAGCGCTCTCTTCGTGAGCCGCTATGATTCGGTCTCGCAAATCTTCGGCGGCTGGGTCATTAAG
>DASRYK010000016.1:0-9127 GCA_035687205.1 Methylocella sp. | reverse complement strand
CCGGCTTGCCAGCCGGCTCACCGCCCGCATGGCAGCATTTTCTAATGGCGTCCGATGAGCGGGAGCCACGGATGACAAAATCGGGAAACCCTGGCGCCGCGGAAGCCAAGGGCACAGAGAAGGGAGACGAATCCTCCCGGGTCGCCCCTCACCGGACCGTGACGAGAATTGACCTTGCCGAAGCCGTTTACCGCCGCATCGGTCTTTCTCGCAAAGAATCGGCCAGTCTGGTTCAGTCGGTGCTGGATGAGATCGCCAATGCGCTCGTTGCCGGGGAGACCGTGAAACTTTCATCGTTTGGCCGTTTTGTTGTCCGGTCGAAAGCGATGCGCATCGGGCGGAATCCCAAGACAGGGATTGAGGTCCCCATTACGCCGCGGCGTGTCATGGTCTTCAAACCCTCCAATGTGCTCAGGGCGCGAATCAATGGCCTGCCTGCCGCCAGTGAGGAGGAAGATTAGATCGAATTTCCGGGCGCCAAGAACGGATTGGGAATTCTCCGCTGCGGCACAGGCGTGCGTGAGGAGACCGTTTACACGATGTTGATCCAGCCTTTTTTCCACGAGAATGAGACCGCCGGGGGAGGTCTCGAAAGGGGAGTAAACGGCGGATGAACAAGAGCGCCGATGCCTTTCGCACGATTAGCGAAGTTGCCGGAGAGCTTGATCTGCCGCAGCATGTGCTCCGGTTTTGGGAGTCGCGTTTTCCACAGATCAAGCCTCTCAAAAGGGCTGGCGGGCGCCGCTATTACCGCCCGCGCGATGTGGAAGTCTTGCGCGCCGTGAAACATTTGCTTTACGGCGAAGGTTACACGATCAAAGGTGTCCAGCGCGTCCTGAAAGAGCAGGGCATAGGAGGGCTTGCGGCTGCGCGCGAGACGGGAGGGGCAAGCGGCGCCTCCGGCGTTCCCGCGCTTCAGCAAAGGGAAGGGGAGGAGTTTGAAACAGCGAGGTCCTTCGCCGCCCAAGACAGCGCAGCGCCAGGATCCGGCACCCCAGCGGTTCTTGCTGACGGCCAAGCTGTGCCATCAAGTGCCATGCTGAGCAACGCAGTGTGGTCTTGTATTTTGACCGATGAGGACATTTCACGGTTGCGCGCGGCGCTGGCGGAGCTTGCGGCGTGCGAAGAAATTCTTGAGGCAGTCCGCCGCAGGTGAGAATTTTCTGAACCATAACCATATTGAGGGTGCGGTACCGGCCTTTGTGCCATCCGGCTCCGGACTTGGCAGCGCGTTGCGCTAGGCGGGGGCATTCTCTATAACCGCCTCATCGGAGTGTAGCGCAGCCCGGTTAGCGCACTAGTCTGGGGGACTAGGGGTCGCGGGTTCGAATCCCGCCACTCCGACCAGACCGCTCATCACATCTCATCACACATTGTCCAGCCCGCTTTCCCGGCAAACGTTTGCGGCGGAGGGAGCCACGTCCCGCCAGTTCATCTCCTCAGCAGGAATCTTCGCCCGTTAGGGGCGAGCCGGGCCTAACGGCAAGCAGTTCCGCAGAGAAGCCTTTTCGATCATCGCCCTGCAATGCTTCAGCCGCTCCGCCGCTGAGGCTTACCAATGGTTAACTCTCAAATTGCAATCAAATTGTGCTGCCTGTTCTTGCGGCCTTATGCTGGAACGAGCCTGACATGCGCAACTTGGCGCAAGGCTTTGGGCGGAGCCTCGAGGGCACATTCCTTGGGCCAAGGATGGCAGGGGAAAGTTGTTTTGGAGTTTCTTCCTGAAGGAACAAATCGCTTCTTCGCAAGTTCTGCCCCGGGACAGGATTGAGGGGTAGAAGAGCCGGGAGGCGCGGCGCTTTGTCAAAGCCCCGTTTTGTGGCGGCAGGCGCCAAACGGGGGCGGCAAACGGTGACCAAGATGAAACCGATGCGGCAAAACGAGCAATGCTGGGAGGCATTGGACCGGAACGGAAGCCGGTTCGAGCAGCCCGATCTTTGGCAAGGATGCAAGACTGCGGTGCAGGCGCAATTCGGGCTGAGGCTGCAAAAGCTTTATCCCCTGCCAGCCGAAGATACCGAGCCCGAGAATGTCCGCGCCCTCCGGCTCAGAATTCAGAGCAAGCTCGACAGTCTTGCCGTTACCCCTGCGTTCCCAGAAGGCGGCGAGCCCAGGCCTGGGCTTTTCGAATCAAGCCGGCTCACCCCGCAACAAGCATAATACGGCTTCGTGAATTTGCGGGCTGCAAGAAGCGATAACATCGCCTCCCTCTGCCGGGCTGCCGCCATCCCAGGATGTCACCACGCCTCCTGCGCCTTCAATGATCGGCACGAGCGGGACAATGTCATAGGGATTGACATCGGGCTCAATCACGCAATCCACATGGCCCGCTGCGAGCATGGCAAAAGCGTAGCAATCCGCGCCATATCGTGAAAGACGGACGGTTGACTCAAGACGGCGGAATGCTTCGAGCTTTCCGGGCGCGTAAAGCAAAGGCGAGGTCGTCATCAGCGTTGCCTTTTGGAGCCCTGGGCAGCGGCGTGTGGCGAGCTTGCGTTTTGTCATTTCGTGGTCCGGCCCTGGGCCGCGCCAGTATGCGCCTATCCCATCGCCCGTGAAACGCTCTCTTGTGAAGGGTTGCACCATCATGCCATAAGCCGGGTTCCCATGATGCAAGAGTCCGATCAAGCTTCCCCAAACTGGCAGACCCGCGATGAAGCTCTTCGTTCCATCGATGGGGTCAAGGACCCATACATATTCGGCATCGTTTTGAAACGGGCCAAACTCCTCGCCGATGATTCCGTGATTTGGAAAAGTCGCCTGGATCATGCGCCGCATCGCTGATTCAGCCGCCCGGTCCGCTTCGGTGACAGGGTCGAACATGCCGCCAGAGCTCTTGTCCTCCGTGTCGAGCGCAGTCCTGAAAAAGGGCAGAATCGTATCGGAAGCGATATCGGCAAGCTTCTCGACGAAAGCAGAGAAATCGACAGTTGTCATTGAGCTTTGCTCCTGATTGAGCGCTTGCTCCTTCTCACGCAATGGGTCTTGGCGGCAAGCCAGAAACAAAAATTCTGCGAAATTCGATTTCTGCAATGCCCAGCTTTTCTCCCGGCTATGGCATGACCGCACCATGAATGGAAGCAGGCTGCTAGGCCAAATATTGAAGAAAGCAAAGAGCTGCCGGGTATGCGCAAATAATGACAGAAAATGCACGCGCCATGTGTCAGCTAATGCAAGCAGGGCTTCTCACAAAATTTCACAACTCAAAATTCGCAATTACGGAATCTACGGGATCCGGGAAAGGCTGCAGTCAAGAAGCGTCAGTTCGGGCGCCTTGATCTCCTGCCGTCCCGCCATAGCGCGATCACCCCTTGTCATAAGAGGGGCGCGCCGCTGATACCGCGCTTCCGGCAGCTCCCCGCAGCCGGAAGCCCGCCGCGCTCTCCATTTGGATCCGGGTGAACCGCGCCTCGCTGAAAGCGCTCTGCCGCATCAGTCACAAAGCGGGAGCAGCTTATTAGGTTGAGTCCGTGCCTACTTCGTCATGAACACATCCTTGCGCGGAAATTTTTCAAAGAGCGCGGGATCTTGCGAGAAATTCGTTGCAAGGACATCCGGCGGGTTCCCGGCAATCCATTGCGAGAGATCGATTGTCTGGTAATGGCCGCTGTTAAAGACAATCAAAATCCGGCCTGTCTCTTGCCCGGTATTCTCGATCGAGTGGCCGAAGCCCTGCGGGATATAGCCGACATCGCCCTTGTTAAGCGTCTCCTGCCGGAACCGGCCCTGCGAGCCGAAAAGCGTGACGCCGAAATTGCCGCCGAGCACATATTGCCATTCGGCGGCATTGGGATGCCAGTGCAGCTCGCGCAAAGCTCCGGGCTCCATCTCAAGAACGACGCCCGTCATGGTGGTGGAGATGGGGAATTTTGAGCCATCCACGCGCCATTCGATTCCGCCCTTGAAGGTTTCATAGGGCTTTTGAGACAGGAGGCTATATTTGTGCGTGAGAGGCGGAGTTTTCCATCCCTGCAAAGGGGCAGCGGGCACGGCGGGCGGGATCCTCCCCTTGGCGAAATAAACTTCATTTTTCGGGAAATTTTCAAAGGTTGAGGCCGGGAGCCCGAAATTCTTGGCGAGAAGCTCCTTTGGCGCATGGCCGAGCCAGTCGGTGATGCTGAAGGTGCCAAATTCCGAGAAATAGCCATTGTCGAAGACGAGAATAAAGTGGCACGGCTTCTCGCCCAGGGTCTCGAGCATATGGCCATGGCCGCGCGGGAAGTACCAAATGTCGCCCGGGCCGAAGTCGCTGGTCTCCGAGCAGCCCTCTGGGTCGATGACCGTTGTGCGGACGGCGCCTTCGATGACGAAAGCCCATTCGGCCGCGGTCGCATGCCAGTGCAGCTCGCGCATGACGCCTGGCTCCATGCGCATGGAAACACCCGCAAGCGCCTTGGAAATGGGCAGCTGGACGGCGGTCGCCTCCTTGCCATAGCTCCCCCCCATGACGCGCCCTTCGGATTTTTCGAGCTCGAACTTGAAGGCGGGAAGCTCCTTCCCTGAAGTTACCGGATCTGGGACGTTGTTCTGAAAGCTCGTGTCGCCGCCTTCGGAACTCACCGGAAAACTGGAATAAAACATGCGAATCTCCTGGCTGCTTGGCGCCCCACGCTCGCCGCGGCCGGGCGGGCCGTCAAGAACGCAAGCCTGCCCGCCGCAGATTTCGCGGCCGCCTGGCCTGCCAAGCGGCGCAGCCGTGATGGCTTGACTCAGATGTTCTATTTTTGTTCTAATTCTCGGGCTTTGCTTCCTGCGCGAGTCCGCGAGATGCGCCGCCCGGCCCACATCGAACGCCTCTATCTCGATTTTGACAGCTTCTTCGCGTCGGTCGAACAGCAGGCGCGCCCCGATCTGCGCGGCAAGCCCGTCGGCGTCGTGCCCTTCGCCGGGGCTGAGCACACCTGCGTCATCGCTTGCTCCCGCGAAGCCAAGCAATATGGCGTCAAAAATGTCATGCCCGTCGCCGAGGCGCGCGAGCGGTGCCCGGGCATCATCCTCGTGCCGCAGTCCCCCGATCTCTACCGCCGCGCCCACAATGCGCTGATTTCCGAAATCTCGGCAGTCATCCCTGTGGATGCGGTCAAATCCATTGACGAGCTGACGTGCCGCATTGCGCCCGCAGACCGTGACGACCCTGAGCCCCTCAGCGGCCGGATCAAGGCGCGCATCGCGGAAAATATCGGCGCTTACATCACCTGCTCGATCGGGTTTGCCGCAAACCGGCAGCTCGCAAAAATGGCTTGCAAGGCTGGCAAGAAGCTTCGCGGGGGCCGCTATGGCGACGGCTGCAATATTTGGTTTCCCCGCGACATGCCCGCGCCGCTTCTCGAGCTCGAGCTCGCGGACATTCCCGGCGTCGGCTCCCGCATGGAAAGAAAATTAAACCGCGCGGGGATCGTCTCGATGGCGGATCTGCTCGCCACACAGCCGAAACAGATGCGCAAGCTCTGGGGCAATGTGACGGGCGAGCGGCTTTGGTACGCCCTCCATGGCTACGATATTCAGACGCCTCCTTCTGGCCGTGACATGTATGGGCATGGCAGGGTGTTGCCGCCGGGCTGCCGCACCCTTGAGCACGCCCGCGGCGCGGCGCGGCTGCTGCTGACCAAGGCGGCGCGGCGGATGCGCCGCGATGGCTGGAACGCCGGGCGGCTGGCGCTTTGGCTGGCGTTGCGGGATGGCTCTTGGAACCGCTCACGCGGGCTGCCTGGCGTCCACGACGATCATGCGGTTCTCTCTGCGCTCGAAATCCTCTGGGATGAAGCCTGTTCATGCCTGCCGCTCCGCACGCAGGTCATACGCCTCGGCGTGACCTTGTTCGAGCTAACCCGTGTCAGCGAGCGTCAGCTCGATATGTTTCTCGACGATGACGCCTCCCGGGGCCGGTGGGAGCGCGTCACCGCCGCGATCGACGCCTTGAACTGCAAGTATGGCCGCACCCTGGTCAGCATAGGCCCTTGGACGCCGCCGCCGGGAGGTTATGCCGGGGGAAAAATCAGCTACACGCGCATCCCGGCCGCCGAAGATTTTTGGTGAGCCCAATGAACTGGAAAACCGATCTGAAGCTCGCCGATCTTGACTCTGCCGCGCGCCTTGAAGTGACCTGCAGACGCTGCGGATTCAGCCGCTATGAGCCGCAGGCGGCGCTGATGCAGCGCCCTGGCTTGCGCCACGCCTATCTCGATGAGGTCGAGCGCATGCTGCGATGCTCGAAACGCTCCTGCCAGGGGGCAGTGCGCATCGCTCTTATTTATGATGATAAAACAGAGGGCTTTGTTGGCGGCATGGCATGAGAAAGCTCCTAAGCCCGCCTGTGAATCTGCGGGGACAAAACAAACGGCCTTTACGGCGCCGGGCGAATCCGCGCATGTGAATAGGCCGCATTTGATGCCATAGAGCGCCGATGCGATTTCCGCCGTCCTTTCTGGAAGAGATAAAAGCCAGGCTTCCGGTCTCAGAGGTTGTCCGCGGCCGCGTCAAATTGACGCGCGCAGGGCGGGAGTGGAAAGGGCTTTCGCCCTTCAATGCGGAAAAGACGCCCTCCTTCTTCGTCAACGACCAGAAGATGGCCTGGTTCGACTTCTCCGCTGGGAAGAACGGGAACATCTTTGATTTCCTCATGGAGACCGAGGGCCTCTCCTTCCCAGAGGCGGTCAAGCGCCTGGCGGAGCAGGCGGGCCTCCCCCTGCCGCAGCCGTCGCCCGAAACCGAGGCGCGGGAGAAGGCGCGCGCGAGCCTTTACGACGTTTTGGAGCTCGCCGCAGAGTATTTTGCTGCCTGTCTTGCGGGGCCCGAGGGGAGCGCGGCGCGCGCCTATCTCGCCGGGCGCGGCATTGGCGGCGAGCTTCAGAGTCTTTTCCGGCTTGGCTATGCGCTTCCTGAAAAATATGCTCTGCGTGGTCATCTCGCTGCCAAAGGCGTCTCTGTGGAGGCGATGATCGATGCCGGGCTTTTGATCCATGGCGAGGGGATCGCGGCTCCTTACGACCGCTTCCGCGGCCGCGTCATCTTTCCGATCTGCGACGCTCAGGGCCGCGTCATCGCCTTTGGCGGGCGGGCGCTCACCAAGGATGCACAGCCCAAATATCTGAACTCTCCTGAGACGGCGCTCTTCCACAAAGGCGCCATTCTTTACAACCATCATCTGGCCCGGAAGGCTGCGCGAGACGGCGGCCAGCTCATTGCTGTCGAAGGTTATATCGACGTTATCGCGATGACATCGGCGGGCTTTGGCGCAGCCGTTGCGCCGCTTGGAACAGCCCTGACACCGGAGCACTGCGGGCTTTTGTGGGCCATGGCCGGAGAGCCGATCCTTTGTTTTGACGGGGATAGAGCCGGGCGCCAGGCCGCCTACCGGGCTGCCGACACGGCTTTGCCTCTCATCGCGCCCGGGCGGTCGCTGTCATTCGCCCTATTACCTATGGGCGAGGACCCCGACGACCTCGTCCGCTCAGGCGGCAGCACGGCGGTGGCGGAGCTTCTCGCCCGGAAGCTCCCACTCGCCGGTCTCATCTGGCTGCGCGAAACGGAAGGCAAGAATTTTGAGACGCCCGAGCGGCGCGCCGGGCTTGAACGGCGGCTTATGGAGGCCGCGGGCGCGATCAAAGACGAGACGCTGCGCCGTTATTATCAAGCGGATTTCAGGGCAAGGCTCGATGAATTCCTGGGTCGCGCAGCCTATCGCCCGGCGCTGGGCGGACCTCGCGCTGTCCCGGCAGGAGCGGGCAAAGCCCGCTGGCAGCGCCCAGGCGCTGCCGCTGGCAGCGCTGCAAGCCCGCCCGTGGCAAGCCTAAGCCTTGCGCAGTCGCCTCTGCTGCGCCCCGGGAAGGGCGGACTTCCTCCGCGCGAGGGCTTGATTTTGCTTCTCCTCCTCAATCACCCAGGCCTTGCTGGCGCTTATGCCGAGGAGCTGGCGCAGGCTGAATTTTCGAGCGCAGAGGCGGGGTCGTTGCGGGACGCGCTTCTTGCCGGGGCAGCCTTCACGGGGGAAGAGAACGGCGGGCAGCCTCCCCAGCCGCAAGAGCTGCGCGTCAAGATGGAGGAGCGCGGCTTTGCACCAGTTTTGCGCAAGCTCGATTCGATGGCCGCCCACGGGTCCCATTGGTATGCAAAACCCGAGGCGGCAGAGGCGGATGCGGCCGAGGTTTTAAGGCAAGCGCTGAGCTTGCACCGCCGCGCCCGTGCCTTACATAAGGAGTTGCAATTGGCTGAATTGGCTCTAGGTAAGGATTTCAACGAGGCCAATCTCGGCCGTCTCAAGGATATTCAGGCGCAATTGTCGGCTCTCGGCGGGATCGAGGCCGCGCGGGAGGGTTTCGGCGCGCCGTCCGGGCATCCGCCGGGAGCGCTTTGATGGCCAAGACGGCGTTTTGATGTGCTCCGCCAAGGACCCGGCAAGGGCCAGCGGCAGGTGAACGGCCAGGGTGCGGGCGGTTGCATTTTTTGAGCATAACTGTGCCGGAGCGGGCCGGGCATTTTGAAGACCCTACTACATTCGGAGACCATTGATGGCGAAAAAGGACAGTGAGAATTCCGAAGCGGCCCGCGGCGCGGTCGAAGTCGCCGACGGCCCCTTGCTCGATCTCACCGATGCCGCCGTCAAGCGGATGATCAAGCTCGCTAAGAAGCGGGGCTTCGTAACTTATGAGGAGCTGAACGCTGTGCTCCCCTCGGAGGAAGTGACCTCCGAGCAGATCGAAGACGTTCTCGCGATGCTGAACGAAATGGGCATCAATGTCGTCGAGAACGAGGAGCAGGACGATCCCTCCGGCGAGGAAGGATCCGAGGAGGAGGAGGTTGAAGGCGGCGAGCTTGCCGAAGGGGCGCAGGCCAAGGCGGTCACGGCCCGCTCGTCCGAGCCTGCAGACCGCACCGACGATCCGGTCCGGATGTATCTGCGCGAGATGGGCTCGGTCGAGCTCTTGTCGCGCGAGGGCGAAATCGCCATCGCCAAGCGTATCGAGGCGGGCCGCGAAGCGATGATTGCCGGGCTTTGCGAGAGCCCGCTGACTTTCCAGGCGATCATCATCTGGCGGGACGAGTTGAACGACAGCAAGGTCTTGCTGCGCGACATCATCGATCTCGAGGCGACTTATGCGGGGCCGGACGGGAAGAACGCTCCCAAGAT
>DASRYK010000015.1:0-17476 GCA_035687205.1 Methylocella sp. | reverse complement strand
CGCCGCGATGGGCGGGCGCGAGGACTGGCGCGCGATCCCCCTCGTCACCATCGACCCGGAGGACGCCAAGGACCACGATGACGCCGTTCATGCCGCGCGCGACACCGATCCCGCCAATCCCGGCGGGTTTCTCCTTCATATTGCCATCGCCGATGTCGCACATTATGTGCGCCCTGGCTCGGCGCTCGACCGGGAGGCCGAAGCGCGCGGCAACTCGGTCTATTTTCCTGACCGCGTCGTGCCAATGCTGCCCGAGCGCATTTCCAATGACCTCTGCTCGCTGCGCCCGGGCGAAGACCGTCCGGCGCTTGCCGTGCGCATCGTCATAGGCGCCGACGGCCGCAAGCTCCGACATAGCTTTCACCGTGTGATGATGCGCTCAGCGGCAAAGCTTTCCTATGGCAAAGTGCAGGCGGCCGCCGATCATGGGCCGGGCGAAATAGCGGCCGCTCTGCATGAAGAGGTTCTTGCTCCGCTTTATGAAGCCTATGCCGCGCTCAAGCGCGCGCGGGAGCGGCGTCATCCTCTCGACCTCGACCTTCCCGAGCGGAAAATTCTCCTCGACGAGCAAGGCAGGGTGAGATCCGTCATTATTCCGCCGCGGCTCGACTCGCACAGGCTCATCGAGGAATTCATGATCCTTGCCAATGTGGCAGCAGCCGAGACGCTCGAATCGAAGCGCCAGGCCTTCATCTACCGCGTGCATGACGAGCCCTCACTCGAGAAGCTTAACAATCTCGCGGAGTTTCTTGCCTCAATCGGGATCAAGCTGGCCAAGGGGCAAGCCCTGAGAGCGGCCCAGTTCAACGGTATTCTTGCAAGGGTGCGCGGCACGGATAATGAGCACATCGTCAATGAAGTGATCCTCCGCACCCAGGCCCAGGCCGAATATTCGGCCGAGAACTATGGCCACTTCGGCCTTAATTTACGCCGCTATGCGCATTTCACTTCTCCGATCCGCCGCTATGCAGATCTCACCGTTCACCGCGCCTTGATTTCGGCGCTGCAGCTTGGGCCGGACGGGCTGCCGCCTGGCGCAGAAGAGTCACTCGCCGAAACCGCGGCGAGGATTTCGGCGGCCGAGCGCCGCGCCATGGCCGCTGAGCGGGAAACGGCAGAACGGCTCATCGCCGCGCATCTCTCTTCGCAGATCGGCGCCGCCTTCCAAGGCCGCATCTCGGGCGCGGCCAGCGCAGGGCTCTTCGTCAAGCTCGACGGGACGGGCGCCGACGGATTCATTCCCGCTTCAATGCTCGGCGATGATTACTTCCGGTATGATCCGGCGCGCCATGCGCTCATCGGCGCACGCAGCGGACAGATGCACCGCCTTGGCGATGTCGTCACCGTCAGGCTCGTGGAGGCCGCGCCATTCGCTGGGGCTCTGCGCTTCGAGCTTCTCAGCGAGAAAGCTCCATCCCGGCTCCGCTCCGGCACTGCAAAAACTTTGCGTGCGGCGCAGCGCCGCCCTGAAAACATTTCCAAATCCGCGCCGCATTCTGCTAAGAAATCCGCCACGCGGTAACCCCGGCCGTTAGCTCCCAAGCCCATAATGGATCCTCTCATGCCAGCACAAGCTGCCTTAGCCCCTGCTTTTGCCAAGGTTCCCCCTGAATGTCCCGAGCCCGCGCGGCGCGAGGTCTGGCCCGCCCTCGGGCGGGGTCTGCGCGGCCGCTGCCCTGCCTGCGGCGAGGGAAAAATGTTCCGCTCCTATCTCAAGGTCAGCGACACCTGCCCTTCCTGCGGCGAGGAGCTGCATCACCAGCGCGCTGACGATGCGCCGCCCTATATGACGATCTTCGTGGCTGGCCATATTGTGGGCGCTTTGATGATTTTCGCAGACGGAACTTGGCCTGAGGCGCCGCTCTGGCTCCACGCCATGATCTGGCCCGCGCTGACCCTGATCCTTTCCCTATGGCTCCTGCCCATCGTGAAGGGCGCCCTTGTGGGGTATCAATGGGCCTTGCGGATGCATGGCTTCGAGCATGCTGGAGCGCCGCAGCGCACGGCTCGCCAAAGCCTCGGCACGTGAGCGGGGCGCAGGGTTTCGCTTCCGGGGAGGGCGCGATGACGCCCCGCGAGACCATGTTTGCCCTGGCTTCCGCCATCGCCTCCGTCACCATCGTCGGCACGGGGCTTTCGCTGACCATGCCTCTCCTGGCGCTTCGCCTTGACGAGCAGGGCTACAATGCCTCAGCCATCGGCGTAAACTCCGCGGCGGGGGGGCTTGCGGTCTTCGCGTCCGCGGGTTTCGTCCCCGTTCTTGCGCACCGCACTGGGATCAAGCGGCTGCTTCTGCTCGCGCTCCTCATTGGGGGTCTTGGACTTTTGTGTTTTGCTGTCACGAGCGGCTTTTGGACATGGCTTGTTCTCCGCATCATCTTCAGCAGCGCGCTCTGCGCGCTTTTCGTGACGAGCGAATATTGGATCAATGCGGTTTCGCCGCCGCAGCGGCGCGGCTTCGTGCTTGGGTTTTATGCCACGAGCCTCGCGGCGGGCTTTGCCGCAGGCCCTATGATTCTCGGCTTTACAGGCACCGCAGGCTTTGCACCTTTCCTTCTGGCCACGGCCCTCTTTGCGCTCGCTGCGGCGCCCATCGCCCTATGGAGCGGCCGGACGCCCGAAATCGAGAGCGCTCCCGGAGCCGGGATCGTCGAGCTTGTGACCCGCGTGCCTGCCGCGACCTTTGCCGGATTGCTGCATGGCGCCATTGAGACCGCGGCCCTCGGCCTTCTCCCCGTCTACGCCCTCCGCGCAGGCGAAAGCCCGGAAACCGGGGCTTTTTTCGTCAGCCTTTTCGCGCTCGGCAATGTGGTCTTCCAGCTTCCGGTCGGTTTTGCCTCCGACCGGGCGGAGCGGGGCAAGCTTCTGATCTCTCTTGCGCTCGCCGGCCTTTGCGGCGCTCTTCTGCTGGCGTTTGCCGGCCCATACCGCATGATCCTTTTTTGTATCCTGCTCGTCATCTGGGGCGGGGTGGTGGGCAGCCTCTATGCGGTTGGCCTTGCGCATCTTGGCTCGCATTATAAAGGGCCTGACCTTGCTGGCGCCAACGCAGCCTTCATCATGCTCTATGCGCTTGGAATGCTGGCTGGGCCGCCGATTGCCGGCCTCGGCATGGATCTCGTCTCGCCAAATGGCTTTTTCTTTTCCATCGCCCTGCTTCTTGCGCTTTATGCCGCGCTTGGACGCGGGAGGGCAGCACGGGGTAAGCCGCGTGTGAGCAAACCCCGGTGCTAGCTCTGAGCGCTTCACAGGCCGCCCGCATGGCAAGGATGAGCGGGCCGCGTTATGTTCCGTTCGAATGAGATACCCTCAATCCCCAGCCCGAGCCGCAGCGCCTTTCCTTATGGTTGACGAGACTCATTTTGGCTTTTCGAGCGTGCCGCTTAGTGAGAAACAAGCGCGCGTGGATGAGGTCTTTCACAAGGTCGCCGCCCGCTACGACCTCATGAACGACCTCATGTCCGCTGGGCTCCACCGGATTTGGAAGGACATCTTCGTCAGCAAGATCAGGCCGCCGCGGTCGGCCCGGTCGCGTTATCTCGATGTTGCGGGCGGCACGGGCGATATTGCCTTCCGCCTCGCCAAGGCAGCCCCGGCATCGAGCGAGATTGTCGTCGCGGATATCAATGCGGCAATGCTCGAGGAGGGGCGCAAGCGCGCAGCCAATCTTCGCGCCATTGCGCCGGTCGAGTTTGTCGAAGCGAATGCCGAAGAGCTGCCCTTTGCCAGCGGAAGCTTCGATGCCTATACGATCGCCTTCGGCATCCGCAATGTGCCGCGCATCGAAAAGGCGCTCGCCGAGGCGCAAAGGGTTCTCCGGCGCGGCGGCCGTTTCCTCTGCCTTGAGTTTTCGCATGTCGACATTCCCTTGCTTGGCCGTCTTTATGAGGCGTACTCCTTCCGGGTCATCCCGCGTCTCGGGCGCCTTGTGGCGGGCGACGATAAGCCTTACCGCTATCTCGTCGAATCAATCGCCCGCTTTCCCGACGCCGAGCAATTTTGCGCGAAGATCATGAGGGCCGGTTTTGCAAGGGCGTCTTTCACACGGCTGACAGGCGGGGTCGTCGCCATCCATTCGGGCTGGAAACTCTAAGCGCGGGGCCGGGCGGCCATGCAACTCTTTATCGTCTTGAAGCAGCCATCGGGCGCCAGCGCGGCCGTGCGGCACGCGGGCGGTGCTGCACATCAGCCCTGCTGCGCGCAGCAAGGCCGGTTCACCTGATAGGGCGGGCATTTTGTTTTCATCCCTGGGCTCCCTTTGGCGGCTTGCCCGCGCGGGCTTCGTTCTCGCGCGGGCAGGCGTCTTCAGCGACCTCGACCCCTCGCTTCTTCCAGCGCCCGCTCGCCTGCCTCTCGCCCTGGCGAGGCTCTTATCGCGCCGCAGCCCCGGCAAGTCGGGGAAACAGGCGCGCGGCCTGGCAAACCTCCCCGGCGCGATCAGCCGCCTTGGCCCCTCTTACGTCAAGCTCGGGCAGTTTCTTGCGACACGGCCCGATGTTGTCGGCACCCGGGTCGCGCGCGAGCTCGAGCTTCTTCAGGACCGCATGGCTCCCTTCCCGCGCGCCGTGGCGGTCGCGACCATCGAGTCTGCCTTCGGTGAGCCGCTCGCCCGGGTTTTCGTGCGATTCGACGAGCCCGTTGCAGCCGCTTCGATCGCGCAGGTGCATAAGGCGCGGGTGAGGGACCGTGACGGCGAGCGCGAGGTGGCGGTCAAGGTTCTGCGCCCGGGCGTCGAGCGGCATTTCAAGCGTGATCTTGGCGATATGTATTTCGCAGCCCATCTCGCAGAAGCCTGGTCGCACGAGGCGCGCCGCCTCAAGCTCGTCGAGGTCGTCGATACGCTCGCCCGCACGGTCCGGATGGAAATGGATTTCCGCCTCGAGGCCGCAGCCGCCTCGGAGTTCGCAGAAAACACCGCAGAAGACAAGGACTTCCGGGTTCCGCGGGTCGATTGGGACCGCACGACGCGAGAGGTGCTGACGCTCGAATGGATCGACGGGACTCCGCTATCCGACATCAAGGCGCTCGCCCGCAAGGGCTATGACTTGCAGGATCTCGGCCGCAACGTCTTGCAGTCCTTTCTGCGCACCGCAGTGCGGGACGGATTCTTCCATGCTGATATGCACCGGGGAAATCTCTTCGTCGATTCGGAAGGCCGCCTGACTGCCGTCGACTTCGGCATCATGGGGCGACTCGGCCTCAAGGAGCGGCGGTTCCTCGCCGAAATTCTCTACGGCTTCATCAAGCGCGACTACCGGCGTGTCGCCGAAGTCCATTTTGAGGCGGGCTATGTGCCGCGCACGCATAAGATTGAGGATTTCGCCCAGGCGCTCAGGGCAATCGGCGAGCCGATCCATTCCCGGACGGCGGATCAGATCTCAATGGCGAAGCTACTGACCCTGCTGTTTGAGATCACCGCCCTTTTCGACATGAAGACCAGGACCGAGCTCGTGCTCCTGCAAAAGACGATGGTTGTGGTTGAGGGCGTGGCCCGCACTCTTGATCCCAAGCTCGATGTTTGGACAACATCGGAGCCCGTTGTGGGCGCGTGGATCGAGCAAAATCTCGGCCCCGCCGGGAAATTGCAAGACGCTGGCCGCGCTGCCGCAACGCTTGCGCGCTTTGCCACAAATCTGCCTGCGGCGCTCCTGCGTGGCGAAAACATCATCGCCCGCCTCGAAGACATGGCTGAAAGCGGGTTCGAGCTATCCGAATCTGCGATTGCGCGCATCGGCAAGGCCGAAGCGCGCAGTGCCCGCCTTGGCCACATCGCGCTCTGGCTTATCGCAGCGGCCGCTCTTCTCATGCTCCTGCGCTGACCGCGCTGCGGCGCAAAACCTTGCTCCGCTCCGCGCCGGAACAAAAACCTTCTCTCAAGGTTACCGGGATCAAAAGCAGAGGGGAGAAGCAGCTCTTGGCCGAGGCCGGTTCCGAAAGAGCCAAACGGATCGTTGCCGCGCTGCTGGCGAAGCACGGCCGCACCTATTGCGACGAGCTCGGCATTGATATCGCGCGCGGCACGCCGTCAGTTCTCTTCCGCTGGCTTTGCGCAACCATGCTCTTCTCGGCCCGGATCACAGCGAAGACCGCCGTTGCCGCGGCAAAGGCTCTGACCGAGCAGGGCTGGACGACGCCGCAAAAAATGGCCGCGGCAACATGGGAGGAGCGGACCCATGTGCTCAATGCCTCAGGCTATGCGCGGTATGACGAAAGCACGTCGCGGAAGCTCGGCGCGGCGGCGGCTTATCTTTTGAGCCGGTATGGCGGCGATTTGCGCCGGCTGCGCGAGCGGGCTGGCCGCAATCCCGCTGCCGTGCATGCGCTCATTCAAGAGTTCAAGGGCATAGGCCCGGTTGGAGCGGATATTTTCTGCCGCGAGATGCAGGCCGTTTGGGAGGAGCTTTATCCCTTCGCTGACGCCGTAGCGCTTGAGACGGCCAAGCGGCTCAAGCTCGGGAGCAGCGCTGAAGAGCTTGCGGCCCTTGTGAGCCGCAAGGACTTCCCCCGCTTCATCGCTGCTCTGGTCCGCACCCATCTCGCCGGAGATGAGGAGGAGGTTGAGCGCCAAGCGGCGGCGTGATCAGCTTGCAAAAAAGATGACAAGAGGCTTGAGGAAGGGGAAGGGCTTTCGATGGTGATGACCCTTTGTGCACATTTTGGAATGCTTTCCGGAGGTGATGCTCAAGCCGCTTGCCCGCTTCCTTGATTGCAGCCCGGCGTGAAGCGAAGTATGGGACGGCTGGAGCCACTGTTTCCCTTGGAAGGGGAAGCGCGCTCGCGCTGAGAGAGCCAGAGGCCTGGTCCATTGGACCGGAAACCTTGGTATCGAAGCTTGGCGGGCCGCTTTCTTGAGGCGCTAAAGGCTTACGGCCTTGACCCCGGAAGTTCTGCATATTTTTTGTGCATTCGATCAAAGATTTTGCACTTATACCAGCTGCCCAAGACCAGCCCGTGATCTATTGTTTCTTTGCGATGTTCCGGTCAGCAGAGCGGGCCTGGACGATGTGAGGATGAGAAAATGAGCATGAATCACGCCTATCGCGGCCCGGAAGAACTGCGGGGTGTCTTGCCATTATTTCCGCTGTCTGGCGCGCTTTTGCTGCCGCGCGGCGAGCTGCCGCTGAATATTTTTGAGCCGCGCTATCTCGCCATGGTGGACGACGCTTTGAAGGGCGAGCGTGTCATCGGAATGATCCAGCCCGACCCAGAAACTGCGCTGGCGGGTGAGGCCGAGCCTGCGCTTTGCTCTGTTGGATGCGCGGGCCGTATCACGCAGTTTGCAGAAACCGGCGATGGCCGCTATCTCATCACATTGACCGGGATCGCCCGGTTCAGACTTGCCGAGGAGATTGCCGCAGTGACCCCCTACCGGCAGGCCCGCGCGGACTTCACGCCCTTCCTGATCGATTTCAGCCCCCGCGCCGGGGAGGATGAAGTCGACCGCGAAGGGGTGCTGCGGACGCTGCGCAATTTTGCTGAGACAAACCGCCTTCAAATTGACTGGAATAGCATTCATAGCGCCCCAAATGAGGCGCTTGTCAATGCTTTGTCCATGATGAGCCCATGCAGCCCTAAGGAAAAGCAAGCGCTTCTCGAAGCGCACGACTTGAAACGGCGCGCGGATGTTCTCGTCGCAATTACCGAAATCGACCTCGCGAAGGCAAAGAATTCCCCGAATCCTTTGCACTGAAGTCCAGTGAGGCGCTTCTTTCATCATTAAAAGGAAGGAAAATATGCCGGATAAAGAGAAAGAGCCAGAGGCCAAGCAAGCTCCGGAGCCTTCACGGATCGACCCGAGGCTCCTTGAAATCCTCGTCTGCCCACGCACCCGGACAACTCTTGAGTATGACGCTCAGAATCAGGAGCTCATCTCGCGAGCGGCCAAGCTCGCCTATCCGATCCGGGACGGGATCCCGATTATGTTGCCCGAGGAAGCAAGGCCGCTCGAATAGCCTCGAAGAGCAAAGAGGGCTTGCGGCCTCGGCCTCCCATCGCATACTGGGCAGGGCCCTAGCGTGATGGCGGCAGCTGGCGCTTGACTGATCTGCCGAAGCACCGCACGACAGCATTGCCTCGGCAGCATCCTCGAACAGGGTTGGCCAGCGCAATGTCCGGTGCCGTCGCCCAGCTCCTCGAAATTCTCGATCTCGAGCGGATTGAAGAGAATATTTTCCGCGGCCGGAGCCCGCAGGTGGGCTGGCAGCGGGTCTTCGGCGGGCTTGTGGTCGCCCAGGCCCTCGTCGCTTCGGCCCGCACGGTTGAAATGCGTGCGCCGCATTCGCTTCACGGGTATTTTCTTTTGCCCGGCGATCCCTCCGTCCCGATCATTTACGAAGTCGACCGGATCCGCGATGGGAAAAGCTTCACGACACGCCGCTGCAACGCCATTCAGCACGGGCGGGCCATTTTTTCCCTCTCCGCTTCTTTCCACATCGAAGAGCCGGGTCTTGAGCACGCGTTTTCCATGCCTAAGGTTCCCCCGCCCGAGGAGCTTCCAAGCGAAAAAGACCTGCTTGAGCAATTTGGCGCAGCGATGCCCGAGGCAATCCGCCAATGGTTTTCAAAGGAGCGGCCAATCGAGCTGCGCCCCGCGGGGCTGCCCCGGTTTGTGAGCCAGGCTCCGGGCTCATTCGAGCAGAATATCTGGATGCGGGCGGCGGGCCCTTTGCCTGCTGATCCTGCGGTCCATCGCGCGGTCCTCGCCTATCTCTCGGATATGACGCTTCTTGATGCCGCGCTTGGCACTCATGGCCATTCGGTCTTTGATAGCGGCCTTCAAGTGGCAAGTCTCGATCACGCCCTCTGGTTTCACCGCCCGTTTCGCGCCGACGAATGGCTTCTTTACGCGCAGGACAGCCCGAACGCATGCGGCGCGCGCGGTCTCGGCCGGGGGCTTCTCTTTTCTCATGACGGCCGCCTTATCGCCTCGGTGGTTCAGGAAGGCTTGATGCGGCCAAAGCCCATGATTCCTTCGCACAAACACACAGGTTAAACGTTAAAAGGCAGTGATCAGCCGTCTTACGCTCTGCGACCGCGCGGAAGGAAGGGCCAAGGGGGCAGCATATCGGAATTCCAGGCTGGGGCGGGCTAGCGTCGATTTATCATGCCCGAGGCGGGGAGCATGAAACTGGCCCGGGGATTGCTATCAGCAACGCAAGCACGGCCGCCGCCCCTTCCACGCTCCGGCTTTCCTTCCGTAAGCCGGTCTCATGCAGTTCTCCACGTTCCAAGGCAGAGGCAAGCAGGAAAAACAACATGAAGATAGTCACCGCGATCATCAAGCCGTTCAAGCTCGACGAGGTCCGCGATGCTTTGACGGCCATCGGCGCGCACGGCATGACCGTAACCGAGGTCAAGGGTTACGGAAGGCAAAAGGGCCACACGGAGATCTACCGCGGGGCGGAGTATGCGGTCAGCTTCCTTCCGAAACTGAAGCTTGAGGTCGCAGTGCCGAACGACCTTGTCGCCAAGACCATCGATGCAATCACCTCGGCAGCCAGGACCGGAGAGATCGGCGACGGCAAGATCTTCGTGACCTCGCTTGAGCAGGCGGTCCGGATCCGCACCGGCGAACGCGATCAAGAAGCCATCTGACGCTCCCTTCCCTCAAATTTAGAAGTTTTGCAGGAGTTGGATATGAATCTTCCTTCGCTGCCAAGGATCGCGCCGCGGGCGGCCGGCTTTGGGCTGCTGCTTGCCGCTTTCATGCCGGGGCTTGCTTTCGCCGAAACGCCGGTCCCGGCCAAGGGCGATACGGCCTGGATGCTGACCTCAACGGCCCTCGTCCTCATGATGTCGATACCGGGCCTTGCGCTTTTCTATGGGGGCATGGCGCGCACCAAGAATATGGCCTCATTGCTCGCGCAGGTCTTTGCGATTGTCGCCCTGGTTTCGGTCGTGTGGGCTGTCTATGGCTATTCGCTCGCCTTTACCGAGGGAAGCCACAAGCCGCTGCCCTTTGCCGAGGGTGAGCATCCCTGGCTCGGATTTCTCCAAGGGCTCGAATGGAACAATCTGATAGGCGGGTTCGACCGGGCATTTCTCAAAGGCATGACGCCCGATTCGACAGTGGCAACCTTCTCCAACGGCGTTGTCATACCCGAATATGTTTACATGGCGTTCCAAATGACCTTCGCCTGCATCACGCCTGCCCTGATCATTGGCGCCTTCGCGGAACGCATGAAATTCTCAGCGGTGTTCGTATTCATCCTGCTCTGGGTCACCTTTATCTATTTCCCGATCGCGCATAGCGTTTGGTACTGGGCGGGGCCCGATGCAATTGCCGAGGCAGCAAAGGCCCTTGCCGACGCGCCCGACGAGGCAGCCAAGGCGGCCGCGCAGGAAGCTCTCGACGCGGTCCTCGCCAATGCCGGAGCAATGCAGAAAATGGGTGCGCTCGACTTCGCGGGCGGCACGGTCGTTCATATCAACGCGGGAATCGCGGGCCTCGTCGGAGCATTGATGCTTGGCAAGCGCATCGGCTATCCGCATGACATCGACCCGCCGCATTCGGTCACAATGTCGATGATTGGCGCTTCGCTTCTGTGGGTGGGCTGGTTCGGCTTCAACGCAGGCTCGAACCTCGAATCGAACGGCCTGACCGCGCTTGCCTTTGTGAACACATTTGTTGCGACCGCCGGGGCCGCGTTAGGCTGGATGTTCACCGAATGGGCCCTGAAGGGCAAGCCATCGCTGCTCGGCATGATCTCGGGCGCCGTGGCAGGTCTCGTCGCCGTGACGCCGGCGTCGGGCTTTGCCGGGCCGATGGGATCGATCATCCTGGGCTTGATTGCTGGTGCGGTCTGCTTCTTCTTCGTTTCCGTTGTGAAGCCGAAAGCTGGCTACGACGATTCGCTAGACGTTTTCGGCGTCCATTGTATCGGCGGAATCATCGGAGCGCTCGGCACGGGCATCCTGGTTGCGCCCGATCTTGGCGGCGTGGGCCTGACCGATTACACAGCCAACCCCGGCTCGGCCTCGCCCGGAGAATACCAAATGGGCGCGCAGGTCCTGATCCAGCTCAAGGCGGTGATCTTCACCCTTCTCTGGTCGGGCATCGGATCTGCGATCCTTTATAAATTCGTCGATGTGATCATCGGCCTCAGGGTGAGCAAGCAGGGCGAGCTCGAAGGTCTCGATATCACCGATCACGGCGAGCGCGCTTACAATATGTAAATGCATGCGCCGCGCGGGCTCAGCCTGGAGCCGGGACTGGCTCCAGGCAGTTCCAGCCGGTCTGTGAGCAAGCTTATCGCTGCCACAGCCTTAGCTTTGCCACAGCATTGACGGGCCGCGGAAGCGGCCTTGCGCATTATCTTGCATTATGAGGCAGAGCCGCTAACGCTGCCAGAACGGGCACCGCTTCTGGCTCACAGACGGGGTTGCCAGAAGCTTGCCCGCTTCCAAGCAATGGCATAGGTGATCCATGGCGCGCGACCCTGTCACAAAAGCCTTAACAGCGCTCGAAGCGCATAAAAGCAGCTTAGCGCAGACTTCTATCTCTGATTTGTTCCGTTACAGCCCTGAGAGATTTGCGAATTTTCATATCGAGCTCGACGGCCTTCTCTTCGATTTCTCAAAACACCGGATCACCGCGGAAACGCTAGGCCTTTTGACCGCTCTCGCGCGCGCCGCTGGAGTTGAGGAGCGCCGCGCTGCGCTATTTGCGGGCGAGCCCGTGAACACGACAGAGCGCCGCCCGGCGCTGCATATGGCTTTACGCAATCTCACGGCCCGGCCGATGCGCGCTTACGGGAAGGACGTGATGCCGGAGGTTCTGGCCGAACGCCGCAAAATGCTCACTTTCGCGGAAAGCGTGCGCAAAGGAGAAGTAAAATCTGCGAGGGGCGCCCGTTTTACCGACATCGTGAACATTGGCATTGGCGGCTCGGACCTTGGGCCTGCAATGGCCGTGCGGGCGCTTGCGCCTTTTGTCCCGGGTCATTTGAGGCTGCATACCGTGGCCAATGTCGATGGCGCCGATCTCGGCGACACGCTAAAGCATCTGCCGCTCGACACAACGCTCTTTATCATTTGCTCTAAAACATTCACGACTATCGAGACCATGACCAATGCCGCAACGGCACGGAAAGCTGTCGTTGAGCGTTTCGGCGAGGCCGCGGTTTCCAATCACTTTTGCGCCGTTTCCACACAGCTCGACAAAATCGCAGCCTTTGGGATTCCCGAGAGCAGGGTGTTCGGATTTTGGGACTGGGTGGGAGGGCGCTATTCGATTTGGTCCTCGATTGGCCTCCTCCTTGCCATTGGAATCGGAGCGGAGAAATTCGAGGAGTTTCTTGCCGGCGGGCAGGACATCGACATCCATTTCATATCGGCCCCGCTCGAGCGCAATATTCCGGTCTTAATGGCCCTTCTCGGCGTCTGGTACCGAAACTTCTGGGGATTTTCCGCTCATGCGGTAATCCCCTATGACGAGCGGATGGCCCGTTTTCCGGCTTATCTCCAGCAGCTTGAAATGGAATCGAATGGCAAGTCGGTGGACCTGTCCGGCGCCCGTGCGGCGATGGCTACCGCCCCAGTCATCTTCGGGGAGCCCGGCACGAACGGCCAGCATGCTTTTTTCCAGCTCCTGCACCAGGGGACGGAGCCTGTTCCCATTGATTTTCTGGTTGCCGCCGTGCCGCTCGATGCCGACGCCGCTCACCATGAGCTGCTGCTCGCCAATTGCCTCGCGCAAAGCCAGGCATTGATGCAGGGGCGGGCGCTTGCCGAGGTGAAAGAAAGGCTCCTGGCCCAGCATCTTAGCTTTGACGCGGCGGAAGCGCTCGCGCCCCACAAAGTGTTCGAGGGAAACCGCCCTTCCAGCACATTCCTTTATAAGCAAATGTCGCCCCGGACCCTCGGGCGGCTCATCGCGCTCTACGAGCACAAGGTTTTCGTCCAAGGCGTGATCTGGAATATCAATTCCTTCGATCAATGGGGCGTTGAGCTCGGGAAGGAGCTTGCCAGCAAGCTCACCCCCATCATCGCTGCCGGCAGCTCTGCTCCCGCGGATGCCGATCCTTCAACCGCGGGACTGATCGAGGCCGCGCTCCGCTACCGCAAAGGCTGAGCGGCAAGGCTTGCGTCCGCGCCTTATTCCTCCTCCCCAAAGCGGTTTGCGATCAGGGCGCCGATGGCATCGAGCGCCTCGATGGCCTCGTTGCCGGTGGCTTCGACGGTGATGGTCATGCCGGGCCCCGCGCCCAAAGTGAGGATCCCCATGATCGATGTGCCGCCGACTGTCTCCCCGCCCCGGCTCACAGTAACGGTGGCATCAAAACGGTCAATGCATTGCACAAGCTTGGCTGTCGCGCGGGCGTGGAGCCCTTTCCGGTTGACGATTTCGAAAGTGCGCACGGCTGATTGCCCTTGGGAGGCAAGATCCTGGCAGCTGCCAGCTTCGCGCGGCGGAGAGCTCTCACCCGTCATTTCCCGCTCAGGATCCGGCTCGCGACGTAAATGTACTTCCGGCCTGCGTCCTGGGCCTGAATGACAGCCTGTTCAAGGCTCGACCCCTCACGCACCGAAGCAAGCTTGATGAGCATTGGCAGATTGACCCCTGCGATCACCTCGACATTTGCGCCATTCATGATCGAGATCGCAAGATTGGAGGGTGTGCCGCCGAACATATCGGTCAAAACAACCACGCCATCGCCGCTATCCGCCTTGGCAACGGCCGTGATGATGTCCTGGCGCCGCTGCTCGATATCGTCCTCAGGGCCGATCTCGATCGATTCGATCTGCTTCTGCGGGCCGACCACATGCTCAAGCGCCGCGCGAAGCTCCGCTGCGAGGCGGCCATGGGTCACGAGCACAATTCCGATCATCGAACGCGCCTGTCCATTAAGGTGCCTCGTGCCAAGCCGGCACAGCAAAGCTTAACCATCCATGTCAAAGTCATACAGGTTTCGCATCAGCAAAGGCGCGCTTTCCGGCAGACTGCCGCGGGCGGGCCGCTCCAGCGACCAGAACAGGAGATAACAACGCAAGATGCGTTTCGCGAGGATCGTCGCGGCGGGTCTTCCAGGATGGCACGATTTTGAACCGGCGGCGGAACTAAGCTGGGGCTGATCTCAAGAGAAAGGGTTTTACAACGTATTTTGTGCAGCGCACCGGAATTGGCAAGCAAAATGACGAGCCGGATACGCAGCCCCTCCCGGCAGCGCCGTAATGGGCCGGGCTGGCCGAAAGGAAAAAAGCCCTTGTGCGGCGCCCGGCGCGCCGCCGCAGCGGCAAGACCAAAGCTAAGGCAGCAAGCGCCGAAGCCGGAGATCCGCAAGGATCGAAAGCGCAAGGCCGCCAGCAGCGGCATCTTGCCGCAGCTTTACGAGCGGGAGGCGGACGCCTTCGATCGTCACGCTTTCGTCTTCCGGCTCCGGAAACCGCAGCGTCGCCTCACCCGCTGCAGCAATGTCAATGACGAGGCGGACCACGGCGGCAGGCAGAAAGGGCACATGGAATACGCCTTGGCTGCGCCGCTCGATTTGCCCGAGGATTGAGGGATGGCCATGCGCGATGAGGCGCCCGCCGCGCGCCTCAAGGCCAATTCTGTCATCTCCCACGAGACGCGCGAAATAGCCCGCCCCCTCAGCCGCCGCAGCCAGGCAGTAGGCCAAGCCGCTCTTGCCCGCCCCAGAGGGGCCGCGGATGAGCACCCCCGCCTCGCCGATCACAACGGCGCTCGCATGGAAAAAAGTGATTTTTCGCGCTGGAGCTGCTGGGTCTGCTCTTGCCGCCATACCTATCGCGCCTTTGGCAGAAAGACGAGGAACCGCGCGCCGAGCACAGGCGGAACGCCGTCGGGGCCAGGCGGGCCTAGACGGTTCAATGCGGAAATATGCCCGCCATGCGCCTCGATGATTTGCCTTGAGATGGATAAGCCGAGACCCGAGTTCTGGCCAAAGCCTTGCCCTGGCCGGTCGGTGTAGAATCTTTCGAAGATCCGCTCGAAGGCGTCGGCGGGAATGCCTGGGCCGTCGTCATCGATGATGATCTCGAATCCGTCGCGTGGCTGGCCGGGCGCGGTGTAGTCCTTGCTCATCCGCAAGAGAACCCGGACGCTTCCCTCCGGGGGCGAGAAGGATCTCGCATTGTCGATGAGGTTATTGAAGACTTGGCCGAGGCGGGAATCATTGCCGATGACGATGAATGGCGGCTTGTGGCTGCCGTCACCCCCGCCAAGATGCGCAATAGTGAGCTCGACCCGCACGGCGTTTCCGTCCTTCACGAGATTAGCGACGGTGACGACCGCGCTCAACAGGCGCGAAAGATCGACCGGCTCCATGTCGGCGCGCGCAAGCTCAGCGTCAAGCCTCGATGCATCCGAAATGTCGCTGATGAGCCGGTCGAGCCTGCGAACGTCATGGGCCATGATGGCGAGCAGCCTCTGGCGTGATTCCGGCGCGCGCGCGACAGGCAAGGTTTCGATCGCGCTGCGCAGCGAGGTCAGCGGGTTCTTGAGCTCATGCGCGACATCCGCCGCAAAACGCTCGATCGCCTCGATCCGGTCGTAGAGGGCTTTCGTCATGTCCCGCAAAGCGCCAGAGAGGTGGCCGATTTCATCCGAGCGGCCCGTGAAATCAGGAATCTCCCGCCTGGACCTCGTCCCCCGCCGCACGCGCTCGGCGGCTTCGGCCAAGCGGCGGATCGGCTCGGCAATCGTTCCCGCGATGAAAAGCGAGAGCACAAACATGATGACCGAGGAAACGAGGAAGATCCGGACAATGGCCCCGCGCTCTGAGGCAATGATATTGTCAATATCGTCACCCTGCGTGGACAAGAGCAGAGCGCCGCGCACCGCCCGGAAACGCTGAACGGGCACAGCAATAGAGACAACCGTCTTACCTTCGGAATCGACCCGCACCACCGATTGCGCCATTCCGTGAAGCGCTTGCGCGACCTCCGGATAGCCTTTGCCATTCGCCACGCCTATGTCTTCGTAAAGTGGGAGGCCAAAGTGGCTCGAAAGCCTGTTCAGGCCGTTTTCGATGCGCTTCCAAAGTGACGATGGCTCCTCCTGCCCGGGCGGCGAAAGGTCGTAGCGCATGATGTTCGACCGGCTCGACAGCGAGCGCGAGTCAAGGATTAGATAGCCATCCCGGTCATAGATACGCGCCCGCGTCCTGGTCGGCGAGGCGAGCCTGCGGAGGACAGGGCCGACACGCTCCGGATTGATCGAAAATTCGAGTGATGGCGGCATGTCGTCGGCAAGCGCATAGCTTTGGCCAGGCGCGAGATGAAGCAGCTTCTCCGGATCGATCGCGATCGAATCGGTTTCGACGGTCGCGGAAGCTGCGACAGCGGCGGCGATGATCTCCGCTTGCACTTGCAAGCTTTGCACACGGGCATCGATCAAGCCCTCGCGGAACTGATTGAGGTAAAGGAACCCGATCAGGAGCGCCGCGAGCCCGCCGAGGTTCAACAGCACAATGCGCCGGGTCAAAGGGGAGGCAAAGCGGTCGCGCGCCGCGCGCGAGATCCCGCGCAATCGCAGGGCCAAGCTCTTGCGGAGGCGTTTTCCCCGCCGCGCTATTGAAGAGGTTCGCTCGAAGCCCGCCCCTTCCCCCGCTTCGAGTGTCATGACGCTGTCATCCTCGGCCGTTCAGCATTGAACGTCGTGCCGCATCAAACGCTGCCGCTGGCACTTCCTTCCGGGTTTCGCCGCCAAGACCTTTCGCGCAGGCTCCTTGCATGGCAGGCAAGACGTAAATAAGCCTTCCGCCACGGCCCGGCGGCCGCGCCAAAACCGGCGCGTCATTGCTCCCGGAAGCGGTAGCCTACGCCGTAAAGCGTCTCGATCATTTCAAAGTCTTCATCGACAGCCTTGAACTTCTTCCGCAGCCGCTTGATGTGGCTGTCGATTGTGCGGTCATCGACATAGACCTGATCGTCATAGGCCGCATCCATCAATGCATTGCGGCTCTTGACGACTCCTGGCCGCGACGCCAGCGCCTGAAGAATAAGAAACTCCGTCACAGTCAAAGTCACGACATCGTTCTTCCATGTGCAGGAGTGGCGCTCCGGATCCATTTTCAAGGGCCCGCGCTCAAGGATTTTGGTCTCGGATTCCTTCTGCCCCCCCGGTTCCTTGGGCGTGGCACGGCGCAAAATCGCCTTGACCCTTTCGACTAGAAGGCGCTGCGAGAAGGGTTTGCGGATGAAATCATCCGCGCCCATCTTGAGCCCGAACAATTCGTCGATCTCTTCGTCCTTAGAGGTTAAAAAGATAACCGGGACATCGGACTTCTGACGGAACCGCCGCAGAAGCTCCATGCCGTCCATGCGCGGCATTTTGATATCGAAGATCGCCAGATCGGGAGGACTGCTTTTCAAACCGTCGAGCGCCGTTGACCCATCGGTATAGGTCTGAACGCGATAGCCTTCTCCTTCAAGGGCGATCGCCACGGAGTCGAGAATATTGCGGTCGTCGTCGACCAAGGCAATCGTAGGCATGAGCAGTCCTAAGTTGCAAGCC